>NZ_JBHSFK010000044.1:0-99147 GCF_042653945.1 Streptomyces vulcanius | reverse complement strand
CCCGCCTCGCCCTCCGAGCCCGCCTCGCCCTCCGAGCCCGCCTCGCCCTCCGAGCCCGCCTCGCCCTCCGAGCCCGCCTCGCCCTCCGAGCCCGGGTCGCCCCCCGAGGCCGCGTCGCCCCCCGAGCCGGCACCTGCCCCCGTGTCGGCTGCGAGGCCAGCCCCGGAGCCCGCCTCCGTCGCCGTGTCGCCCTCCGGTCCCGCCCCGGAGCCCGCCTCCGTCGCCGTGCCGCCCTCCGGTCCCGCCCCCGAGCCCGCCTCCGCCCCGGCCGCCGCGCCCGCACCCTGCTGGCTCGACACCGAGACCGCCCTCGCCCTGCTCGCCTCCCCCCTCGCCGGTATGGACGCCGCCGATCTGCGGCGGCTCGGGCGGGCCCTGCGGGAGGAGGAGCGGGCCGGAGGGAATGCCGTGCCGCCGCCTTCGGACGAACTGCTCGCGCGGGCGCTGGCCGAGCCGGAGCGGCTGGTCGCCCACGACCCGGTGTACGCGCGCGGCGCCCAGCGGCTCGGCGCGCTGCTCGCCACGGCCCGTGAGCGCCTCGCGCGCGGCGGCACGGCCGAGGAGGCCCTCTGGGACCTGTGGGAGGGCACGCCCTGGCCCGCGCGGCTGGAGCGGGCCGCCCGGCGCGGCGGCGCGGCCGGCCGCAACGCCGACCGCGACCTGGACGCCGTATGCGCCCTGTTCGCCACCGCCACGCGCGCGGAGGAGCGCACCGGAGGCCGCGGCGCCCTGAACTTCCTGGCCGAGATCGAGGCCGAGGACATCGCCGCCGACACCCTCACCCGCCGCGCCGTACGCCCCGACGCCGTACGCCTGATGACCGCGCACCGCGCCAAGGGCCTGGAGTGGAGCCTGGTCGTCGTCGCAGGCGTTCAGGAGGGCCTGTGGCCGGACCTGCGCCGCCGCGGCTCGCTCCTGGAGGCCGACCGCATCGGCCGCGACGGACTCGCCGAGCCGCTCACCCCGGGAGCGCTGCTCGCCGAGGAGCGCCGCCTGTTCTACGTGGCCGCCACGCGTGCGCGTGACCGGCTCGTCGTCACCGCCGTGAAGGCGCCCGCCGACGACGGCGACCAGCCCTCCCGCTTCCTCACAGAGCTCGGCGTCGAGCCCCGGGACGTCACCGGCCGCCCCCGCCGCCCGCTGTCGGTCGCCGCCCTCGTCGCCGAACTGCGCGCCACGACGGTCGACCCGCGCGTCTCCGACCGCCTGCGGGAGGCCGCCGCCCAGCGGCTGGCCCGGCTCGCCGCGCTCACCGACGAGGACGGCCGCCCACTGGTCCCCTCCGCGCACCCCTACCGCTGGTGGGGCATGTTCGAGCCGACCGAGAGCAAGGTGCCGCTGCGCGACCGCGACCAGCCCGTCGTGCTGTCCGGCAGCGCCCTCGACCAGCTCGCCAACACGTGCGCCCTGCAGTGGTTCCTGGGCCGCGAGGTGAAGGCCGACGCCCCCGCCACCGCCGCCCAGGGATTCGGCAACGTCGTACACGTCCTCGCCGACGAGGTCGCCTCCGGACACACTCCGGCCGACCTCGACGTCCTCATGGAACGCCTCGACTCCGTGTGGAACGCGCTCGCCTTCGACGCGCCGTGGAAGTCGGAGCAGGAGAAGGGCAACGCGCGCGTGGCGCTCGAACGCTTCCTGAAGTGGCATGTGATGGACCGAACGGGTCGCACCTCGGTCGCCAGCGAGCACGACTTCGACGTCACCCTCGGCGCGGGCGACTACGAGGTCCGCATCCGCGGCCAGTTGGACCGCGTCGAGGCGGACGGCGAGGGCCGCGCCTACGTCGTCGACTTCAAGACCGGGAAACAGGCGCCCACCGCCCGCGAGGTGGAACGCCATCCCCAGCTCGCCGTCTACCAGCTGGCTGTCCGCGAGGGCGCCGTCGACGAGGCATTCGACGGGGTGCGGCCGGAGCCGGGCGGCGCGGAGCTGGTGCAGCTTCGCCAGGGCGCCGCCAAGAAGGACGGCGGCGAGACCCTGCCCAAGGTGCAGGCGCAGGAGGCCTTGCAGGGCTCGGCGGGGGAGTGGGTCGGCGAACTCCTCGCCACGGCGGCCGGGAAGGTCCTCGACGAGCGGTTCACACCGAGCGCGGGCCAACACTGCACGCACTGCTCGTTCCGCGCGTCGTGCAGCGCCCGGCCCGAGGGGCGGCACGTGGTGGAGTGAGCGGTGTGTCATCGGTTGTCAGTGCCCGCCGCTAGCCTCTCAGCATGCCCGCCCGTATCACCGATCCCGAGCAGCTCAAGGAGCTCCTCGGGATCCCCTTCACCCCGGAGCAGACGGCCTGCATCGTCGCGCCGCCAGCCCCGCAGGTGATCGTGGCCGGAGCTGGGTCGGGGAAGACGACGGTGATGGCCGCGCGCGTGGTGTGGCTGGTCGGCACCGGCCAGGTCGCCCCGGAACAGGTCCTCGGCCTGACCTTCACCAACAAGGCCGCCGGCGAACTCGCCGAACGCGTCCGCAAGGCACTGGTGAGGGCCGGTGTCACCGACCCCGACGTCATCGACCCGGACAACCCGCCGGGCGAGCCGGTGATCTCCACATACCACGCCTTCGCGGGCCGCCTGCTCACCGACCACGGCCTGCGCATCGGCCTGGAGCCGACCTCCCGCCTGCTCGCCGACGCCACCCGCTTCCAGCTCGCCGCACGCGTCCTGCGCGAGGCCCCGGGACCCTACCCGTCGCTCACCCGCTCCTTCGCCGACCTGGTCAGCGACCTCCTCGCCCTCGACGCCGAACTCGCCGAACACCTCGTACCCCCCGAGGACCTGCGCGCCTGGGACGCCGGACTGCTGCGCACCCTGGACGGCGTCAAGCTCACCAACGCCGACCTGCGCAAGGTCCCCGACACCGCCGCCGCCCGCCGTGAACTGGCCGACCTGGTACTGCGCTACCGCGCCGCCAAGCGGAAACGCGACCTGCTGGACTTCGGCGACCAGATCGCCCTGGCCGCGCGGCTCGGCCAGGTCCCCGAGGTGGGCCGGATCCTGCGCGACGAGTTCCGCGTCGTCCTCCTCGACGAGTACCAGGACACGTCGGTGGCCCAGCGCATCCTCCTCGCCGGCCTGTTCGGCGGCGGCACCGGCCACCCCGTGACCGCCGTCGGCGACCCCTGCCAGGCCATCTACGGCTGGCGCGGCGCCTCCGTCGCCAACCTCGACGACTTCCCCGAGCACTTCGCCCGCGCCGACGGCAGCCCCGCCACCCGCCAGGCGCTCAGCGAGAACCGCCGCAGCGGCGGCCGGCTCCTCGACCTCGCCAACGGCCTCGCCGAACCCCTGCGCGCCATGCACGCGGGCGTGGAGGCCCTCCGCCCGGCCCCCGGCGCCGAACGGGACGGCCAGGTCCGCTGCGCCCTCCTGACCACCCACGCCGAGGAGATCGACTGGATCGCCGACTCCGTCGCCCACCTCGTGAACACCGGCAAGGCGCCCGGCGAGATCGCCGTCCTGTGCCGCACCGCCACCGACTTCGCCGAGATCCAGGGCGCGCTCGTCGCACGGGACGTACCGGTCGAGGTGGTCGGCCTCTCCGGGCTGCTGCACCTCCCCGAGGTCGCCGACCTCGTCGCCGTCTGCGAGGTCCTCCAGGACCCCGGCGCGAACGCCTCGCTGGTCCGGCTGCTCACCGGCCCGCGCTGGCGCATCGGCCCGCGAGACCTGGCCCTCCTGGGCCGCCGGGCACGGCTGCTCGTCGCCCACGCGCGCGGGGACGGCGACGACGACCCGGACCGCCGCCTCGCCGAGGCCGTCGAGGGGGTCGACCCGTCCGAGGTGATATCGCTCGCGGACGCCCTCGACACGTTTCTGGAGACCCCCTTCGAGGGTGACCGGGACGACGGGCTGCCGTTCTCGCCGGACGCGCGCGTGCGCTTCGCCCGCCTCGCCACCGAACTGCGCGACCTGCGCCGCTCGCTGGCCGACCCGCTGATGGACGTCCTGCACCGCGTCCTCGCCGTCACCGGCCTCGAGGTCGAACTGTCCGCCTCCCCGCACGCCCTGGCCGCCCGCCGCCGCGAGACCCTGTCGAACTTCCTCGACATCGCCGCCTCCTTCGCCGCCGGCGAGCGCGAGGCGAGCCTGCTCGCCTTCCTCGGCTTCCTGCGCACCGCCGCGCAGTACGAGAAGGGCCTCGACAACGCCCTCCCGGGCGGCGAGAACACCGTCAAGGTGCTCACCGCGCACAAGTCCAAGGGCCTGGAGTGGGACGTCGTCGCCGTCCCCGGTCTGGTCACCGGAACCTTTCCCAGCGGCCAGGGCCGCGAGAAGTGGACCGCCCAGGCCAAGGTGCTGCCGCACGAACTGCGCGGCGACGCCGACACCCTCCCCGACATCGGCTCCTGGGACTCCCGCGGCATGAAGGCCTTCCACGAGGCCATGAAGGACCACCAGCACACCGAGGAACTCCGCCTCGGCTATGTCACCTTCACCCGCCCCCGCTCCCTCCTGCTCGGCTCGGGGCACTGGTGGGGTCCCACCCAGAAGAAGCCCCGCGGCCCCTCCGACTTCCTTCAGAAGCTGTACGACCACTGCGCGGCCGGGCACGGCGAGATCGAGGCATGGGCGGACGAGCCGGAGGAGGACGAGGAGAACCCCACCGTGCACCGCGCGGGCGCCGACCAGGTCTGGCCGCTCCCCCTGGACGACGCGGCACTCGCCCGCCGCCGCGCCGCCGCCGCGACCGTCCTCGCCCACCTGGACGACCTCGCCGCCCGGGACGACGTCCTGCCCGCCACCACGCACGACCAGGAGACGTACGACGACCCGGACTGGCCCCCGCCGCCCGACGAGGACGAGCCGCCCTACGACGACCTCCACGACGAGCCCGACCCCTTCGACGATGACCTGGCATCCCGCGTCGGCCCGGCCCGCCCCACCGTCCCCCACCAGGCCACCGCGCCGCGGGACCGCCTCACGCCCGAGGAAGCCCGTACGGTCGCCTCCTGGGACCGCGACCTCGACGCGCTCGCCGGAGAGCTCCTGCGCACCCGCCGCGCCGTCACGGACGTACCCCTCCCGGCGACCCTCACCGCCTCGCACATGCTGAAGCTTGCCGACGACCCGGACGGGCTCGCGCAGGAGCTCGCGCGCCCCATGCCACGCCCCCCGCAACCGGCCGCGCGCCGTGGCACCCGGTTCCACGCATGGGTGGAGGCCCGTTTCGAGGCGTTGACGCTCCCCCTGCTGGAACCGGACGACCTGCCCGGCGCCGACGCCGAGATCGCCGACGAACGCGACCTGGAAGCACTCAAGGAGGCCTTCGAGCGCACCGACTACGCCCACCGCACACCCCACCGCGTGGAGGCCCCCTTCCAGCTCGCCCTCGCCGGACGCGTCGTCCGGGGCCGGATCGACGCCGTCTACAAGGAGGTCGACGGGGAGACGACGACGTACGAGATCGTCGACTGGAAGACCAGCCGCACCCGGTCCGCCGACCCGCTCCAGCTCGCCCTCTACCGGCTCGCCTGGGCCGAGCAGCAGGGCGTACCCGTGGAATCCGTCACAGCGGCGTTCCTCTATGTCCGCACCGGCGAGGTCGTACGGCCCGCCGCACTGCCCGATCGTGCGGCGCTGGAGCGCCTGTTGACGGGCGAGGAGGCCGCCGGAGCCGACTCGGCGGGGCAGACAGCACAGGAACAGCGTGCGCAACCGCCCGGCGAGGATGTCGGCGCGGGCCGATAGGCTCGTGACCATGAGCCATCCCGTTGACAGTGCCGTCAGCGCCGTCCGCACGTACATCGAGCAGCACCGCGCCGCCTTCCTCGACGACCTCGCCGGGTGGCTGCGCATCCCGTCGGTGTCGGCACAGCCCGACCACGCCCCCGACGTGCGGCGCAGCGCGGACTGGCTCGCGGCGAAACTGAAGGAGACCGGCTTCCCGGTCACCGAGGTCTGGCAGACGCCCGGCGCGCCCGCCGTGTACGCGGAGTGGCCCGCCGACGATCCCGGCGCACCCACCGTGCTGGTCTACGGCCACCACGACGTCCAGCCCGCCGCCGTCGAGGACGGCTGGGACAGCGACCCCTTCGAGCCCGTCGTGCGCGAGAACCGGCTCTACGCGCGCGGGGCGGCCGACGACAAGGGCCAGGTCTTCTTCCACACCCTCGGCGTCCGCGCCCACCTCGCCGCCACCGGCCGCACCGCCCCGGCGGTCACCCTCAAGCTGCTGATCGAGGGCGAGGAGGAGTCCAGCTCACCGAACTTCCGCGCCCTGGTGGAGGAGCACACCGAGCGGCTCGCCGCCGACGCCGTGATCGTCTCCGACACCGGCATGTGGTCCGCGGACACCCCCACGGTGTGCACGGGCATGCGCGGCCTCGCCGAGTGCGAGATCCGCCTCTTCGGCCCCGACCAGGACATCCACTCCGGATCCTTCGGCGGCGCCGTGCCCAACCCGGCCACCGCGGTGGCCCGCCTGGTCGCCGCCCTCCACGACGAGCACGCGCGTGTGGCCGTTCCCGGCTTCTACGACGGCATCGTCGAGCTCACCGACCGCGAACGGGAACTCTTCGCCGAACTGCCCTTCGACGAGGACCAGTGGCTGCGCACCGCCAGGTCGCACGCCCCCCACGGCGAGGCCGGACACACCACCCTGGAGCGCGTCTGGGCCCGTCCGACCGCCGAGGTCAACGGCATCGGCGGCGGCTACCAGGGTCCCGGCAGCAAGACGATCATTCCGTCCTCGGCCTTCGTGAAGCTGTCCTTCCGGCTGGTCGCGGGCCAGGACCCGGACCATGTGGAGAAGGCCGTACGCGCCTGGGCCGCCGAGCAGCTGCCCGCCGGGATCCGCTCCGAGATCGCGTTCAGCCCGGCCACCCGCCCGTGTCTGACCCCGCTCGACCACCCCGCCCTGCAGTCCGTGGTCCGCGCCATGGGCCGCGCCTTCGAGCAGCCCGTCCGCTTCACGCGCGAGGGCGGCTCAGGACCGGCCGCCGACCTCCAGGAAGTGCTCGGCGCCCCCGTGCTCTTCCTGGGTATCTCCGTCCCCTCGGACGGCTGGCACGCGCCGAACGAGAAGGTCGAGCTGGATCTCCTCCTCAAGGGCGTCGAGACCAGCGCGTACCTCTGGGGCGATCTCGCCGACACCTGGCACGCGCCCTGACATTCCCGCTAGGTCCGGAGCCGGTTGGTGCGCGCGGCACACTGGGAAGGCCGCCCCCGCACCGTGACACCTCACCGGCCCCGGTCGCCCCTGCCGCACGTCCCGCTGAACCGCCCGCCGAAACCACCGTTCCACCGGGGGAGTTGGAAGCACCCGTGACCACCTGGACCGATCAGAACGCCGACCGACCCATCTCGCTCACCGCCCCGAGCGGCATCGACCGAGCCGCTCACCACCGGCTCGACGAGGCCTGGCTCGCCGCGGCGTGGAGCCACCCCACGACGCGCTGCTTCGTCGTCTCCGGCGCCCAGGTCCTCATCGACGAGACGGCCGACGGCCGCACCGAACTCGTCATGACCCCGTCCTTCGAGGCCCCCCTCACGGAGGCGCACCGCTACTTCCTGGGCACCGACGAGGACGGCGTCAGCTACTTCGCGCTCCAGAAGGACGCCCTGCCCGGCCGTATCGACCAGTCCGCGCGCGCCGCAGGACTGCGCGAGGCCGGGCTGCTGCTGTCACCGCGCGACGTGGGCCTGATGGTGCACGCGGTCGGCCTGGAGAACTGGCAGCGCACCCACCGCTTCTGCTCCCGCTGCGGCGAGCGCACGGTCATCGCCGCGGCAGGGCACATCCGCCGCTGCCCCGCCTGCGGCGCCGAGCACTACCCGCGCACCGACCCCGCGGTGATCATGGCCGTCACCGACGAGGACGACCGCGTCCTGCTCGGCCGGCAGGTCCACTGGCCCGAGGGCCGTTTCTCGACCCTCGCGGGTTTCGTGGAGCCCGGCGAGTCCATCGAGCAGGCGGTGCGCCGCGAGGTCTTCGAGGAGGCCGGGATCAGCGTCGGCCAGGTCGAGTACATCGCCAGCCAGCCCTGGCCGTTCCCGTCCAGCCTCATGCTGGGCTTCATGGCCCGCGCCACCTCCACCGACATCGACGTCGACGGCGACGAGATCCACGAGGCCCGCTGGTTCTCCCGCGACGAACTCGGCGCCGCCTTCGAGTCCGGCGAGGTGCTGCCCCCGTACGGCATCTCCATCGCGGCCCGTCTGATCGAGCTCTGGTACGGCAAGCCGCTGCCGACCCGCACCTTCAGCTGACCCACGGCAGGCGAAAGGGCGGCCACCGGTACCTCGGTGGCCGCCCTTTCGCCTACGCCTACGCGCCGATCTTCTGCTTCACCTGCGCCAGCGACGGGTTCGTCAGCGTCGAACCGTCCGGGAACAGCACGGTCGGCACCGTCTGGTTTCCGCCATTCGCCTTCTCCACGAACGCCGCGGACTCCGGGTCCTGCTCGATGTTGATCTCGGTGTACGCGATGCCCTCGCGCTCCAGCTGCTTCTTCAGCCGCTGGCAGTAGCCGCACCACGTGGTGCTGTACATCGTCACAGTGCCCAGCATGTCTCTCGTGCTCCTTCGGCGGGTCGTGGGGACGGGCGGTCGTTGGGGCAACGTACGTGAAAGGGCCGCCATTCCCGGCACACACATCCAGGGGATGACGGCCGACGCATTAGTACGACTGCGAGGGTCCGCCTGTGGACAACCTGCTCACCCGTCCCGGCCGACCTGGCAGCATGGCCGTGTGACAGCAGCAACGCACTCCCCTCTCTTCCCGCGGGTACCCGACTCGGCCGACGCGGTGCTCGAAGGGCTCGACCCCGAGCAGCGCGAGGTGGCCACCTCACTGCACGGCCCGGTGTGCGTGCTGGCCGGAGCCGGTACGGGCAAGACCCGGGCGATCACCCACCGGATCGCCTACGGCGTCCGCGCCGGCATCCTCCAGGCCTCCAGCGTGCTCGCCGTCACCTTCACCAACCGCGCCGCGGGCGAGATGCGGGGCCGGCTGCGGCAGCTCGGCGCGCAGGGCGTCCAGGCCCGCACCTTCCACTCCGCGGCCCTGCGCCAGCTGCAGTACTTCTGGCCGAAAGCCATCGGTGGCTCGCTGCCCCGGCTCGTCGACCGCAAGATCCAGCTCGTCGCGGACGCCGCCGCGGCCTGCCGCATCCGTCTCGACCGGGGCGAGCTGCGGGACGCGACCGCGGAGATCGAGTGGTCCAAGGTCACCCAGACCGTCCCCGCCGACTACGCCCTCGCCGCCGCCAAGGCAGGCCGAGATGCCCCCCGCGACCCCGCCGAGATCGCCCAGCTCTACGCCGCGTACGAGGACCTCAAGCGCGACCGCGGGGTCATCGACTTCGAGGACGTCCTGCTGCTGACCGTCGCAGTCCTCCAGGACCGGCAGGACATCGCCGAGCAGGTCCGCGCCCAGTACCAGCACTTCGTGGTGGACGAGTACCAGGACGTCAGCCCCCTCCAGCAGCGCCTCCTGGAGCTGTGGCTCGGCGACCGGGAAAGCCTCTGCGTGGTCGGCGACGCCAGCCAGACGATCTACTCCTTCACCGGCGCCACCCCCGACCACCTCCTCGACTTCCGCACCCGCCATCCCGGCGCCACCGTCGTCAAGCTCGTCCGCGACTACCGCTCCACGCCCCAGGTCGTCCACCTCGCCAACGGCCTGCTCTCCCAGGCCAGCGGCCGGGCCGCCGACCACCGCCTGGAGCTGATCTCCCAGCGCGCCCCGGGACCCGAGCCGGTCTACACCGAGTACACCGACGAGCCCGCCGAGGCCGAGGGCGCCGCCCGCCGCATCCGCGAGCTCCTCGCCGCAGGGGTCCCGGCCGCCGAGATCGCCGTCCTGTTCCGCACCAACGCCCAGTCCGAGACCTACGAGCAGGCCCTCGCCGACGCCGGCGTCCCCTACCAACTGCGCGGCGCCGAGCGCTTCTTCGACCGGCCCGAGGTGCGCAAGGCGATCGCCGCGCTGCGCGCCGGCGCCCGGTTCGGGGGCAACGACACCCTCCTGGAGGACACCGTCGACCTGCCCTCGCAGGTGCGTGCCGTCCTCTCCGGCGAGGGCTGGACTCCACAGCCCCCGGCCGGCTCCGGGGCCGTCAGAGAGCGCTGGGAGTCGCTGGCCGCACTGGTCAACCTCGCCCAGGACTGCGCGGCGGCCAGGACCGGCGCCACCCTCGCCGACCTGGTCGGCGAACTCGACGAGCGGATGAACGCCCAGCACGCCCCGACCGTCCAGGGCGTCACCCTCGCGTCCCTGCACTCCGCCAAGGGTCTGGAGTGGGACGTGGTGTTCCTGGTCGGGGTCGCCGAGGGAATGATGCCGATCACCTACGCCAGGACCGACGAGCAGATCGAGGAGGAGCGCCGGCTGCTCTACGTCGGGGTCACCCGGGCCCGCGAGCGCCTGCATGTCTCCTGGTCGCTCTCCCGCTCGCCCGGCGGCCGCCCGAACCGCCGCCCCAGCCGCTTCCTGGACGGGCTGCGCCCGGGCTCGGGAGCGCACTCGGGCCGATCGGGCTCCGGGGCCCCGGGAAGCGTCGAGCGCGGCTTCACCGGCGCCACGGCGAGCGCCCCCGCCGTGCCGCGGCGGACCCAGCGCTCCCCGGCCCGGTGCCGGGTCTGCGGGCGCACCCTGACCGACGCCGGCGAGATGAAGCTGATGCGCTGCGACGACTGCCCCTCCGACATGGACGAGGGACTGTACGAACGGTTGCGGGAGTGGCGGGCGACGCAGGCGCGCCGAGGCGGGCAGCCGGCGTTCTGCGTCTTCACCGACCGGACCCTGATGGCCATCGCCGAGACAGTCCCCGACGAGGCGGGCGAACTCGCGCGGATCCCCGGCGTCGGAGTGCGCAAGCTCAACCGTTACGGAGCCGATGTCCTGGCCATCTGCGCAGGCCGGCCCGTCGCGGACGAGGACGAGGAGGAGCGGGACGGTACTGACGCGAACTCGTCGAAAAAATAGTTTGCGCATGCCCCGGCAATCCCCATAGGTTCTTGCACACGGGAACGGCGGCCTTCTCCAAGGCACCGGTTCCGTGCTCTACTTACATATCCGTCGGACTGGGTTCACCCCCGGTCCCCCGAGACGCCGAGAGGAGGCGATTCCAGTGATCATCATCAACAGCCGCTCCACCACCAGCACCGCCAAATTGACCGATCGCTCGGTCGTCTCCACGTGCATGCTCGGCGCCTCGACCCTGGGCACCGGTCTGTCCGGCACTCGTGCCGCTCGGCCGGCGTCCTCCTCTGTTGCCCCCGCGGGCCTTCCCGTCCGTGAGCGCAGTGAGCGACCGACCAAGGCACTGGAAGCAGTAGCGGCACAGGCGCAGGCCTATGCCTTTACGGCGGCCGGTGCCGGAGGCCGGAAGCAGACGACGCAGCACCACCTGATGTGGGCCTTCCGTGGGCCAGAACCCTGGAGTGATCCAGCCTGATCGACAATCAGGCCGGCGCCTTCAGGGCCGCGGAACCCCACCCGGGATCCGCGGCCCTTCTGTTTGTCCCCCAACGGGGATGACGGAGCGAAGGGGCCTCGGGACAACAAAAGAACCCGGTACCAGCCGCCACCCGGTCCCACCGGACCGGAACGACCAGACGAGGAAGACGAACCGTGCAACTCGAAGCGCACGCCCCGTCCGTACCGCCTTCCGAAACGATCCCCCCGCCCGGCCTCACGGAGGACTCCACCTTGACTCCGCTCACCGCGCTCACCGCGCTCGACGACGCCATCGAGAACCTCGGCGTACCCGTCCCCTGCCGCTCCTACGACCCGGAGGTCTTCTTCGCCGAGTCGCCGGCCGACGTCGAGTACGCCAAGTCCCTCTGCCGCACCTGCCCGCTGGTCGAGGCCTGCCTCGCCGGCGCCAAGGAGCGGCGTGAGCCCTGGGGCGTCTGGGGTGGCGAACTGTTCGTCCAGGGCGTCGTCGTCGCCCGGAAGCGGCCGCGTGGCCGCCCGCGCAAGAACCCGGTCACGGCATGAACACCGCAGGAACGATCGACCGCCCCCTCACGCAAGACCCCAAGAAGCAGGCCCCGATGAAGCCGTTCACCAGCGAGCCCGAAGGCTCCGCGACCGAAGACGTCACCACCACCGGAGCGATCGACTCGCGCCAGAACAGGACCCGCGAAATGCAACTCATCCCAGAAGCCCTGGCTCGTGCGCATATGCACGAGCGACTGCGGGAGGCCGAGCGGGACCGCCAGGCCGTGCGCCTGGCGGCGGCCCGCCGGATGCAGCGCCGGGCCGAGCGCGCCTCGCTTCGCGCCCGCCGGGCGCTCGCCATGGCCGTGATGCAGTAGCCATCACCTGCATCACCTGCATGACCTAGTGGCCACCTCGCAGGGGCCGGTCCGTCCGAACGGACCGGCCCCCGCGGCATATCGTCCCGAGGGACGGCCGGCCTCGTCCTGGTGGTGCGGACCCGTCAGGCCCCCTGCACGTCCAGGTCGTCCAGGCCGTCGTCCCCTTCCAGGACGAAGCCCGGCAGCCACTCCTCCAGTTCGTCCCGCAGCCGTACCGTCGCGCCCAGCTGGCACAGCACACCGATCGTGCTCAACGTCACCCGGTGTATCAGCAGATAGGCCGGCGGCAGGTTGAGCTGCTTGCCCAACTGGTGGGCCGGGGAGCGGGGGTCGGCGATCCGGGCCGCCTGGCTGCGCATCCAGCCCCGGGTGAAGGTGAACTCCTCCGCCCGGGCCGGTTCGATGATCGGCAGCAGATAGTCGAGGACCGCGTCCGGGTCCAGTTCGATGGACTCCTTGACGAAGCCCTCCTCGCACAGGAGCTCGTAGACCGCCTCCGCCTGGCTCTCCAGAGTCAGCCGCAGGGACACGCCGATCGGCAGCGGCAGACCGCCCGAGAGCCGGTCGACGGTGCCGAAGTCCAGGACGCCCAGCCGCCAGTCGTCCTCCCCCTCCGGCCCGCCGGGCAGCAGACGGAAGTTGCCGGGGTGCGGGTCGGCGTGCAGCAGTCCGGTGCGGGCCGGGCCGGAGAACAGGAACCGGGACAGCAGCTGGCCGGCCCGGTCCCGTTGCTCCTGGGTGCCCCCGGAGATCACCTCGGACAACGGCACGCCGTCCATCCACTCGGTGACCAGCACCTGCTCGCACTGGTGGACCACCGCCGGGACCACCACGTCGGGATCGCCGGCGAACTCCTCCGCGTGGGCCTGCTGGGCCTGCGCCTCCAGGGCGTAGTCCAGTTCCTCGGAGACCCGGTCCCGCAGCTCGGAGATCAGCGGTTTCACATCCATGCCGGGAATGAGCGGGCCCAGCAGCCGTGCGAAACGGCTGAGCTGGTTCAGGTCGGAGACCAGGGCCTCGCCCGCACCCGGGTACTGCACCTTGACCGCGACCCGGCGTCCGTCGTGCCACACCGCGCGGTGCACCTGGCCGATGGAGGCCGCCGCGGCCGGCTTGTCGTCGAACTCCTGGAACAGGTCCGGCCAGTCCTCGCCGAGCCGCTCCGCGAGCACGGAGTGCACCGTGCGGGTCGGCATCGGCGGCGCCGCCTCCTGGAGCTTCGTCAGGGCCGAGCGATAGGGGCCGGCGATCTCCTCGGGCAGGGCCGACTCGAAGACGGACAGCGCCTGCCCGAACTTCATCGCACCCCCCTTCAACTCACCGAGGACCTTGAACAGCTGCTCCGCGGTGCGCTGTTGCAGCTCGCGGCCGACGATCTCCGCGGACTCGCCCACGATGCGCTTGCCCAGGCCCCAGGTCGCCCGGCCGGCGAAGCCGAGCGGGAGCGCGGCGAGTTTGGCGGTCCGGGTGACCGCCTTCCGGGGAAGATCAGACATGCGCCCTCCAAGTCCCAGCCGGCCGCGCCACCCCTGTCGTACGGGGCGACTTCTTCGAATGCGGTGGCGCTGCCATTGTCTCGTGTCGCCCTGTGTCCTCGGGGGTGTGTTTCCGCTTACCTTTCTGCCCCTTACTCTTCGTGGCGGCTCCGCACGGACACGCCGAGTGCGGCCACACCGGCCGGGTGTGCCACTGGAGGGCGGGCAGGGAGACCTCCCAGCGGGCCCCGGCGCTGGACGGGAGGTGGCCGTCGAGGAAGGCGAGCGCGTGTGCCGCCGCCAGGCCCGCGACCGTAGTGGCCAGCGTCACATCGCAGGCCAGGGTCGGGCGCCGCTTCCCTGACTGCCACTGCGCGACCAGCCGGGGCCAGGTCTCATCACGGTCGGCGCGGGTCTGCTGCAGACAGCCCGCGCAGCCCGTCTCACCGGGCAGGACCAGCGGACCGACCACCCCCGTCGCCTCCACCACCCCGGCGTAGAGATGCGGGGTGCCCGAGGCGATCAGCGGGTCGGCCGCGGAGGGTGCGGGGGCGTACACGGACACATCGTCCCGCGGCGCCATGACCACCAGGGAGAAGCCGGGTGTGTCCTCCCCCACCGGTGACCTCGGGTTTCTGCGGGGCGGACGGTCCGGGGCGGCCCGGCGCACCACCCGGCGGGCGGCCTCGGCCCGCCGCTCGCCCACCGCCTCGGCGGGCAGCCCGCCCGGTGCGACGTCCGCCGGCTCCACCAGGCCGCCGTCGCACACGTCCACCTCGCCGACCCCCGCGCCCGCCAGCAGCGCGGCCAGCACCGACCCGACCCGGCCCGCGCCCCGCACCTGCACCCGCAGCCCGCGGCGAGCCGCCAGTCGCCCGATCGCGTCGCCCGGCGCCGACGTGGTCACGGACAGCGACGCGAGATCGGGGCGGAGACGGTCGAGAACCTCCGGCTTCTCCCGCAGGGCCGCCGCGTCCGGCCCGCCGCCGCGCGCGTCGTCCAGCAGACCCGCCCGGGCCAGCCGCTCCACCAGCTGATCCACATGGCCCTCGGGCAGATCCATGCGGCGCCCCTCCTCGCGCAGCAGGGCCAGTCCGCGGGTGCCGTCCAGCAGGTCGAGGAAGCTGCCCGTCGCCGTGTCCACCGGCCCCAGTGTCAGCGCGTGTGCCGGGGCCATCCCGAACTGCACGGTGTTCAGGTCACGCCAGCCGCGCCGCAGCGCGGGCTTCACCATCGGATGCATCAGGACCCCCGTACGCCTGGAAACTCCGCCGACGAGTGCCAGGATGCCCGGGCGCCGCCGAGGCGTGCCGAAAGTTGTCCACAGGCGGGGCCATTCGTCGTACAAATCCGTCGTATGAGGCAAAGACGGGGTGAGAGATCGGAACCCGTCCGCCCCGGAGTCGGGACTTCTCCCGTGTGCAGCGGGTAACGTCAGGGCGTGCCCGCCGACCCACTGCACCGCGCCGGAACGCCACAGCGCAGCACGACGAGCCAGCCGCCGAGCGGCTCGTGGACGAGCGCAATCGAGGTCCGCAGGAGTACCCGCCGTCGCCGAACGGTCTCCGCGTACCGTGAGGGCGACCGCACGATCGTGCTCATCCCCGCCCGCATGTCCGAGGCCGAGGAGCAACGCTGGGTGAGCGTCATGCTCGACAAGCTCGCCGCCCAGGAGAGCCGGCGGGTACCCGGCGAACCCGAGCTCGCCGAGCGCGCCGAGCGGCTGTCGGCCCAGTACTTCGGCGGCCGGGCCCTGCCCGTCTCGGTCCGCTGGGTGACCAACCAGAACACCCGCTGGGGCTCGTGCACACCGGCCGAGGGCAGCATCCGGCTGTCGCACCGGCTGCAGGGCATGCCCGAGTACGTCGTCGACTACGTCCTCGTCCACGAGCTCGCCCATCTGCTGGTGCCCGGGCACGGCCCCGACTTCTGGCGGCTCCTGGAGGCGTACCCGCGCACCGAGCGGGCCCGCGGCTACCTGGAGGGCGTGGCCGCCGCCGAGCGGCTGCCGCATCTGACCGACGCGCGCGAGGAGTGACCCGCGCCGGACGGTACGTGCCCCCGTCCGCTGCCGGGCGACGCGGGTTGTGTACCGGGTCTGTACCGACATCGTGCGTTGTCGGACTTTGCCGTTAGCCTGACGCGACGCAACTCGCACTCGGGATGGGGGACGGTCGTTACGCATGCCCAGGGAATTCCAACGCGGCCACAAGGCCAGGATCAGTGACCTCACCGCGGGCACCGATCTGTACGTAGGCGTGCAGATCTCCGGCCCCGGCCTGTCCTTCGACATCAGCTGCTTCGGGCTCGACGCCGACGAACGGCTCTCGGACGACCGGTACTTCATCTTCTTCAACCAGCCGAAGTCCCCCGAGGAGTCCATCCAGCTCCTGGGCGCCCAGGCGGGTGACACGGAGTCCTTCCGCGTCACCCTGGACCGGATTCCGGCCGGGATCCACAAGCTGTCCTTCACCGCGACCATCGACGGCGCCGGGCAGATGTCCCAGGTCGGCCCCGGATACCTCCGTATCGTCGCGGGTGGCGAGGAGGTGGCCCGGTACGCGTTCGGCGGCTCGGAGTTCTCCACCGAGCGGGCGGTGATGCTGGGCGACTTCTACCTGAAGGACGTCTGGCGGTTCGCGGCCGTCGGACAGGGCTTCGACGGCGGTCTGGACGCGCTGCTGAAGAACTTCGGCGGCGAGGTGGCGGAGGAGGAGACACCCGCCGCTCCCCAGCAGCCGCAGGCCGACGCGGCCCCCAGCTTCGCCCCGCCCGCCTTCGCCGCCCCGGCGGCCCCGGCGCCCGTTCCCGCCCCGGCCCCCGCGCCCCAGCAGCCGCAGCCCGCAGCGCAGGGTTTCGCCCCGCCGGCCGGAGTGCCCGCGCCCCCCGCCCCGGCGCCCGCGCCCTCGATGCACGCCGCGCCGACCATCGTCGCGCCGATGACCCCGCCCGGCGGAGCCCAGGTCCCGCCGCCGGCCCCGGCCCCCGCGCCCTACGGCCAGCCGCCGCAGCCGTACGGCCAGCCCGCCGCTCCACCGCCACCGGGCTACGGCCAGCCCCAGGCACCACAGGCGCCGATGCCCCCCGGTTACGGCCAGCCCCCGTCACCCCAGGCCCCGCAGCCGCCTCAGGCGCCGATGCCGCCCGGCTACGGCCAGCAGCCTCCCTTCGGGCAGCAGCCGGCCCAGCAGACGTACGGCGTCCCCCAGGGCGCGCCCCAGGGCGGTGCCGGAGTGACCGCGGCGCTCCAGAAGTTCCGCGAGACGCCCACCGGGCAGCGCTGGACGCAGCAGAACAAGAAGCTGATCCGTGTCGACCTCGGCATCGGCGGCCAGCCCGTGCTCGCCCGGCAGGGCAGCATGGTGCTCTACCAGGGCAAGGTCGACTTCAGCTACAAGGGCGCCGGGTTCGCCGGCCGGATCGTGGGCAACGCGACCGGTCAGGAGATGCAGCTGATGCGCTGCACCGGCCAGGGCCAGGTGTTCCTCGCCGACAACGCCACCCACCTCCACCCCGTGGAGCTCCAGGGCGACGCCATCTGCGTCTCCGCCGAGAACGTCCTCGCCTTCGACGAGAGCCTCCAGTACGAGGTCCGCCGCATCGAGGGGCACGGCATCCCCGGCGGCGCCCTGTTCACGATGCAGTTCCAGGGCACTGGCACGATCGTCGTCAAGACGCACGGCACGCCCGTCGTCCTGCCGGTCACCCCCACCACGTTCGCCGACTGCAACGCCGTCGTCGCCTGGTCGGCCGCCTCCCAGGTGGTCGTCTCCAGCCAGGTGCGGATGCGCCGCAACGCCTACGCGGGCGACACCGGGGAGAGCGTCAACCTGCAGTTCCGGGGCGCGCCCGGCAACTTCATCGTCGTCCAGCCGTACGAGGTCTGAGGGAGCCCGTCATGAACCAGCCGCTCGCGGGCTACGCCCCCGCACCCGTCACCGCCCGCATGGAGAACCACGGCAGCCACATGCTGAAGGTCGCCATGCAGACCGGGAACGACCTCTTCGCGCGCGTGGGCTCGATGGTCGCCTACGAGGGCTTCGTGCAGTACGAGCCCAACCCGCCCGCCGTACGCCAGATCGCCCGCGACTGGATGACCGGCGAGGGCGCGCCCCTGATGAAGTGCACCGGCGACGGTCTGCTCTACCTCGCCGACTACGGCGCCAACGTCGTCGTGATCAACCTCAACGGCGACGGCATCTCCGTCAACGCCACCAACCTGCTCGCCTTCGACGCCCATCTCACCTGGGGCGTCGAGCGGGTGAAGGGGCTCGCGAAGTTCGCGGGCCAGGGGCTGTGGAACACGAAGATCTCCGGACAGGGCTGGGTCGCGCTCACCTCCCGGGGAGCGCCCATCGTCGTCGACTGCGGCGGCGGCGACGACGAGACGTACGTCGACCCGGACGCGCTCGTCGCCTGGTCCCCGAACCTCAAGGTGAAGGGCAAGCGCAGCTTCAAGGCGCAGTCGCTGATCGGCCGGGGCAGCGGCGAGGCCTACCAGATGGCCTTCTCGGGCCAGGGCATCGTCGTCGTCCAGCCCAGCGAGGACAGCACCGACCGCCTCCGGATCCGGGGCTGAGGGGGAGCCGGAAACACCATGCAGAGCTCACTTTTCGCACACAACGACTCGCAGAACCAGGAACGCTGGAGCCTGCAGAACAAGCAGATGCTCCGGATCGCCCTGGAGGGCCACGACGACATCCTCGCCCGCAAGGGCACGATGGTCGCCTACCAGGGTCTTGTCGAGTTCGACGCCGAGTACCAGAGCAACCAGCAGGGACGCGCGCGTGCGCACACGGGCGAGGGCCTGGACCTGATGCGCTGCCACGGACAGGGCACGGTCTACCTCGCCAACCTCGGCCAGTACGTCCACCTCGTGGACGTGGAGCAGGACGGGCTGACCGTCGACAGCGGCTACGTCCTCGCCATGGACTCCTCGCTGCACCACGAGGTGATCGCAGTCGACAGCCTCTACGGCATCGCCGGCTCCGGGAAGTACCAGCTCAACATCACCGGCCGGGGCCGGGTCGCCCTGATGACCTCGGGCGCGCCGCTGATGATGCAGGTCACGCCCGACCGGTACGTCAACTGCGACTCCGACGCCATCGTCGCCTGGTCCACCGGGCTGCGGGTGCAGATGCAGGCCCAGACGCACTCCTCCGGGGTGTGGCGCCGGCGTGGCAGCACCGGGGAGGGCTGGGAGCTCAGCTTCATGGGCTCCGGTTTCGCCCTGGTGCAGCCCAGCGAGCTGCTTCCTCCGCAGCACGCCCAGATCGGCTCCGGCCTGGCCGCGCAGTACGGGATGGGACAGCAGGGGGTGCGGGGGCAGAACCAGGGCAACGCCTGGAGCTGAGCGGGGTGTAGGGGGTGACTCGCCGAACGGTCACCCCTTACCACGTCAGAGCCTGGCGCGGCTCGCTTCCAGAAGCCGTACGACGGAGTCGTCCGCCACGCCCGCGACCTCGTCGTAGGCGAACCAGCGCAGGTCGAGGGACTCGTCGCTGATCGCCTCCACGGCGCCGGCGGGCGCGAGGGCGGCGTACTGCACGTCGAGGTGCCAGGCGCAGGGCGTCAGATGCCGGTCCAGGCGGACCGGGCCGCCGGGCAGCAGGCTCAGTCCCGGGATACCCGACTCCTCCGTCCCCTCGCGCAGGGCCGCCGCCGCGAGCGTCTCGTCGGCCGGCTCGCAGTGGCCGCCCATCTGGAGCCACATCCGCAGCTTCTTGTGGAGAGTGAGCAGCACGCGCCCGCGTGCTGGGTCGATCACCAGCGCGCTCGCCGTGATGTGCCCGTCGCCGCAGGACTTCCACAGGCCGTCCAGGTGGCCCGCGAGATGCTCCAGGTAGATCTCGCGCAGTTCTTCCTGGCCCTCGTAGCCCTTGAGCACGAGGACCGCGTCGTCGTACAGGCTCACTCGGTGTCGTCGCCCTCGGGGTCGTTCTTCTTCAGGTTCGGCTTCTGGTCAGGACCGCCGCCGCCTGCCTCGCCGAGCATCTTCTCCAGCTCGGAGAAGTCCAGCTGCTCGCGGTGCACGAAGCCGTCCGGGTCGTCCAGGTCGGAGGCGGTCGGCAGCATGTCCGGGTGCGCCCACAGGGCGTCACGGCCGTCCACACCGCGCGCGTCCGTCAGCGACGCCCACAGCCGGGAGGCGTCGCGCAGCCGGCGCGGGCGCAGCTCCAGGCCGATCAGCGTGGCGAACGTCTGCTCCGCGGGGCCGCCCGTGGCACGGCGCCGGCGCAGGGTCTCGCGCAGCGCGTCCGCGGACGTCAGACGGGGCTTCGCAGCCGCGTGGACCACCGCGTCCACCCAGCCCTCGACGAGCGCCAGGGCGGTCTCCAGACGGGCCAGGGCTGCCTTCTGCTCCGGGGTGTCCTCCGGCTGGAACATGCCCTGCTGGAGGGCGTCCTGCAGCTGCTCGGGGTTCTGCGGGTCGAACTGGCCGACCACGTCCTCCAGCTTGGCCGTGTCGACCTTGATCCCGCGCGCGTAGCCGTCGACCGCGCCGAACAGGTGCGAGCGCAGCCACGGCACATGCGCGAAGAGGCGCTGGTGGGCGGCCTCGCGCAGGGCGAGGTAGAGCCGGACCTCCTCCTTCGCCACGCCCAGGTCCTTGCCGAACGTCTCGATGTTCAGCGGCAGCAGCGCGGCCTTGCCGACCGGGCCGAGCGGCAGTCCGATGTCGGTCGAGCCGACGACCTCACCGGCCAGCACGCCGACCGCCTGTCCGATCTGCTGGCCGAACATCGCGCCGCCCATCGAGCGCATCATGCCGATCAGCGGGCCGGCCATGGCCTGCATCTCCTCCGGCAGGACGTCACCCATGGCCGCGCCGACCCGCTCGGCGACCGGGTCGACCAGCTCCTTCCACGCGGGCAGGGTCGCTTCGACCCACTCCGCGCGCGACCACGCCACGGCCGAGCCTGCGCCGGACGGCAGCGATGTCGCGTCGTCCAGCCAGAGGTCGGCCAGGCGGATGGCCTCCTCGACCGCGGTGCGCTCGGCCGGGCCGAGGCTCGCGTCCTTCACGCCGTCCGACGTGCCCTGGGAGACCGTCTGGCGGGCGATCTGCTTGGCCATGTCCCAGTTCACCGGGCCGCCCTCGTAGGACAGCATCTGTCCCAGCTGCTGGAAGGCGGCGCCCAGGTCGGTGGGGTTCAGGGAACCGAACATGGCTGCGAGCGGGTTGTCGGCACCCGGTCCGCCCGGGACGCCGAAGCCTCCGGCTCCGGGCATCCCGCTGAAACCGAACGGGTTGGCCGGTCCCTGACCACCACCGCTCTGCTGGTCCTTCTTCTTGCCCTCGTCGCCGTCTTCCGGCTCCTCCGGCGGAAGGCCGAATCCGAATGGTGTGTCACTCACGGGATTCCTCGGCTGGTAAGGCCACCGGTTCTCACCCGGCGGCACGGCTGCCCTGCAACACCACCCAGCGTAGACACCCCGGCTCGATCGGGCCTCGGTGCTTCGCCGACTCCTGGCCTGCGGCAGGATGGATGCCACCTGGTACGTACGCGTCACTCACGCCCGTATGCCAAGACAACCGCTGGAGACACCTGGTGAGTTCCCCAGATCCGCAGGTTCGCGCAGCGCGAAACCACTCAACCCCGGGCGGCTCGCGCGGGCCCGTCGTCGCCGTGACCGGCGCCGCCACGGGGGTCGGAGCGCTGCTCACCGAGCGGCTCGCCGCGTCGGACGAGGTCAAGCAGGTCGTCGCCATCGACGAGCGGCGGGGCGAGTGCGACGACGCGCAGTGGCACATCCTCGACGTCCGCGATCCCGCGATCGCCGAGAAACTGCGCGGGGCGGACGTGGTGGTCCATCTCGCGCTCGACCTCGACCTGGGGAGTGACGCCGCCGCCCGGACGGCCTACAACGTGCGCGGAACGCAGACCGTGCTGACCGCCGCGGCGGCGGCCGGGGTGCATCGCGTGGTGCTGTGCACCTCCGCGATGGTCTACGGCGCGCTGGAGGACAACGAGCTGCCGCTCTCGGAGGACGCCGAGCTGCGGGCCACGGCCGAGGCGACCGGCGTCGGGGATCTGCTGGAGATCGAGCGGCTCGCCCGGCGGGCGCCCCGGGCGCATCCCGGGCTGAACGTCACCGTGGTGCGGCCCGCGATCCTGGTGGGCGGTACGGACACGGCGCTGACCCGGTACTTCGAGTCGCCCCGGCTGCTGGTCGTGGCCGGGTCCCGGCCCGCCTGGCAGTTCTGCCACGTCGAGGATCTGTGCGGTGCCCTGGAGTACGCCGTTCTCGAGAAGGTCGAGGGGGAGCTGGCCGTCGGGTGCGACGGGTGGCTGGAGCAGGAGGAGGTCGAGGAGCTCAGCGGGATCCGGCGGATGGAGCTGCCGTCGGCGGTCGCGCTGGGCGCGGCGGCCCGGCTGCACCGGATCGGGCTGACGCCGTCTCCGGCGGGGGATCTGGCGTACACGATGTATCCGTGGGTGGTGAGCGGGTCGCGGCTGCACGACGCGGGGTGGCGGGCCCGGTGGACCAATGAGGAGGTGCTCGCGGAGTTGCTGGAGGAGGTGGCCGGGCGGCACACGGTCGTCGGGCGGCGGCTCGGGCGGAAGGACGCGACCGCGGCGGGGGCCGCGGGGGCGACGGTCGCTCTGCTGGGGGCGGCGGCCGTGGTGCGGCGGGCTCGGAAGGCTCGGCGCCGGTGACGTGCGGGTGAGCGCCGGGGGTTTCTCGCCCCCGCCGCCCTTCCCTTCCCGTCCGTGGGGGCTGTGCACCCAGACCCCCTTTCGGCCCTGGACGGGCCTCGTCCTCGAACGCCGGACGGGCTGGAGAAAACCCGGTGGTGCGAAGATGAGGGCATGGATCCCATCAAGTTGATCTCCGTCCGGGACTCTGCGCTCTCGCTCGACGAGGTTTTTCGGGCCGTGGGGGACGACGCGGCCGGGGGGACGGCGCTGTTCGTCGGGACCGTGCGGAATCAGGACGGCGGGGCCGATGTCGACTCGCTCGGGTATTCGTGTCATCCCAGTGCCGAGGCCGAGATGCGGCGGATCGCCGAGAAGGTCGTCGCCGAGTTTCCGGTGCGGGCGCTCGCGGCCGTGCACCGGGTCGGGGAGCTCACCGTCGGCGATCTCGCCGTCGTGGTCGCCGTGTCGTGTCCGCATCGGGGCGAGGCCTTCGCGGCCTGTCGGAAGCTGATCGACGATCTCAAGCACGAGGTGCCCATCTGGAAGCACCAGAAGTTCTCCGACGGAACCGAGGAGTGGGTCGGCGCGTAGCGCCGTCGTTGAGGGGTGGTGGTCGGGCGACGGGAGGGCGGGTCGGGGCCTCCTGAGCCGTCCGGCCCCGTCGGGCTCCGGTTGCGTAACCGCACCCCTGCCGTGAGCGTTGTCAGTGCGGATGGTTAATCTGCTGATCAGTCAGTTGCGGTATGGGGTTGGGAGGTCGGCATGGCGGCGCTCGCCTGGTTGCTGATTCCGTTTGTGGCCGCCGTCGGCGGCGGTCTGTGGGGTGGCTGGGCCAGCCGCACCCGCAGGGCCCGCGGCGACGGGCCCGAACTGGACGGGTACGCGCGCTTCCGGGCCGCCATGGAGAAGTCGCACTCCGGTACCTGACCCGGGCGGTGGCCCTGACGGTGCGCCGACAGAACCGTCCCGTAGTGTCGACTCATGCCACGCCGCACCGCGACGATGCTCGCCTCCACCCTGATGCTGATCGCGCTCCTGTGCGCGGGAGTGCTCATTACCGTGCCGTACTCGGAGATGTCCCCGGGGCCGACCGTGAACACGCTCGGCGACCACGGCGGCGAGCCGGTGCTGCAGATCTCGGGGCGGAAGACGTACGCGACGAGCGGGCATCTGAACATGACCACCGTGCGGGTGACCAGTGCCGACTATCGGATGAATCTCGTCGAGGCCGTGTACGGGTGGCTCGCGCACGACGACAAGGTCGTGCCGCACGACACCCTGTACCCGGACGGCAAGACCGAGGAGCAGTCCACCCAGGAGAACGCCGAGGAGTTCAGCCAGTCCCAGGAGAGCGCCAAGGTCGCCGCCCTGAAGGCGCTGGACATCCCGGTGAGGTCCTGGGTGATCGTCTCGACCGTCGTGAAGGGGTCCCCGGCGGAGGGCAGGCTGCACGCCGGAGACGTGATCAAGGCCGTGGACGGGACCACCGTGAAGGAGCCCGGTGACGTCGCCGAGCTCGTCACCAAGCACAAGCCGGGGCAGGACGTCGTCTTCACGATCGTCCCCGCCAAGGAGCAGGCCGCCGCGGAGAAGGCGAACAAGACGGCCACCGGGACGAAGACCGTCACCATCACCACCGCCACCTCGGACGACAGCGGTGAGAAGCGGGCCATCGTCGGGATCTCGGCGGGGACCGACCACACCTTCCCGTTCACGATCGACATCAAGCTCGCCGACGTCGGGGGGCCGAGTGCGGGGCTGATGTTCGCCCTCGGGATCTACGACAAGCTCACCCCGGGCAGCCTCACCGGCGGCACGTTCGTCGCCGGCACCGGGACCATCGACGACGACGGCAAGGTCGGGCCGATCGGCGGCATCGAGATGAAGACCGTGGGGGCGCGCGACAAGGGCGCGCGGTACTTCCTCACTCCGGCGGACAACTGCTCCGCCGCCGCCAAGGACACCCCCTCGGGGCTCAGGCTCGTCAAGGTCAAGACCATCGACGACGCCCTCGCCGCCCTCAAGGACATCCGCAGCGGCGACACCGCCGATCTGCCGAAGTGCAGCGCCGGGTAACTCCGTACGAGCAACCCGGCGGCTACTCCTCGAAGGTCGCCGACAGGGCCTCCGCCAGGCCCGGGACCAGGTCCGTGCCGGTGAGGACCTCCGTCGGGGCGTCCTTCTCCCGCAGACGCAGGGCCGCGTCGCGGGTGCCGTCGCGCAGCACCGCGACCGTCATCCGGACCTCCTGACGGTCCGGGTGCTCGGCCACCCACCGCGCCAGCTTCGCGTCGCTCAGGCCCTGCGGGACCTGGGCCTCGGCGGACGGGGGAAGCATCAGCCGCTCCACGGTGAGGGCGCAGCCGGCCACCGCGTCGGGCCAGGCGATGGTGGCCAGGAACTCGTCGAGCGCCTTGTCCGTTGGCACTTCGTCCTGCTCGATCGGGGTGAGACCGGTGGTCTCGGGTTCGTCCTCCAGGCCGAGCTGGGCGGCGAGCGAGGGTTCCTGGACCCGTAGCCGTGCGGTGTCGACGAGGGCGAAGAGGCGGGCGGGCTGGTCCCAGCCGAGGCCGGAGGCGTACTCGTCGATCTCGAGTACGGCCCGGGTGAGGGGATTCGCTGCCATGGGAGTGTTGGACATGGTCACAATCCTCTCTCGTTCCCGGGCGGAATCGGGAACCGAGTAAACGGTGAGTAAGTTGCATAGGTGTGGGCCCACGATCACGGGGGGCCACGAACGGTCCACGAACACGCGGGCCTGAAGGAATCAACAGCGACTTTCGAGGTGCGCACCTTGGCTTTCCAGATGCCGGACCGCGGTGGAGGCCCGACAGGGCCGCGGATCAGAGCGGGCCGCCCTTCGCGGCGCGTCCGGACCCTGCTGATGACGCTGGGCGTCCTCGCCGTCCTCGGCATGGCGTTCACCATGTTCGCCGGGTTCTGGACCGACTGGCTCTGGTACCGGTCGGTGAACTACTCCTCGGTGTTCACCACCACCCTGTGGACCAAGATCGGGCTGTTCTCCGTCTTCGGCCTGCTGATGGCCCTCGCCGTCGGCTTCAACATCTGGCTGGCCCACCGGCTGCGCCCGCCGCTGAGCGCGATGTCGGTGGAGCAGCAGAGCCTCGACCGCTACCGCATGGGCATCGCGCCCTACAAGCGCTGGCTGCTGCTCGGCCTCACCTCCCTGGTCGGCCTGATCGCGGGCGCCTCCGCGGCCGGCCAGTGGCGGACCTGGCTGATGTGGGTCAACGGCGTGCCCTTCCACCAGAAGGACCCGCAGTTCCACCTCGACGTGTCGTTCTTCGCGTTCGACCTGCCCTGGTACCGGTTCCTGCTCGGCTTCGGCTTCGCCGCCACGATCCTCTCCCTGATCGCTGCCGCGCTCACCCACTACCTGTACGGCGGGCTGCGCGTCACCAGCCCCGGCGCGCGCGCCACCGCCGCGGCCACCGGCCATCTGTCGGTGCTGCTCGGCATCTTCGTCGCGCTGAAGGCCGTCGCCTACTGGCTCGACCGGTACGGACTGGCCGTGAAGTCCAGCGACTTCAAGGCCACCGACAACTGGACCGGCCTCAGGTACGTGGACGCCAACGCCTATCTGCCGGCCAAGACGATCCTGTTCTGCATCGCCGTCATCTGCGCGCTGCTGTTCTTCGCGACCCTGTGGCGGCGCACCTGGCAGCTGCCGGTCATCGGCTTCGGCCTGATGGTCCTCTCCGCGATCCTCATCGGCGGGCTCTACCCGGCGATCGTCCAGAAGTTCCAGGTCCAGCCGAACGAGCAGGCCAAGGAAGCCCCGTACGTCGAGAAGAACCTCAAGGCGACACGTGAGGCGTACGGCATCGACGGCGCCCAGGTGACCGAGTACTCCGGCACCAGCACCACCAAGGACAAGACACAGCTGCGCGACGACGTCGACGCGACCGCGAGCATCCGTGTCCTGGACCCGAACATCGTCTCGCCGACGTTCCAGCAGCTCCAGCAGATGCGGAAGTACTACGCCTTCCCGACCAACCTGGACGTGGACCGCTACAACGAGAGCGGCTCCGACCAGGACACCGTCATCGGTCTGCGCGAGCTGAACCTCGCGGGCGTGGACAAGCAGAACTGGATCAACAACCACTTCCGCTACACCCACGGCTACGGCGTGGTCGCCGCCAAGGGCACCACCTCCGACTCCGAGGGCCGCCCGCTCTTCACCGAGTCCAACCTGCCCTCCGAGGGCGACCTGGGCACGTACCAGCAGCGGATCTACTACGGCGAGAAGACCACCACGTACTCGATCGTCGGCGGTCCCCAGAAGGAGATCGACTACTCCGACGACAACGGCGAGAAGACCACCAGCTACACCGGCAAGAGCGGGGTCAACCTCTCCAACCCGGTCAACCGGGCCGCGTACGCGGTGGCGTTCGGCGAACCGCAGATCCTGTACTCCGGCGCGATCGGCGAGGGGTCGCGGATCCTGTACAACCGCACGCCCAAGGAGCGCGTCGAGGCGGTCGCCCCCTGGCTGACCATCGACGGCGACGCCTACCCGGCCGTGGTCGACGGGAAGATCCAGTGGATCGTCGACGCGTACACGACGACGAACGGCTATCCGTACGCGTCGCGTACGACCCTCGGTGACACCACGGCCGACTCGCTGACCGCGACCAACGACAACCGTGCGGTGGTGGCCCAGCAGAACCAGGTCAACTACATCCGCAACTCGGTGAAGGCGACCGTCGACGCGTACACCGGCCAGGTCAAGCTCTACCAGTGGGACACCGAGGACCCGGTCCTGAAGACCTGGATGAAGGCGTTCCCCGACACGGTCGAGCCCAAGAGCGCCATCTCGGACGCGCTGATGGCCCATCTCCGGTACCCGCAGGACCTGTTCAAGGTCCAGCGCGAGCTGCTCACCCGCTACCACGTGAAGGACGCGACGACGTTCCTCAGCGGCAGCGAGGTGTGGCAGGTGCCGGACGACCCGTCCAACAAGTCGGGCGACGCGGTGCCGCCGTACTACCTGAGCATGAAGATGCCCGACCAGAAGGCGCAGGCGTTCTCGCTGACGACGACGTTCACGCCCAACGGCCGTGACAACCTGAGTGCGTTCATGGCGGTGGACTCGGAGGCGGGTACACCCGGCTACGGCAAGATCAGAGTCCTGAAACTGCCGACGAGTACGACCGTCGACGGACCCAAACAGGTCCAGAGCCAGTTCAACTCCGAACAGGACATCGCCGAGTCGATCAGACTCCTCAAGGGCGGTGACTCCGACATCGAGTACGGCAACCTGCTGACCGTGCCGCTCGACGGAGGACTGCTCTACGTGGAGCCGGTCTACGTACGCGGTGGTGGACTGAAGTACCCGCTGCTGAAGAAGGTGTTGGTGACCTACGGCGGCAACACCGCCTTCGAGGACACCCTCAGCCAGGCCCTCGACAAGGTCTTCGGCGCCGAGGGCACGGCGCCACCCGAGGACGACGACGGAGGCGGCACCACCACACCGCCGACGTCCACCAACCCCACCGTCCAACAGGCGTTGAACGACGCGCAGAAGGCGTTCACGGCCGGCCAGGAAGCCCTGAAGAAGGGCGACTGGGAGGCGTACGGGCAGGCGCAGAAGGACCTCGAGGCCGCGCTGAAGCGGGCCGAGGAGGCGCAGACGGAGGCCGACAAGGGCAACAAGGCCTCCAGCAGCCCGAGTCCGAGCGGCGGCGCGAGCGGCAGTCCCGGCGCCGGCAGCAGTCCGAGCCCGAGCGGCAGCCCGAGCCCGAGCAGTAGTCCCAGCGGCTGATCAAGAACCACCCCGCGCCGTGGTACGGTTGTTTCACACGGCGCGGGGTGGAGCAGCTCGGTAGCTCGCTGGGCTCATAACCCAGAGGTCGCAGGTTCAAATCCTGTCCCCGCTACTGAAGACGAAGGCCCGGATCCAGAAACGGATCCGGGCCTTCGTGCTGTGCGAACGCATGTGCCGGAACCATGGAGCGCCGTGCCGGTGTGTTGAGTTGGGAGGAGCTGTGTTTGACTTGTCTCTCTGTGGGCATGTCGACAAAACGCTGAAGTGACCTTACGGGCTGCGGTATACCAGGTGTACCCGGGTTGCAGGTGGTGCGACGATGGACGTTATGGGGGACAAGGCAACTCTGTTCGAGACAGGGCGGTTTGTGCAGCCTTCCGGTGAGGAAGCGACCCCGGACGAGAGCCGGGACGAAATGGTCGACTCGGTTGATTCGGTCGGAACGACCGAGACGGGGGAGGCCGTCGAGGAAGTACGGCTGCGGCTCGCCGCCGAGGCCGGCGACCCCGAGGCGACGAGCGTGCTCGGCGCCATGCTGCTGCGGCGCGGCGATTTCGACGGCGCCGAGCCGTATCTGCGCGCGGCCACCGCCGCCGGCGACCGGGCCGCGGCCAACAACCTCGGCGTCCTCCTCCACCAGCGCGGATACCCCGACGAGGCCGCCGGATGGTGGCGGGTCGCCGCCGTCGCCGGCTCGGCCGCCGCCGCGCACGCGCTGGGCCGCCACTGCCGGGAGTGCGGGGACGAGCCCGCCGCCGAGTACTGGCTGCGCCAGTCCGCCGAGCAGGGGCACGCCCTGGGCGCCTACGCACTCGCCGACCTGCTGGAGCACCGCGGGGACGCCGGGGCCGAGCGCTGGCTGCGGGCCGCCGCCGAGCGGGGGCACCGGGAGGCGGCGTACCGGCTGGCGCGCGCACTGGACCGGAAGAGCCCGCAGGACACCGGCGGAGGCGACGGTGACGACGGGTTTTCCTCGCACGCGGAGGCCGAGCAGTGGTACCGGCAGGCCGCCGCGCGCGGGCACCGGCGGGCCGCGCTGCACCTCGGGTCGATCCTGGAGCGGCGGGGCGAGCTCAAGGAGGCAGGGCGCTGGTACCTGACCTCCGCCAAGGACGGCGAGGCACGGGCCGCCTGCGCGCTCGGCTTCCTGCTGCGCGACGCCGGCGACACCGAGAACGCCGCCATCTGGTGGCTGCGGGCCGCACAGGACGGCGACGGCAACGCGGCCAACGCGCTCGGCGCGCTGCACGCGGAGCGGGGGCAGACCCAGACCGCCGAGCGGTGGTACCGGGCCGCGATGGACGCCGGCGACGACAACGGCGCCTACAACCTCGCGCTGCTCTGCGCCGAGCAGGGCCGGACCGTGCAGGCCGAGCAGTGGTACCGGCGGGCGGCCTACGCCGGGCACCGGGAGGCCGCCAACGCGCTCGCCGTGCTGCTGCTCCAGGTCGGGGACACCGCGGGGGCCGAACCGTGGTTCTCCAAGGCGGCGGAGGCGGGGAGTGTCGACGCCGCGTTCAATCTCGGGATCCTGTTCGCGGGGCGGGGCGAGGATGTCGTCGCGCTGCGCTGGTACGAGCGGGCGGCTGCCGCCGGGCACAGCGAGGCGGCGCTCCAGGTCGGGATCGCCCGGCTGCGCGAGGGCGACGAGCGGGCGGCCGAGCGGCATCTGCGGTGCGCGGCCGGCGGAGGCAGCGCGGAGGCGGCGTACCGGCTGGCGGCCGTGCTGGACGCGCGCCGGCCGCCGCAGCCCGCGCACGAGCTCGGGGAGATCACGCACGAGAAGACCGAGTGCGAGGAGTGGTACGAGCGGGCGGCCGAGCAGGGGCACCGGCGGGCGCAGGTGCGGGTCGGGATGCTGGCCGCCGCGCGGGGTGACGTGGTGGAGGCGGCGCGGTGGTACCGGACGGCCGCGGAGGCCGGGTCGCGCAACGGTGCCTTCAATCTCGGACTGCTGCTGGCGCGGGAGGGGAGCGAGCCGGAGGCCGTGGTGTGGTGGACCCGGGCCGCGGAGCAAGGGCACGGGCGGGCGGCGTTGCGGCTGGCCCTGGTCTACGCGCGTCGGGGCGAGCTGGCGGAGGGGCAGGGGTGGGCGGACCGGGCGGTGTCGCTGGGGCCGGGGGAGGTCGCGGAGCGGGCGGCGCGGCTGCGGGACGCTCTGCGGTCGGAGCTGTCCGCGTGAGCGTGGGTTGCGGTGACCGTCCCAGGGGGCTCTGCCCCCTGGACCCCCGTCCTCGCCCACCCGCCACCTGACTCGGTGGGCTGAAAGCTACCCCCCGACGAAGCGATTTGCTTCTCTGCTCCCCCTTCACGTAATGTTGCATTCATCGCCGCGGGGTGGAGCAGCTCGGTAGCTCGCTGGGCTCATAACCCAGAGGTCGCAGGTTCAAATCCTGTCCCCGCTACTGATGGCCGAGGGCCGGAATCCAGAACATGGATTCCGGCCCTCAGTCGTTGTGGCCGACCGCCTCCTCGTACAGGGTGCGGTTCACCGTCCGTGACTCCGGGAGCGGGGTTCCCTCGGTCACCCCCTGGGCCTGGTAGGCCGCCTGGAGGCGGTCCGTCGTGCCGGCGCGGATCTCCCAGTCCATGCGCAGGGCGGGGGTGGACTCCAGGATCGTCCGGTCGATCTTCAGGAGCTTGGAGAGGTAGCCGACGAACTCCGCGTTCTTCTTGTAGTCCGCCGCGAAGTACGTGTTCACCGTGCGGATGTAGGCCCGCAGCAGGGCCACTCCCGCGTCGACGCCGTCGTCGTCGTTCAGCAGGCTCGGGCCGTACAGGAGGCCGCCCAGTGGCTCGCCCGGGGGCTGGCCGCCCAGGAACGCGTAGGACGGGTCGCCGTCGACCTTGCGCCAGACCGGGTCGAGGAGCCAGGCCGAGTCCACGCCGCCGTTCTGCAGGGCGGTCAGGACGTCGGCCGAGCCCAGCTGCTGGTACTGGATCCGGTCCAGGGCGCCGCCGTGCCGCTCCAGCGCCTTCTCCATCGGGTACGCGATCACCGAGCCCTTGCCGATCATCGTGCCGAGCCTGCTGTCGGCCATGGAGACGTCGTCGGCGTTCTGGCCTTCATCGAGGCGGGCCCACAGGCCGCTCTTCGAGGCGGGGTCGGGGGAGAAGTTCCCGGCGACCCAGCGGATGTCGAAGCCGCCCCTGACGCCGTTCATCACGGCCGCCTCCGGGGCCGCCCACAGGGCGTCGATCTCCCCCTTGGCCAGCAGGGGCAGGGCGTCGGGGGTGGGCAGCACGCGCAGGGTGACGTCCAGGCCCTCCCGCGCGAACTCGCCCTTGTCGACGGCGACCTGGAGGGGAGCCACGTACTCCGCGCTGAGCGTGCCCGTCGCGATGGTCAGCCTGCGTTTCCCGGTCAGGGGCTCCGGTGCGGGGGCGCCCGGCTCACAGCGGGCCGGGGCGCGGGTCGGGGAGAGGTCCGACGGGTCCGTCCACGAACCGGTGCCGCAGCCCGGCACGGGGCGGATGGTCCGAGGGCCCGCCGACGCCGTCGGTTCCCCCTTGTCCGCGCACCCGGCCGACAGCAACAGCGCGCTCACCACCGCCATCACGCCGTACATCCGCCGGATCATGACCGCCCCCGTCCGCGGTCCCTGGGTGCCCAGGGGGTGAGCAGACGGCCGAGGAGCCGTACGGCCTCGGAGAACAGCACGCCCAGGACGGCCACGCAGACGATGCCGACGAACATCACGTCGTTCTGGAACAGAGCGCGGGAGTCGAAGATCAGGTGGCCCAGGCCGTTCGTCGCGGCGATCTGTTCCGAGGCGACGATGACCAGCACCGCGACGCCCGCCGCGATCCGCGCGCCCACCAGGACCGACGGGAGGGAGGCGGGGAGCAGGACGTGGCGGAACATCTGCCAGGGGGAGGCGCCGAAGACGCGGCCCGCGTCGCGGTGGCCGGACGGGACGGCCAGCACCGCCGACATGGTGGAGATCCACACGAAGAAGAAGACCGTGGCCGCGACCAGGGCGACCTGGGGTCCCTCACCGAGGCCGAACATGTTGAGGAAGATGGGGAGGAGGGCCAGCTTGGGGACCACGTAGAGGGCGTCGAGGAGGGGCTCCAGGGCGGCCCTGACCAGGGCCAGGGAGCCCATCAGCAGGCCCAGCGCGTAGCCGGCCGCCGTGCCGATCGCGTAGCCGGCGAGGACGCGTTTCAGGGTGGCCCAGACGTCGGGCCACAGCTCGCCGGCCGTGGCCCGGTCCCAGCCGTCGGCGAGGATGGTGGAGGGGGCGGGGTAGACGCGGTCGTCGATCCAGGCCTGGGCCGCGGCCAGTTGCCACAGCAGGACGAGGACGACGGGGACGGCGACCGCCAGGGAGAGCTCCAGGGCCCTGCGACGGCGGTGGGTGCGTACCGGGTGGAGTTCCTCGGGGCCGGGGCGGCGGACCAGCACCGACCCGCCCGAGTCCGAGGGCTTCAGCAGGGTGCTCACGCCGGCACCGCCTCCCTCCGCAGCAGGTCCCACAGCTCGCCCTTGAGGGCCGTGAACTCCGGCGTGGCGCGGATGTCGCCGGTGCGCGGGCGCGGGAAGGGCGGACGGCGTTCGGCGATGATCCGGCCGGGGCGGGCGGACATGACCAGGACGCGGTCGCCGAGGACGATCGCCTCCTCCAGGCTGTGGGTGATGAAGAGGGTGGTGGTGCGGGTGGCCTGGGTGAGGTCGAGGAGCTCGTCCTGGAGGATCACGCGCAGCTGTGCGTCGAGGGCGGCGAACGGCTCGTCCATGAGCAGGATCTCGGGTTCGACGGCCAGCGCGCGGGCGATGGCCACGCGCTGGCGCATGCCGCCCGAGAGCGTCGCGGGATAGGCGCCCGCGAAGTCGGCCAGGCCCATGCGGGCCAGCCAGTCGTCGGCGCGGGCGTTCGCCTCGCGGCGCGGGACGCGCTGGACGTCCAGCCCGAAGCGGACGTTGGCGCGGACGGTCTTCCAGTCGTAGATCCCGTAGTCCTGGAAGATCATGGCGGCCGGGCGGGGGCCGGCCGTGCGGATCTCCAGCGTGCCCGTGGTGGGGCGCAGCAGGCCCGCCGCTATGCGCAGCAGCGTGGACTTCCCGCAGCCGGAGGGGCCGACCACGCAGAGGAACTCGCCGGGGGCGACGGACAGGTCCAGGGGGCCGAGGGCGTCGACGGCGCCGGGGCCCCGGCCGAAGGTTCGGGTCAGATCGTGGGCGCTGAGTTTCGGATACGAGTGTTTCGGATACGGCTCTGCCACGCGTACGAAGATATGACGGTCCGTCAGATTCGGGAAGGTCGCGCGCAGCGCGAAGCCCCGGCAGCCATGCGGCGCCGGGGCTCGGGGCGAACCGGTTCTACGCTGCCGCGCAGTTCGGGCAGACGCCTCGGTACGTCACCTCGACGTCCGAGACCGCGAAGCCGAAGCGCTCCGAGTGCGGGAGGTCGGCCAGCGGGTTGCCGGTCGGGTGGACGTCGCGGATCGCGCCGCAGCGGGCGCAGACCAGGTGGTGGTGCGGGCTGTGCGCGTTGGGGTCGTACCGCTTGGCACGCCGGTCGGTGGCGACCTCCAGGACCTCGCCGAGGGAGACCAGCTCGCCGAGCGTGTTGTACACCGTCGCCCGGGAGATCTCGGGCAGCTTGGCGACCGCCCTGGAGTGCACCTCGTCGGCGGTCAGGTGGACGTGTTCGCCGTCGAGGACCTCGGCCACGACGCGCCGCTGTGCGGTCATCCGCCAGCCGCGTCCGCGCAGCCGTTCCAGAAGGTCACTCATGCGCACCAGCCTAACAGCAGCAGGAACAGTTCCCGATCAGGTGTGATTTTGGAGCGAACCCTGACTTAGACATTGTCCATTATGGGATCGGGGCTGTCCATGCCGGTGGAGCGGGCGCGGAGAGGGTTGTTCTCAGGCGGGGACGTGCTGTCGTGCCGGGGCCCAGCAGCGGATGATGTCGCGGACCGAGACGATGCCGAGCGGTTCGCCGCCGTCGAGGACGATCAGGTGCCGGAAGCCGCCGTGGGCCATGGCCTGTGCGGCTTCCTCCAGGGTCCAGGTCGGCGCGGCGAAGACCACGTTGTTGGTGGTGTGGGCGTATGTGCGTTCGGTGTCCGGGTTCTGGCCGAGGCCCACCGAGTTCAGGATGTCCCGCTCGGTGAGGATGCCTGTGCCGCCGGCGTCGGGGTCGTGGACGATGGCTGCGCCGACCCGGCGGGCCGACATCAGGGCGGCGGCCTGACGGAGGGTGTGTGCGGGGCCGATGGTGAGCACCACCGTGCTCATGGCGTCGCGGACGAGCATGGGCTGAGCACCTCCTAGGAATCCCCCCAGTGCGGAAAACGGTGCGGAGATTGTTCAGGGATTCACAAGTTCACAAGGGGGGGTGCTGTCAGCGTGGCAGGTAAAGCGGGGGTCAACAAGGGGGCGCGCGCATCCAAATGAGGGCGCACGCGCTCATCTGTGACCGACGGGTTTCGGCAACCGCTCAGTACCGGCGCTCGAGATACCCCAGCAGCTCGTCGTGCAGCAGCCCGTTCGACGCCGCCGCGTTGCCGCTGTGCGGGCCCGGGTGGCCGTCGAGGCCGGTGAAGGTGCCGCCGGCCTCCGTGACGACGATCGCGGTGGCCGCCATGTCCCACAGCGACAGCTCCGGCTCGGCGCACAGGTCCACCGAGCCCTCGGCGACCATCATGTACGGCCAGAAGTCGCCGTACGCGCGCGTGCGCCACACCTCGCGGGTCAGGTCCAGGAAGCCCTTGAGGCTGCCGCGCTCCTCCCAGCCGGAGAGCGAGGAGTACGCGAAGGACGCGTCGGACAGCCGCGAGACCCGGGAGACGTGCAGCCGGCTCGCGGAGGAGAGGCTGCGCCCGCTGAAGGCGCCGTACCCCTTCGCGGCCCACCAGCGGCGCCCCAGGGCAGGGGCGGACACCACACCGACCACGGGCTGGAAGCCGCTCTCTCCCGCCTCCATCAGCGAGATGAGCGTCGCCCAGACCGGGACGCCGCGGACGTAGTTCTTGGTGCCGTCGATCGGGTCGATCACCCAGCGGCGCGGACCGGTGCCCTCGATGCCGTACTCCTCGCCGAGGATCGCGTCGCGCGGACGGGCCCGCTGGAGCTGGCCGCGGATCAGCTCCTCGGCGGCCTTGTCGGCCTCGCTCACCGGGGTCATGTCCGGTTTGGTCTCGACCTTGAGGTCGAGGGCCTTGAATCGGTCCATGGTCCCGGCGTCGGCGGCGTCGGCGAGGACGTGCGCGAGACGGAGGTCGTCGAGATAGTCCGGCATGGGACGAACCGTATCCGCCGCGGGAGGCCGGGGCTACATCAGGCCGGAGTACGGACCGTCCGCACCCTCCGCCCCCGCGAACCCTTGACACTGCCCGCGTGTACGTCAAACCTGGGCACCAAGCCGCTCGCCCCAGGGAGGCGATGATGCCTGCAGCGCGGGAATCCCTTCTGGACGCCGCCTTCTCGGCGCTCGCCCTGCGGCCGTGGGCCGCGGTGAGGATGGTGGACGTCGCGGTCGCCGCCGGGGTGTCCCGGCAGACGCTGTACAACGAGTTCGGCAGCAAGGAGGGCCTCGCCAGGGCCCTGGTGCGGCGCGAGGCGGACGGCTACCTCGCCGGCGCCGAGCGGGCGCTCGCCGTGCACGGCGACATCCGTGAGCGGCTCACCGCCACCGCCGAGTGGACCTACTCCGCAGCCCAGGGCAACCCGCTCGTACGGGCCGTCCTCACCGGCTGCTGGAGCGAGCGCCTGCCGTCGCCCACGCTGTCGGCGGTGCCGTCCAGTTCCGCCGTGCCGGCGCAGCGGCGGGCGGACGGGCCGCTGCCCTCGCCCGCCGACCTCGTGGGGGCCGTCCGCGACCGTGCCGTGGCCGTGCTCGGCGGCCCCGGCGCGGCCCGCTCGGACGCCGGCGAACTGGCCCGCTCCTGCGAACTCGCCGTCCGCCTCGCCCTGTCCTGCGTGGCGGCTCCACCGGCCGGCGAGAACGGGGTGACGGATCTCGTACGGGCCGCGCTCCAGCGGCAGCCGACTGGACAGTGACGCGTCATGCCGCGGCCGGCCGTCAGTCACACGTCATGCGGCAGCCGAGTGGTCAGTGACCCGTCATGCGGCAGCCGAGCGGTCAGTGAGCGACATGCGGCAGTCGTCCGGTCGGTGATGCGACGTGCGGCAGCCCGGCTGGTCAGTGGCGCGAGATGCGGCGGTTGAGGGGTCCGTGACGCGGCAAGCGCAGCGGGCCGGTCCGTGGCACGTCATGCGGCAGCCGAGCGGTCAGTGAGGGGCATGCGGCAGCCGAGTGGTCGGTGAGGGGCATGCGGGCAGTCGTCCGGTCGGTGACGCGACGTGCGGCAGCCGAGCCGTCCGTGACGCGGCATGCGTAGTCGGACGGTCAGTGGGCGGAGCCCGAAAGCTGGAGTCCGATGACGCCCATGACCACCAGGCTGATCGAGATGATCTTCAGGATCGACACCAGGTCGCCGAGGAACACCATGCCGTAGATCGCGGTGCCCGCCGCGCCGATGCCGGTCCACACCGCGTACGCGGGGCCCACGTCGAGCTTCTTCAGGGACAGGGTCAGCAGGCCGAAGCTGCCGAGCGCGAACGCGCAGAACGCGATGGTCGGCCACAGCCGGGTGAAGCCGTGCGACAGCTTCAGACAGACGGCGAAACCGGTCTCGAGCAGTCCCGCGACGATGACCAGCAGCCACGCCATGTGCTGTCCTCCCGTAGTAAGCCGCTCGTCCGTCCCGGTCCGGCTCGGTGCGATTATGCACTTACCGGACTCACAGGCTCACAAACAACGCTGAGGTCAGTCGCCTTCCGTGCGCTCCCGTGTGGAGAGGAGCCGCCGCAGGGAGTACAGCCGGGCCGGGTCCGCGTGACCGTCCGCCACCCACTGGTCCAGCGCGCAGTCCGGCTCGTCGTGACTGCACGCGCGCGGACAGCCCACGGTGCCCGGCTCCAGATCGGGGAAGGCGAGGATCACCCGGGCCGGGTCGACGTGGTGCAGGCCGAAGGACCGTACGCCCGGAGTGTCGATCACCCAGTCGTGGGCGCCCGCCAGGGGCAGCGCGAGCGCCGAGGTGGTGGTGTGCCGGCCACGGCCGGTCACCGAGTTGACCACACCGGTCACCCGGCGCCGGTCGTGCGGCACCAGCGCGTTGACGAGGGTCGTCTTGCCGACGCCCGAGTGGCCCACGAACGCCGTGATCTTCCCGATGAGGTGCTCGCGCACCCGGTCCGCCGCGTCGCCGTTCTCCAGTTCCTCGCGGCTGGTGACGACGTACGGGATGTCGAGGTGGCCGTACAGCTCGAGGATCTTGTCCGGCGACGCCAGGTCCGACTTCGTCATGACCAGCAGGGGGGTCAGCCCGCCGTCGTACGCCGCGACCAGACAGCGGTCGATCAGCCGGGGGCGGGGTTCCGGGTCGGCCAGGGCGGTGACGACGGCGAGCTGGTCGGCGTTGGCGACGACCACCCGCTCGTAGGGGTCGTCGTCGTCCGCGGTACGGCGCAGCACCGACGTACGTTCCTCGATGCGGACGATCCGGGCCAGGGTGTCCTTCGTCCCGGAGAGGTCCCCGACCAGGGCCACCCGGTCCCCGACCACGGCCGCCTTGCGGCCCAGCTCACGGGCCTTCATGGCGAGTACGGTCCGTTCCCCGACCAGACAGGTCAGCCGGCCGCGGTCCACGGTGAGGACCATGCCCTCGGAGGCGTCCTCGTGCTTGGGCCGGATATGGGTCCGGGGCCGGTTGCCCTTGCGGTTCGGGCGGCTGCGGATGTCGTCCTCGTCGGTGTTCTTGCTGTAGCGGCGCATGGCGAAGGCCCCTATACCCCGAGCATCCCGGTCCACAGGTCGGGGAAGTCCGGGAGGGTCTTCGCCGTCGTCGCCACGTTCTCGATCCGTACCCCCTCCACGGCCAGGCCGATGACCGCGCCGGCGGTCGCCATGCGGTGGTCGTCGTAGGTGTGGAAGGTCCCGCCGTGCAGCGGGCGCGGGCGGATGTGCAGACCGTCGGCCGACTCCGTGACGTCCCCGCCCAGCTCGTTGATCTCCTTGGTGAGCGCGGCGAGGCGGTCCGTCTCGTGCAGCCGCAGATGTGCCACGCCCCGCAGGGTGGACGGCGAGTCCGCGAGGGCGGCGACCGCCGCGATGCCCGGGGTCAGCTCGCCGACGTCGCCCAGGTCGACGTCGATGCCGTGGATCGAACCCGAACCGGTGAGGACCAGGCCGTAGTCCGTCAGCTCGCAGGAGCCGCCCATCTCGGTGAAGATCTCCCGCAGCCGGTCGCCCGGCTGGGTGGTACGGACCGGCCAGTCCGGGATCAGCACCCGGCCGCCCGTCACCAGCGCCGCCGCCAGGAACGGCTGGGCGTTCGACAGATCCGGCTCGACCGTCAGGTCCCGGCCGAGCAGCGCGCCCGGCGTCACCCGCCAGACGTTCGGCTCACCGCCCGACTCCGGGGTGTCCACCTGGGCGCCGACCGCGCGCAGCATGTCGACCGTCATCCGGATGTGGGGCAGCGAGGGGAGCGTCGAGCCGATGTGCCGGACCTCGACGCCCTGGTTGAAGCGCGGCGCGGAGAGCAGCAGCGCCGACACGAACTGGGACGACGAGGACGCGTCGATCTCCACCGGGCCGCCGTCCAGCGCGCCCGAGCCGTGCACGGTCAGCGGCAGCGCGCCCCGGTCGTCGTCGTCGATCCGGGCGCCCAGGACGCGGAGCGCGTCGATGACGCCGTGCAGGGGGCGCTCGTACGAGCGCGGGTCGCCGTCGAAGCGGATGTCGCCGTCGGCGAGGGCGGCGACCGGGGGGAGGAAGCGCATGACCGTGCCCGCGTTGCCGACGTCGACCGTGGCCGGGCCGTTGAGGCCGGTGGGGAGCACGCGCCAGGCCTCGCCGGTGCCGTCGGGGCCCACGCCCTCCTCGATCTGCACGCCCATCGCGCGCAGCGCGTCGGCCATCAGCAGGGTGTCGCGGGAGCGCAGGGGGCGGCGGAGCCAGCCGGGCTCGGAGGCGAGGGCGGCCAGGACGAGGGCGCGGTTCGTGACCGACTTCGACCCCGGCACGTGGACCGTCGCGTCGACGGCCTCGCTCGCGGTGGGGGCGGGCCAGAGGGCGGTGGCGGTGGTTTGTGCGGGGGTTTCGGGCATGCGGCTACTTTAGTGCCGGGGGCGGGTGCGGCGCCGTGGTGGCTCTCGCGCTCACGCGGCGGAGCCGCATATTGATACAGCCCCGCGCCCCTGAAGATCCAGGTCGGCTGTTACATCCCGAGTAGCCAGCGCCCCCCGCCCATCAGTGCGCACAGGCTCACCACGTGGAACAGGAACAGCCACATCCCCGCCGGAACATGCGTCAGGCGGGACAGCTGGTCCGCGTCCGAGTCGCCCGCTCCGCCCCGGCGGCGCTTGACCTGGAGCTCGAAAGCCGGGCGTACGCCGCCCAGCAGCAGGAACCACACCACCGCGAAGGCGAAGGCCGCCTGGACCTGGGGGCCCGCCAGCCAGGAGACCAGCAGGAAGGTGCCCCCGGTGAGGACCACCGTCAGGGCGCCGTACGCGTTGCGGATCATCACGAGCATCGCCACCAGCAGGGCGGTCGCCAGCCACAGCAGCAGGGTGATGCGGCCGGCGCCGAGGAGGGCCGCGCCGCCCAGGCCGAGGAGCGGGGGAGCGGTGTAGCCGGCCGCCGCCGTGAGGATCATGCCGAGGCCGTGCGGCTTGCCGCGGCTGACGGTCAGGCCGCTGGTGTCGGAGTGCAGCCGGATGCCGGTCAGCTGGCGGCCGGTCAGCAGCGCGACCAGGCCGTGGCCGCCCTCGTGGGCGATGGTGATGGCGTTGCGCGATATTCGCCACAGGTTGTGCGGGACCACGACCGCGAGGGCGGCGACGGCGGTGGCGAACACCACCCACAGGTCGGGGTCGGGCTGGGTGCCGACGAGACGGTCCCACAGGTCGGGCAGCGCGGTGGCGGCGGTGCTGTCCATGTTCGGAGGTGGCTCCCTCTCGTCGTATCCAATAGGTGTCGGCTAGGTGGCGGCGCGGAGCGCCGTCGTTGGGGGGTGGTGGTCGGGTGACGGGTGGGCCTGGCAGTGTGGCATGTATGTGCGGACGGTATGCAGCGAGTCGCAGGCCCGAGGATCTCGCAGGAGTCTTTGAGATCGAGAAGTGGGAGCCGGAGGAGACCCTGGAGCCCGACTACAACGTGGCGCCGACCAAGGAGGTCTACGCCGTCCTCGACCGTCCGTTGAAAGACGCCGAGGACCGGCGCCCGGTTCGGCAGCTGCGCAAGCTGAAGTGGGGGCTCGTGCCCTCCTGGGCCAAGTCGCCCGAGGGCGCCGCCCGGATGATCAACGCGCGGGCCGAGACCGTCGACGAGAAGCCGTCGTACCGCCGCGCCTTCACCACCCGGCGCTGCATCCTGCCCGCCGACGGCTACTTCGAGTGGGTCACCGCCAAGGACGAGCGGGAGCTGGAGGTCGAGGGGAAGAAGAAGCGGGCCCGCAAGCAGCCGTACTTCGTGCTGCCGGCCGACGGATCGGTGTTCGCCATGGCCGGTCTCTACGAGTTCTGGCGGGACCGGACCCTGCCCGACGACCATCCGCAGGCCTGGTGGGCGACCTGCTCGGTGATCACCACCGAGGCGGGGGCCACCCCGCTCGCGGTGGCCCCCGCCGACGGCCCGTACGCCCTAGCCGACATCCACCCCCGGATGCCCCTGATGCTCACCCCGGACCGCTGGGACTCCTGGCTGGACCCCTCCCGCACCGACCCCGACGACCTGCGTGCCCTCCTCGACCCCCCGCCGGCCGGCCTGATGCGCGCCTACCCGGTCTCCGTGGCCGTCAGCAACGTCCGCAACAACAGCCCGGAGCTGCTGAAGGAGCTGGAGGGGCCCGAGGAGGGCACACTCTTCTGACGTGAGCACCCAGATCGTTTCCACGGACGCGGGCGACGCCCGCATCACCTGGCACCGGGCGAAGCAGCCCCGCCTCGTCCTCGCCGTCAGCCACGGCGCCGGCGGCGGCATCGAGGCGCGCGACCTGAAGGCCCTCGCCGGGGTCCTCCCCGCGCACGGTGTCACCGTCGCGCTCGTCGAGCAGCCCTGGCGGGTGGCCGGCAGGAAGGTCGCGCCCGCGCCGAAGACACTCGACACCGGCTGGCGCGGGATCTGGCCGGCCGTCGCCGAACCCGGCCTCCCGGTGATCTCCGGCGGGCGCAGCGCGGGAGCCCGCGTGGCCTGCCGTACCGCCACCGAACTCGGCGCGCACGCCGTCCTCGCGCTGAGCTTCCCGCTGCACCCGCCGGGAAAGCCCGAGAAGTCCCGCGCCGACGAGCTGCTCGGCGCCGGCGTGCCCACGCTCGTCGTCCAGGGCGCCAACGACACCTTCGGCCGGCCGGACGAGTTCCCCGAGGGCGACTACGAACTCGTCGAGGTGCCGTACGGCGATCACGGCCTCGCCGTGCCCAAGCGCGCGGAGATCACGCAGGAGCAGGCCCTGGAGGCCGTCACGGCCGCAGTGGTGAAGTGGAGCGGGCCACTCGGGTAGGGGCTGGGAATGTGGAGGCAGCCCTCGCTGTTGTGGCGGACGTACGGCAAAGACGTTCGTAGGAGAGGAAGTCCGCCGCATGGGTTCCACCATTTGCCCGACCCGCAGCAGCCGCGCCGACCTGGACTGGACGGTGCTGCACGCGGCGAAGGCCACTCCTTTTGGAGCGGCGGCAGGTACCGCTCGTCGTCTATCCTCCGATTCTGGTGACATCGGCTTCGGTGCCACCCGGAATACTGAGGAGGTGGGTCCGGTCACCGGTACCGACGCAGGGACCGACAACGGCCAGGCGGAGCTGCCCGAGGGCCAGGGCGTCAGCGCGGAGTCGACCACGGAGCGCAGCGCGCGCTTCGAGCGGGACGCGCTCGAGTTCCTCGACCAGATGTACTCGGCCGCGCTGCGTATGACGCGCAACCCGGCCGACGCCGAGGACCTGGTGCAGGAGACGTACGCGAAGGCGTACGCGTCCTTCCACCAGTTCCGTGAGGGCACCAACCTGAAGGCCTGGCTGTACCGGATCCTCACCAACACCTTCATCAACTCGTACCGCAAGAAGCAGCGCGAGCCCCAGCGCAGTGCGGCCGAGGAGATCGAGGACTGGCAGCTGGCGCGCGCCGAGTCGCACATGTCGACCGGTCTGCGCTCCGCCGAGTCGCAGGCGCTCGACCACCTGCCCGACTCGGACGTGAAGGAAGCGCTCCAGGCCATCCCCGAGGAGTTCCGCATCGCCGTGTACCTCGCGGACGTCGAGGGCTTTGCGTACAAGGAGATCGCGGACATCATGGGGACCCCCATCGGTACGGTGATGTCCCGGCTGCACCGGGGTCGCCGTCAACTGCGCGGCATGCTCGAGGACTACGCCCGTGAGCGCGGACTGGTCCCGGCCGGCGCCGGAGAGTCGAACGAAGCGAAAGGCTCGGGGTCATGAGCTGCGGAGAGCCGCACGAGACGGATTGCAGTGAGGTTCTCGACCATCTCTACGAGTTCCTCGACAGCGAGATGCCGGAGGTGGACCGGGACAAGTTCAAGGTCCACTTCGACGAGTGCTCGCCGTGCCTGGAGAAGTACGGGCTCGAGGAAGCCGTGAAGAAGCTGGTCAAGCGGTGCTGCGGGCATGACGACGTGCCGATCGACCTGCGCGCCAAGGTCCTCGGGCGGCTCGACCTGATCCGCTCCGGGCAGACCGTCCCCGAGCACGACGTGACCGCCGCTCCGGTGACTCCGCAGGAGTCCTGAGTCCGAGAGCCGCACGGCCCGGCAAACCGGGCACCGTCACTCGAATGTGCTAATCCGCGGGTGATACGCCCGCGCCGCCACCTCACGCCACCCTAGGCTCCGAAGCCTTGACGGGCGGGCTGGGGAGGCGTGATGGAGGGAGTGCCGGCGCGGGCGCGCGCCTATGTCGCCTGTGCCGTGCTCGGCGCCCTGCTCTGTCTCTCCCCGCTCACCGCCGCGCGCCCGCCCTGGTGGGCCGTGGGGCTGCTGGCGGCCCTGTACGCCGGGGGAGAGCAGATCGCCCGGCGGCGGTTCGCCGGGACCTTCTGCCCCGCGCTGCTCGCCGCGGCCTTCCTGCTGTCGCCGGCCGCCGCCGCGCTCGTACCGCTGCCCGGGGCCCTGCTCTCGCCCGTCGAGCAGGGCCCCTTCGTGCTGCGCCGGATCTGGCGCGCCGCCCAGTCCTCGATCGGGGTGTGGGCGGCGGCCGGGGTGCACGGGGTGCTCGGCGGGCAGCGGGCGGTGGCCGCCTCCGAGCTGCCGTACGCGCTGGTCCCGGCGGGTGCGGCCGTCCTCGTCCTCTGCGCGGCGCACGCCGTCCTCGACGGCGGGATGTTCTGGCTGGCCGAGGGGCTGCCGCCGCGGAAGGTCTGCCGGGGGCTGTTCCTGCGCTCCCTCGCGCCCCTGGCCGTGCACGGTCTCGCCGCGCTGATGATGGCCGTCCTGTGGCGCAGCCCCTACGGGCCGGTCGCCGCGCTGCTCGTGCTGTTCCCGATCGGCGTCTCGTGGTGGGTGTTCGCGCAGTACCACCGGGAGCGGGCCGCGCACCGGGCGACCATCCGCGCGCTCGTGCAGGCCGTCGACATCAAGGACGAGTACACGCGCGGGCACGGCGAACGCGTCGGCCGGGCCTCCATGATGATCGCGCGCGAACTCGGCATGGACGAGGGCCGGGTGGAGATGCTGCGGCTCGCCGGGATCCTGCACGACGTCGGCAAGCTCGGCGTGCCCACCCGGCTGCTGCGCAAGGACGGACCGCTGACGCCCGAGGAACGGCGCGTCATCGAACTGCACCCCGAGTACGGGCACGAGATCACCCGGGGCATCTCCTTCCTCGGCGAGGCCCGCTCGGCGATCCTCCACCACCACGAGCGGATCGACGGCAGTGGCTACCCCTACGGGCTGGTGGGCCGTCAGATCCCGGAGCCGGCCCGGGTGGTGGCCGTCGCGGACGCCTTCGACGCGATGACCTCCACCCGCTGCTACCAGCGGGCCCGGCCCGTGCCGGCCGCCCTGGAGGAGCTGTACCGGTGCGCGGGGCGGCAGTTCGACCCCGAGATGGTCGACGCCCTGGTGCGGGCGATCGGCCGGGACGGCTGGCATCCGGCGGTGACGGCCGACGAGAACCTCCCGACGGTCCCCGCACCGACCGTCCCCGACCGCCCCGGGGTGACCCGATGAACCGCGGTGGTCTGATGAACCGCGGTGAATCGATGAACCGCCGCGCTCTGCACACCGCCGCCGCCCTGCTCGCCGCCGTCTCCCTCCTCGTCACCCTCCGCACCGGCGTCGAGGAGCGGGCCGTCGCCCTCGCCTTCGGGATGCTCGTGGCCGTCGGCGAGCTGGCCCGGTGGAACGGGCCGGGGCTGCGCGAGGCCGCGCCGCTCGGCGCCGCCGGATCGCTGGCGTACGCGCTGCTCGGCGAGCACGCCGGACACCCCACGCACCACGGCGTCGCCCAGGCCGTGTCGGTGGTGGCCACCGCCTCCCTGCTCGGCTCTGTTCCGCACCTGGCGCGCGGCCGGGCGCCCGTCCTCGACCACCTGGTCCGCCGGGTCCTCGCCGTGGGCTTCGCCGCCGTCTGCTTCCAGCCGCTCTACAACCACGGCGCGTTCGACCGCTGGCGCGGCCCGCTGTACGCCCTGCTCCTGCTGGCCCTGCTCGTGCTGACCGTGCTGTGCGACGCCGTGGTCGCCGCCGCGCTGGCCCGCTCCCGCACCGGATGGCCCTACGCCCCCCTGCTCCGCGACGAGCTGCGGGCAGTGCCCGGGATCGGCTCCGCGGTGTGCGCGACCGGCGCGGTGATGGCGCTCGCGGTCGCCGTCGTCGGGCTGTGGGCGCTGCCCGTGTTCTCCGTCCCGCTGCTGCTCACCCAGCTGTCCCTGCGCCGGTACGCCGCCGTCCGCGCCACCTACCGGCAGACCATCGCCTCCCTCGCCCGGGCCACCGAGATCGCCGGCTACACCCCGGCCGGACACGCCCGCCGGGTCGCCGCCCTCAGCCAGGCGGTCGGCCGCGACCTGGGCCTTTCCGAGCCCGAGCTCACCGTCCTGGAGTACGCCGCCCTCATGCACGACATCGGCCAGCTCAGCCTCGTCGACCCGGTACCGGCCGGCGCCACCGCGGGCCTCCCGGCGGCCGAGCAGCGGCGGATCGCGCTGCTCGGCGGGGCCGTCGTACGGCAGACCGGCGCGAGCGCCCAGGTCGCGACGGTCGTCGAACGGCAGGCCGACCCCTACCCGGAGCAGCCGGTGGCCGCCCGTATCGTCCGGGTGGTCAACGCGTACGAGGAGAAAGTGCGGGAAGCCGGTCCCGGTGGGCCTCTCACCGCTCTGGAGGAACTGCGCCTCGGCACCGGCGGGGAGTACGCGCCGGACGTCGTGGAGGCCCTGGCCAGGGTGTTGTCCGGGGGTTGCCTGGGGTTGCCTTACCTTGCCCAGGGGTGGGTAACCCATGGGTAATGAGCGGCCTTCCAGCCACACGTGGTTGGATGCGAGGGAGAGAGTGTCCGGGGGCACTGGCCAGCCCACACCACGGAACTGGCAGGCGGGAATAGTGAGGATCTTCGGCAAGGGACGGCACCGGCCCTCCGCCTCCTGGCGGCAGGCCACGGACCGCGCGTTCACGCTGATCGGCGACGGACGGTACGAGGATGCGGGCGCGCTGCTGACACGTGCCGCCGATCTGGAGCCCTGGCTGTCGGAGTCCTGGTTCAACCTCGCCCTGCTGCACAAGTTCCGGCACGACTGGGAGCAGGCCCGCACCGCGGGCCTGCGCGCCGTGGCCCTCCTCGACCGGGAGACCGGCGCCCCCGACTGGTGGAACGTCGGTATCGCCGCCACCGCCCTCCAGGACTGGCCGCTGGCCCGCCGCGCCTGGCAGGCATACGGGCTGCATGTGCCGGGCAGCGGGACCGGCTCCGGCGAGCCGGTCGGCATGGACCTCGGCAGCGCGGCCGTACGGCTGTCCCCGGAGGGGGAGGCGGAGGTGGTGTGGGGGCGGCGGCTCGACCCCGCCCGGATCGAGGTGCTCTCGATCCCGCTGCCGTCGTCCGGGCGGCGCTGGGGCGAGGTCGTGCTGCACGACGGCGTCCCGCACGGTGAGCGGACGACCTCCACCGGGCACTCCTACCCCGTCTTCGACGAGATCGAGCTGTGGGCTCCTTCGCCGGTGCCGACCTGGGTGGTGCTGCTGGAAGCGGCCACGGAGGCCGACCGGGACGCGCTGGAGCAGCTGGCCGCGGACGCGGGGTTCGCGGCGGAGGACTGGTCGTCGTCGGTGCGGTTGCTGTGCCGGATGTGTTCCGAGTCGCGGATGCCGTCGGACGAGGGGGACGGTGAGCATCTCGATCCGCACGATCACAGTGAGCCGGGGCATCCGGGGCCGCTGGGTCATCGGACCGATGGGCAGCTGTGGGTACCCGAGCGGGAGTGCGGCGTCGCCGCCCCGGCCTCGTTGGTTCGGGGGCTGTTGGACGGCTGGGTCGCGGACAGCCCGGATTCCAGGGGCTGGCGGGACCTGGAAGAGGTCTGCTGATCGTTCGGCTGCGGGTTCGTCGTGGCTGGTCGCGCCCACGCGGCGGAGCCGCACATCGAAACTGCCCGCGCCCCTTAGGGGCGCGGCCCCCGTACCCTGTATCCGCATCACACCCCTGGTTTTTCTGAGGAAGGCATACGTCGGACATGGCGCAGCAGGACACCGATCAGCAGCACGCGGGCGTGCTCCCCGTGGACGACGAGGGCTTCGTCATCGACACCGAGGAGGCGGCGGAGCGGGAGCTGGCGTATCGCGAGCGCGGTACCTCGCGGCCGATCACGGTCGTCGGCAACCCGGTGCTCCACAAGGAGTGCAAGGACGTCACCGAGTTCGGTGACGAGCTCCAGCAACTGGTCGCGGACATGTTCGCCTCGCAGCACACCGCCGAGGGCGTCGGCCTCGCCGCCAACCAGATCGGCGTCGACCTGAAGGTCTTCGTGTACGACTGCCCGGACGACGAGGGCAAGCGGCACACCGGCGTCGTCTGCAACCCCAAGCTGGTCGAACTGCCCGCCGACCGGCGCCGGCTGGACGACAGCAACGAGGGCTGTCTCTCGGTGCCCACCGCCTACGCGCCGCTCGCCCGCCCCGACTACGCCGAGGTGACCGGGCAGGACGAGCGGGGCAACGCGGTCAAGGTGCGCGGCACGGGCTACTTCGCTCGGTGTTTGCAGCACGAGACCGACCATCTGTACGGGTACCTGTACATCGACCGGCTGTCCAAGCGCGAACGCAAGGACGCCCTGCGGCAGATGGCCGAGAACGAGCCCCGCTATCCCGTGGTCGCCAACGACTGAACCACGCCAGATCACCCGCGACGCCCGGCCGGAACCTTCCCGGTCGGGCGTCGTTCGTATGTCCGTCGGACGTTCGATCGCTTATGCACATCCGCTGATCCATAACCAGTCGGCCGGGGGTGGATTCTCAGCACGTTGGGGTAGTGAATGAAGCAAATCCGTTCCCAGAACGGTCAGTTGTAGTGCTGAATGGGAACTGCGGGGATACGCAACGGCGCACGCCCGGCACGGCGGGAGGGGCGTGCACCCACTGGCGGCTGAGAGGGGTTGTTCGTGCCAGCTTTCCCATACAGCACCACATACCGCACCATGACGACGGTGGCCGCGCCCGCGGTCCCGCCCTCGCTCTCTCTTCCGGTCATCGAGGCGGCCTTTCCCCGGCAACTGCATCCGTATTGGCCCCGGCTCCAGGAGAACACCCGCTCCTGGCTGCTGGAAAAACGCCTCATGCCGGTGGACAAGGTCGAAGAATATGCCGACGGACTGTGCTACACGGACCTGATGGCGGGCTACTACCTCGGTGCCTCCGACGAGGTTCTGCAGGCGATAGCCGACTACAGCGCATGGTTCTTCGTCTGGGACGACCGGCACGACCGTGACGTGGTCCACGGCCGTACCGCGGCCTGGCGGCGACTCAGGTTCCGCTTGCACGCGGCCCTGGACGCCCCGGCCGATCACCTGCGCGACCCGGATCCGCTGGTCGCCGGGTTCGCGGACAGTGTGAGCCGGCTCTTCGCCTTCCTCCCGGACACCTGGAACGCGCGGTTCGCCCGCCATTTCCACACCGTGATCGAGGCGTACGACAAGGAATTCCGCAACCGCGTCGAAGGACGGATTCCCGGAGTCGATGAATACCTCGCGCTGCGCCGGCTCACCTTCGCGCACTGGATCTGGACCGACCTCCTGGAACTGGGTGCGGGTCATGAACTCCCGGACTCGGTACGAAAAAATCCGGCTTTTCGGCGCGCGGCCCTGCTGAGTCAGGATTTCGCCGCGTTGTACAACGACCTCTGCTCGCTCCCCAAGGAAATAGCGGGCGACGAGGTGCACAATCTCGGAATCAGTCTCATCACCCACGAGGGACTGACCCTGGAAGAAGCGGTGCACGAACTCAGGCGACGCGTCGAGAAATGCATAACAGAATTCCTCGCCGTCGAGCCCGACGTGCTGCGGCTCGCCGACCGGATATCCGACGGTCCTGCCGTACGCGCCTGCCTCGCGAATATGCGGAACTGGTTCAGTTCCGTCTACTGGTTCCACCACGAATCCGGCCGGTACATGGTCGACAGCTGGGACGACCGGTCCACGCCCCCGTACGTCAGCAACGAAGCGGCAGGTGAGAAATGACCGTCGAGTCCGTGAAGCCCACCACCCGAGAGGCTTCCGAACCGTGTGAGCCACCCGTGGCCGGTGGCGGAGTGCCACTGCTCGGCCACGGCTGGCGGCTGGCCCGCCAACCGCTGGCCTTCCTGGCCCAGCTGCGCGACCACGGCGACGTGGTCCGCCTCAGGCTCGGCCCCAAGACGGTGTACGCCGTCACCTCCCCGGAGCTGACCGGCGCCCTGGCGCTCAGCCCCGACTACATCATCGCCGGCCCCCTCTGGGAGTCCCTGGAGAGCCTGCTCGGCAAGGAGGGCGTGGCCACGGCCAACGGCCCGCTCCACCGCCGCCAGCGGCGTACCATCCAGCCCGCGTTCCGGCTCGACGCCATCCCCGGCTACGGGCCGATCATGGAGGAGGAGGCGCACGCCCTCGTCGAGCGCTGGAGCAGGGGCGAGGTGCTCGACGTCACCGCCGAGTCCTTCCGGGTGTCCGTGCGGATCTCCGCGCGCTGTCTGATGCGCGGCAGCTACATGGACGCCCGCGCCGAGCGCATCACATCCGCGCTCGCCACCCTGTTCGCCGGTATGTACCAGCGCATGGTGGTACCCCTCGGCCCGCTTTATCGGGTACCGGTTCCGGCCAACCGCGAATTCAACCGCGCCTTGGCCGATCTGCACCTCCTCGTCGACGAGATCGTCGCGGACCGCCGGGCATCCGGTCAAAAGCCGGACGATTTGCTGACGGCTTTGCTGGAGGCGAAGGACGACAATGGCGACCCGATCGGGGAACAGGAGATCCACGACCAGGTCATCGCGATACTCACCCCGGGCAGCGAAACCGTCGGCTCGTTGGTCATGTCGCTGCTCCTCGTCCTCACCGAGCACCCGGATCAGGCCGACAAGATCCGCGCGGAGGTGAGAAACGTCGTAGGTGACCGGCCGGTCGCATTCGACGACGTCCGAAAGCTGCGGCACACGGCCAATGTCGTGGTCGAGACCATGCGGCTGCGCCCGGCCGTATGGATATTGACCCGGCGGGCGGTGACCGAGACGGAGCTCGGCGGATACCGCATTCCCGCCGGAGCCGACATCGTCTACAGCCCGTACGCGATCCAGCGCGATCCGCGGTCGTACGAGCGGAACGAGGAGTTCGATCCCGACCGCTGGCTTCCGGGCCGCACGGAGTCGGTGCCGAAGTACGCCATGGCGCCGTTCAGCGTCGGCAACCGCAAGTGTCCGAGCGACCACTTCTCGATGGCGGAGCTCACACTGATCGCGGCGGTGGTGGCGAACGCGTTCCGCTTCGAGCACGCGCCGGGCTCCGATCCCCGGCCACGCAACGGCATCACGCTCCGGCCGCGCCGGCTGCTGCTGCGGGCGCGGCCGGTGTGAGACCGGGGGTCCGTCTCAGGCGACGGCCTCGCGGTCCTCGGGGCTCCCCGGGCCCCGGAAGGTGCGCCGGTAGGCGTTCGGGGTCGTCCCCAGGGACCGTACGAACTGATGGCGCAGGGCGCCCGCCGTGCCGAACCCGGTGCGCCAGGCGATCGCGTCCATCGTCTCGTCCGTGCCCTCCAGCAGGCGCTGGGCCAGCAGCACCCGCTGGCGCAGCAGCCATCGGTAGGGGGTGGTGCCCGTCTCCTGCTGGAAGCGGCGGGCGAAGGTGCGCGGGGCCATGTGGGCGCGGACGGCGAGCTGCTCGACCGTGACGTCCTGGTCGAGGTGTTCCTCCATCCACGCCAGCACCCCGCCCACCGTGTCGCAGGAGGACCGGGGCAGTGGCCGCGCGATGTACTGCGCCTGGCCACCGTCCCGGTGCGGCGGTACGACCATCCGCCGGGCGATGCCGTTGGCCACCTCCGGCCCCTGCTCCTTGCGCACGATGTGCAGACAGGCGTCGATCCCCGCGGCCGTGCCCGCCGAGGTGATCACCGAGGCGTCGTCGACATAGAGGACGTCCGGTTCGACGAGCGTCCGGGGAAACCGGCGGGCCAGCACGTCCGCGTGCCGCCAGTGCACGGCGCAGCGCCGCCCGTCGAGGAGGCCCGCGGCGCCCAGCACGAACACTCCCGAGCAGACGCTGAGCACCCGGGCACCCCGGTCCACGGCCCGGCGCAGCGCGTCGAGCAGCTCGGGCGGGAACGCGCGGTCGACGTTCCCGTCCGAGGCAGGCACGGCGATCAGGTCGGCCTCCTCCAGCCGGTCCAGACCGTACGGCGTGGAGACGGTGAGTCCGCCGACATGGGTGCCCAGGACCGGGCCCTCCGCCGACACCACCGCGAAGTCGTACACGGGCAGGCCCTCGTCGCTGCGGTCGAGGCCGAAGACCTCGCAGACGACACCGAGCTCGAAAGGATGCACACCGTCGAGCAGGACGGCGGCCACGTTCTTCAGCATGCTTCCAGTGTGCACCCGATGTGGCAGGAATTTGAAGGTGTACGGCAGTCCTGCCACTCCCGGTCAGGAGTGTCCGGCGGGACAGTGGTGTCCATGAACACGAACCAGATCGAAGGCCTCATCGGAATGCTCCTGGTCCTCGGGATCCTCGTCCTCCTGGTCCTCCCCTCCCTGCCCGGCATCGTGCGCGACAGGCGCGCCGACCGGCAGATCAGGGAGGCCCGGGCGAAGAGGGAGTCCCAGGACGGTCAGAAGTCCTCGTCCAGGTCGACGGTGCCCTCCACCGCCACCTGGTACGCCGACGGACGCCGCTCGAAGAAGTTGGTCAGCTCCTGAACACCCTGGAGCTCCATGAAGGAGAACGGGTTCTCCGAGCCGTACACCGGGGCGAAGCCGAGGCGCGTGAGGCGCTGGTCGGCGACGCACTCCAGGTACTGCCGCATGGAGTCGGTGTTCATCCCCGGGAGGCCGTCGCCGCACAGGTCACGGGCGAACTGCAGCTCGGCCTCGACGGCCTCCCGCAGCATGTCCGTCACCTCCTGCCGGAGCTGGTCGTCGAAGAGGTCCGGCTCCTCCTTGCGGACGGTGTCGACCACGTCGAACGCGAAGCTCATGTGCATGGTCTCGTCCCGGAACACCCAGTTGGTGCCGGTGGCGAGGCCGTGCAGCAGACCACGGCTGCGGAACCAGTAGACGTACGCGAAGGCGCCGTAGAAGAACAGACCCTCGATGCACGCGGCGAAGCAGATGAGGTTGAGCAGGAAGCGGCGGCGGTCGGCGCGGGACTCCAGCCGGTCCAGCTTCTCCACCTCGTTGATCCACTTGAAGCAGAACCCGGCCTTCTCGCGGATGGACGGGATGTTCTCCACGGCGTCGAAGGCGGCGGTGCGGTCCTCCGGATCGGGCAGATAGGTGTCCAGGAGGGTCAGATAGAACTGGACGTGCACGGCCTCCTCGAACAGCTGGCGCGACAGATACAGGCGCGCCTCCGGGGAGTTGATGTGCTTGTACAGCGTCAGCACCAGGTTGTTCGCCACGATCGAGTCGCCCGTCGCGAAGAACGCGACCAGCCGGCCGATCAGGTGCTGCTCGGACGGGGTGAGCTTGGCGAGGTCGGAGACGTCCGAGTGGAGGTCGACCTCCTCGACGGTCCAGGTGTTCTTGATGGCGTCCCGGTAGCGCTCGTAGAAGTCCGGGTAGCGCATGGGACGCAGCGTCAGCTCGAAGCCCGGGTCGAGGAGATGGGTGTTACGGGTGGACATTACTGGCATGCCTCGCAGGACTCGGGGTTCTCAAGGGAGCAGGCGACCGCGTCGGGGTCGGCTGCCTGCTGTACGGGGATGGTGGCCTGTGCGGCGCGGGCGATCCGGGTCGCCGGGCGCGAGCGCAGGTAGTACGTCGTCTTCAGGCCCGCCTTCCAGGCGTACGCGTACATCGAGGAGAGCTTGCCGATGGTCGGCGTCTCCAGGAACAGGTTCAGGGACTGCGCCTGGTCCAGGTACGGGGTGCGGGCGGCGGCCATGTCGATCAGACCGCGCTGCGGGATCTCCCACGCCGTGCGGTACAGCTGCCGTACGTCCTCGGGGATCCAGACGAAGTCCTGCACCGAGCCGTTCGCCTCGCGCAGCGCCTCCCGGGTACGGGCGTCCCAGACGCCCAGCCTCTTGAGCTCCTCCACCAGATACGAGTTGACCTGGAGGAACTCACCGGACAGCGTCTCGCGCTTGAACAGGTTGGACACCTGCGGCTCGATGCACTCGTAGACACCGGCGATCGAGGCGATGGTGGCGGTGGGGGCGATGGCCAGCAGCAGGGAGTTGCGCAGTCCGGTGGCCGCGATCCGCTCGCGCAGCGCCGCCCAGCGCTCCGGCCAGGTGAACTCGACGCCGTAGTGGTCGGGGTGCAGTACTCCGCGCGCGGTACGGGTCTGCTCCCAGGCCGGCAGCGGGCCGTCGCGCTCGGCCAGGTCGGCGGAGGCCTCGTACGCGGCGAGCATGACGCGCTCGGCGATCCGGGTGGAGAGCGCCCGGGCCTGCGGGGAGTCGAAGGGCATCCGCAGCTTGAAGAAGACGTCCTGGAGGCCCATCGCGCCGAGACCGACCGGCCGCCACCTGGCGTTGGAGCGGCCCGCCTGCTCGGTCGGGTAGAAGTTGATGTCGACGACCCGGTCCAGGAAGGTGACGGCGGTGCGGACGGTGTCGTCCAGCCGCTCCCAGTCGATGTCCCCGTCGCTCACGAAGGCACCGAGGTTCACGGACCCCAGGTTGCAGACGGCCGTCTCGCCGTCGTTCGTCACCTCCAGGATCTCCGTGCAGAGGTTGGAGGAGTGGATCACCGCGCCCGGCTCGGCGGTCTGGTTGGCGGTGCGGTTGGCCGCGTCCTTGAAGGTCATCCAGCCGTTGCCGGTCTGCGCGAGGGTGCGCATCATCCGGCCGTACAGGTCACGGGCCGGGATGGTCTTCTTCGCGAGCCCGGCCGCCTCCGCCCTCCGGTACGCGGCGTCGAACTCGTCGCCCCACAGGTCGACCAGCTCGGGCACGTCGGAGGGCGAGAACAGCGACCAGGTGCCGTCCTCGTTCACCCGGCGCATGAACTCGTCCGGGATCCAGTGCGCGAGGTTCAGGTTGTGCGTACGGCGGGCGTCCTCACCGGTGTTGTCGCGCAGCTCCAGGAACTCCTCGATGTCGGAGTGCCAGGTCTCCAGGTAGACCGCCGCCGCGCCCTTGCGCCGCCCGCCCTGGTTCACGGCGGCGACGGAGGCGTCCAGCGTCTTGAGGAACGGCACGATGCCGTTGGAGTGGCCGTTGGTGCCGCGGATCAGCGAACCACGGCTGCGGATCCGGGAGTACGACAGACCGATGCCGCCGGCGTGCTTCGAGAGCCGGGCCACCTGGTGGTAGCGGTCGTAGATGGAGTCCAGCTCGTCGATTGGGGAGTCGAGAAGGTAGCAGGACGACATCTGGGGGTGCCGGGTACCGGAGTTGAAGAGCGTGGGGGAGGACGGCAGGTAGTCGAGCCGGCTCATGAGCCCGTAGAGCGCGGCGACTTCGTCGACGGAGCGCGGGCTGTCGTCCTCGGCGAGGCCGGCCGCGACGCGCAGCAGGAAGTGCTGGGGCGTCTCGACGACCTTGCGGGTGTGGGGGTGCCGCAGGAGGTAGCGGCTGTGCAGGGTGCGCAGGCCGAAGTAGCCGAAGCGGTCGTCGGCGCCGGTGTCGACCAGCGCGTTCAGCCGGGCCGCGTGCAGCCGTACGAACGCGGCGGTGCGGTCGGCGATCAGGCCCTCGCGGTGGCCGACGGCGACGGACTCGGTGAACGAGGTCACGCCCTGGGAGGCGGCCTCCGCGGCGACGCCGATCGTCAGCAGCCGGGCGGCCAGCTTCGAGTAGGCGGGGTCCTCGGAGATCAGGCCGGCCGCCGCCTCCGTGGCCAGCTCGCGCAGCTCGGCGTTGACCTCGTCGAGGGCTCCCCGGGCGGACCGGCCGCGCAGTGCGGCGGCGGCGACCCGGCCGGGGTCCGCGTCGGGGAGGTCGGCGGTCAGCTCGGTCAGGGTCCGCAGCAACGCGGTCCCGGGACCGTCGGTGTCCAGCTGGATGGCTGAAGCCGGATCGGCTGGCGCGATGGTCACGTGGGGGCTCTCCCTCGCTCGGCTGGGGGCCTGGCGGAGGGCAGGGGCAGCACACGAGCGCACGGGGCGTCGCGTCCACCGGCCCACTCCACGAGGCCCGGACGTCAAGGCACCCGGGCCGGGGCGGCCGGGCGCGCTGTCGGCAGGTCCTCGGACTGAACCAGGCGTGCAAAAGCACGCATGTACACCGTTGCGGGACAGTTCCGGATTCGCACCGGATTCCCCTGCGGCGACAGCGAGCACGAGCATACATCTTGTGCTCACCTGTCACGCCACCACCAGATGTTGTGTCGCGGAGGTGTCAGAGCGTCAGGTGATAGGTGAGCAGAGTGAAGTCGTCCAGATGTGGCACGGGATTCCAGTCCCGCTCGGGTGTGCGGACGAAGCCGAGGCGTTCGTATATGCGGTGGGCGGCGTGCATGGCCCTCTGGGTCGACAGAACGACGCCCGTGCAGCCTTCCGTGGCCCGGGCACGGTCGAGGCAGGCGCGGACGAGGGCCTCGCCGGTGCCTCTGCCGCGCGCCGCGGGGCCGACCGCGAGCATACGGATCTCGGTCTGTCCGGGGCCCGCCAGGTCGGCCATGGGGCCGGGCCCCGGCACGAAGGTGACACCGCCGAGGAGACGGTCGTCCGCCACCGCCACCAGCACCTCGGCCGCCGCCGCCCGCTTCGCCACGTTCCGCAGTTCGTGCAGGTAGTCGTCGTCCTCGCCGAAGTCGAGGAGGTTGTCGTCGAGATAGGCACGGCCGGTGAGGGTGCCCAGGGCTTCGTATTCGGTGGGGTCCGCTTCCCGGATCTCTATGTCCATGGCGCGCAGTGTGCACCAGACGCACGACAGCGGGCCGCCGGATTTTCTCCGACGGCCCGCCGATGCCGGTTACTCAGTGGGCCGAGTCGGCAGTCGCCGGCGGCAGTTCCACCTGGACTCCCGGGTCGCCCGCGTCCGCCGTGTAGTCCTGCGGGCTGGTCTCGTCCACGCCCTCGGGGGCCTTGGCGGCCCTCAGGACGAAGGTCAGGACCACCGTGACCACCACGTTCAGGACGAACGCCGTCAGGCCGATGTAGCCGATCTCGCCGATTCCGGGGATCTCCTTGGACGAGCCGCCGAAGTGCTTCTGGGTCGGGGAGGCGACCCCGTACGCGGCGACCGTGCCGTAGACCATGCCGACCGCCCAGCCGGCCAGCAGCGCCCAGCGGTGGAACCAGCGGGTGAACAGGCCGCCGACCAGGGCCGGGAAGGTCTGCAGGATCCAGATGCCGCCGAGGAGCTGGAAGTTGATCGCGACCGTCTTGTCCATCGTCAGGACGAAGACCAGCGCGCCGACCTTCACCAGGAGGGACACCAGCTTGGAGACCTTCGTCTCCTGCTCGGGCGTGGCGTCCGGCTTGATGAAGTCCTTGTAGATGTTGCGGGTGAAGAGATTCGCGGCTGCGATCGACATGATGGCCGCCGGGACGAGCGCGCCGATGCCGATCGCCGCGAACGCCACCCCCGCGAACCAGGCCGGGAACATGTTCTCGAACAGCTGCGGGATCGCCAGCTGGCCGTTGGTGACCTTCACTCCGGCCGCGACGGCCATGAAGCCCAGCAGGGCCAGCAGACCGAGCATCAGGGAGTACAGCGGCAGGATCGTGGTGTTGCGGCGGATCACCTCACGGCTCCTGGAGGAGAGGGTCGCGGTGATCGAGTGCGGGTACATGAAGAGGGCCAGCGCGGAGCCGAGCGCCAGCGTGGCGTACGTCCACTGGCCGGCCTCGGGCGGGACCAGGCCGCCCGCCCTGGCCGCGGTGTACTTCTCGCTCGCCGAGGCGAAGATCTCGTCGAACCCGCCCAGCTTGATCGGGATGTAGATGATCGCCACCGCGATGACGATGTAGATCAGCGTGTCCTTCACGAACGCGATCAGTGCGGGGGCGCGCAGCCCGGACGAGTAGGTGTACGCGGCCAGCACGCCGAAGGCGATCAGCAGCGGGAGGTCCTTGACGAACCAGTTGGTGTCCTCGCCGCCGCCGACGCCCATCACGTCCAGGACGGCCTGGATGCCGACCAGTTGCAGCGCGATGTACGGCATCGTCGCCAGGATGCCGGTCAGCGCCACCGCCAGCGACAGGCCCTTCGAGCCCCAGCGCCCGCGCACGAAGTCGGACGTCGTCACGTACCCGTGCTTGTGCGACACCGACCACAGACGGGGCAGGAGCGTGAAGATCAGGGGGTAGACGAGGATGGTGTACGGCACCGCGAAGAAGCCCGCCGCGCCCGCCGCGTAGATCGCCGCGGGGACGGCGACGAAGGTGTACGCCGTGTACAGGTCGCCGCCGAGCAGGAACCAGGTGACCCAGGTGCCGAACGACCGGCCGCCCAGGCCCCACTCGTCGAGGCTGTGCTCGTTCTCGGCCTTGCGCCAGCGCGCCGCGAGGAAGCCCATGGCCGTGACGGCCAGGAAGAAGAAGATGAAGACGGCGAGCGCCACGCCGTTGACGCCGTCGTTCATCGGCCGGCACCTCCGTGACGCGACCGCTGGTCACGCTGCCACAGCTTGTACGCGAGCATCGTGAGCACGGTCGAGACCAGCACCCACAGCATCTGGTACCAGTAGAAGAAGGGGATCCCGATGAACGCCGGATCCACCTTCGCGTACGAGCCCACCCACAGCATCGCCACGAACGGCGCGAGCAGACAGAGGGCGATGACGACGCGCACAGGCGTCACCACCGGGCCCCTGGTTTCTTCGTCGGACATCGCTGCTCCGTCCCGTCACTGATCGCCTTGATCACTGGTGTAATGCGCAGGCAATGTAAGCGACGGATAAGCGCAGCGGAAGACCGCCTCCGGACATCCCCCCGAGGTCTCTACTCCGTGGGCCGCTTCAGACGGGCCACGAACTTGTAGCGGTCCCCCCGGTACACCGACCGCACCCACTCCACCGGCTGGCCCTCCTTGTCCAGCGAGTGCCGGGAGAGCATCAGCATCGGCAGGCCGACGTCGGTGCCGAGCAGGCCGGCCTCGCGCGGGGTGGCCAGCGAGGTCTCGATGGTCTCCTCGGCCTCGGCGAGATGGACGTCGTACACCTCGGCGAGGGCGGTGTAGAGGGAGGTGTACTTGACCAGTGACCTGCGCAGGGCCGGGAAGCGCTTGGCGCTCAGATGGGTCGTCTCGATCGCCATCGGCTCGCCGTTGGCCATCCGCAGCCGCTCGATGCGCAGCACACGGCCGCCCGCGGTGATGTCCAGCTGTCCGGCCAGGGTGTCGTCGGCGGTGATGTAGCCGATGTCCAGCAGCTGCGAGGTGGGTTCGAGGCCCTGTGCGCGCATGTCCTCGGTGTACGAGGTGAGTTGCAGCGCCTGGGAGACCTTCGGCTTGGCGACGAAGGTGCCCTTGCCCTGGATGCGCTCCAGACGGCCCTCGACGACCAGCTCCTGCAGCGCCTGGCGCACGGTGGTGCGCGAGGTGTCGAACTCGGCCGCCAGCGTGCGCTCCGGCGGGACGGGCGTGCCCGGTGTCTGAGTCTCCGTCATGTCCAGCAGGTGCTTCTTCAGGCGGTAGTACTTGGGCACGCGCGCGGTACGGACTGTCGCCCCACCCTCGTTCTCCGCACTGCTGACGTCGGTACTCATGGCCTGCCTTCCCGGCTCCGGATGCGGGTCACATCGTGGCACGGACACGGCGCCGATTGCCCCGCTGTTCCGCGATCCCCTCTGTATACCGTCGCAATCACCGCTGGTCTAGTCCACCCGTTAGGTGGTCTAGCGGGCCGGTACCCTCCACGCCCGATGTTTTCGACGGCTTCTTACTTAAAGGTTCCTGCATATATAGCTCGCATAACGGCTGGTCAAAGCACTTTCAGCCACCCTTGACAGCCGTATTGGTCTGAGCCAAGCTCTGCGCACTGGTCTACACCATTGGTCCAGGTCCCGGCGTTGTGGCGCGGGGGGTGTGTGGGCATCCTGAGGAGGGTGGCGTGAAGCGCAAGCTGATAGCCGCGATCGGTATCGCGGGCATGATGGTGTCCATCGCGGCGTGTGGGGGCGACAAGGACAGCGGGGGCTCGGACAACGGTTCCGACGCCAAGGAACTCACGGTCTGGCTGACCGTCGACGCCCAGAACAACTGGCCCGAGCTGGTGAAGGCGGCGGACGCGGCGGTGCAGAAGGCCCACCCCGGCGTCAAGATCACCCACGAGTACTACGGCTGGCCGGACAAGAACGCCAAGCTCGACGCGGTCCTCGCCACGGACAAGGTCCCCGACGTGGTCGAGATGGGCAACACCGAGATGCTCAGCTACATGGTCAAGGGTGCCTTCGCCTCCCTCGACGCCTCGAAGTTCGACAACTCCTCCGCCTGGCTCGACGGCCTCAAGGACTCCGTCACCTATGAGGGCAAGACCTACGGCGTCCCCTACTACGCCGGCGGCCGGGTCGCCAACTGGCGCAAGGACGTCTTCGCCAAGGCCGGCGTGAAGTCCGTGCCCACGACCTACGCCGAGCTCACCGCCGCCCTCGACAAGGTCCAGAAGAAGCAGGGCAGCAAGTTCTCCGCCTGGTACCAGCCCACCCGCGACTGGTACGCGGCCATGTCCTTCGTCTACGACGCCGGCGGCTCGATCGCCGTCGAGTCGGGCGGCCAGTGGAAGGGCAACCTCTCCTCGGCCGACTCCATCAAGGGCCTCAACGAGTTCAAGAACGTCGTCGACAAGTACATGCACGGCGACAAGACCAAGGACGAGTCCGACCGGTACATCGTCTACGGCCAGGGCAAGTCCGGCATGATCTTCGCCCCCGCCTGGGAGGGCGCGACCGCCGCGGCGAAGGAGAACGACAAGACCGGCAAGCTCGCCGGCAACGTCGAGAACTTCGTGATGCCCGGCCCGTCCGGCAAGAACCTCCCGGTCTTCCTGGGCGGCTCCGACCTCGCCGTCCCGGTGAAGTCCGACGCGCAGGCCCTCGCCGCCGAGTGGATCAACGCCTTCACCGGCCCCTCCGGCCAGAAGGGCCTGATCGCCAAGGGCAACCTGCCCAACAACAAGACCGACCTCGCCACCCTCAAGAACGACCCGGCGACGGCCGTCCCGGCCACCGCGGCCGAGTCCAACTGGTTCGTCCCCATGGCCCCCGGCTGGGGCCAGGTCGAGAAGGCCCAGGTCCTGCAGAACATGCTGCAGAGCATCGGCACGGGCAAGAAGTCGGTCGAGGACGCCGCGAAGGAAGCGGACGCCGCGATCGACAAGGTCATCAACACCAAGTGACCTGACGGCGGCGCCCCGCTCCAAGGCCGGGCGCCGCCTCTCGTACGACCCGAGGGACCGCTGAGGAGCGCGCGGATGAGTGCCGACACGACCACCCCTGCCAAGGTGCCGCCGAAGCGGCCGTCACCCCCACCGCCCGTCCCACCGGGCCGGCCACGGTCGAAGAAACGTTCGTCCGCCGGCGCCCCCTGGCTGCTGCTCGCCCCCTGTCTGCTGATCCTCGCGCTGGTGATGGGCTATCCGCTGGTCCGCCTGGTCACGCTCTCCTTCCAGAAGTTCGGCCAGTCCCAGCTGTGGGGCTTCCAGCCGGCCGAGTCGGTCGGGCTCGACAACTTCACGGGCGTCCTGGACGACGGCGAGTTCTGGCAGGTCGTCGTCCGGACCATCGTCTTCGCCGCGGGCTGCGTGATCCTCACGATGGTCCTCGGCATGCTGATCGCCCTGCTGCTCCAGCGGGTCTCCGGCTGGGTGAAGACCCTGGTCAACATCGCGCTGGTGGCCAGCTGGGGTATGCCGGTCATCGTCGCCACCACCGTCTTCAAATGGCTGTTCGACTCCGACTACGGCATCCTCAACGCGGTCCTCAGCAGACTCCCCGGCGTCGAACTGATCGGCCACAACTGGTTCGCGAGTGGACCGCAGGGCCTGGCCGTCATCATGCTCCTGGTGATCTGGGGCGCGGTCCCCTTCGTGGTGATCACCCTCAGCGCCGGCCTCACCCAGGTCCCCGCCGAACTGGAGGAGGCCGCCCGCCTCGACGGCGCGGGCGCCTGGGGCGTCTTCCGGTACGTCACCCTGCCCATCCTCAAGCCGATCATCGTGATGCTCACGACCCTGTCGGTCATCTGGGACATGGGCGTCTTCCCGCAGGTCTTCGTGATGCGCAACGGCCATCCCGAGCCCGAGTTCCAGCTCCTGACGACGTACTCCTACGACCGCGCCTTCGTCGTCAACGACTACGGACAGGGCTCGGCGATCGCTCTGATCACCGTGTTGCTGCTGCTCGGCGTGGTCGCCGTGTACATGCGTCAGATGCTGAAGATCGGAGAGGTCGAATGAGCACCGCCACTGTTCGCGGACGGTCGAGGGCCGGCTGGAACCTCCTCGGTTTCCTCGTCTTCGTCGTCGCCGGCTTCCCCGTCTACTGGATGCTCAACACGGCGTTCAAGCCGGCCAAGGACGCGATCGACCCGGACCCGAGCCTGCTGCCGACCGGCTTCACGCTCTCCAACTTCCGCCGCGCGCTGGACATCGCCGACTTCTGGGGCCCGGTCGGCCGCAGTCTCGTCGTGTCCCTCGCGGTGGTGGCGATCGGCATCGTCGTCGGCATGCTGGCCGCGCTCGCCATCTCCCGGTTCGCCTTCCGCGGCCGGAAGATCGTGATCGTGGGCATCCTCGCGGTCCAGATGGTCCCGCTGGTCGCCATGATCATCCCGGTCTTCCTGCTCCTGAACGACCTGGACCAGTACGACAAGCTCTCCGGCCTGATCATCACGTACCTGACCTTCATCCTGCCCTTCACGGTGTGGACCCTGCGCGGCTTCATCGTCAACATCCCGAGGGAGCTGGAGGAGGCCGCGATGGTCGACGGCTGCTCCCGCACCGGCGCCTTCGTCCGGGTCGTCTTCCCGCTCCTCGCCCCCGGCATGGTCGCCACCTCGGTCTACGGCTTCATCCAGGCCTGGAACGAGTACCTGTACGCCCTGATGCTGCTCAGCCAGAAGAACCAGACCGCGACCGTCTGGCTCGGCAACTTCACCACCAAGCACGGCACCGAGTACGCCCCGATGATGGCCGGCGCCACCATGATGGCCGTTCCGATCGTCGCCCTGTTCCTCCTCGTCCAGCGCAAGATGGCCGCGGGTCTCACCGCCGGCGCGGTGAAGGGATGACACCCCCGATGACGACAATCGCCAGCGTCAGCGACACCCTGACGCGCGATGCCCTGACGGTCCTCCAGCCCGGTTTCACCGGTGTGACCGCCCCCGACTGGCTGCTGCGCCGCCTGGGCGAGGGCCTCGCCTCCGTCGGCCTGTTCGGCCGCAACATCGCCTCCCCGGAACAACTCTCCGCCCTCACCGCCCAGTTGCGGGCCGAGCGGGACGACGTCCTGGTCGCGATCGACGAGGAGGGCGGGGACGTCACCCGCCTGGAGGTGCGCACCGGCTCCTCCTTCCCCGGCAACCACGCCCTCGGCGCGGTGGACGACACCGACCTGACCCGCGCGGTGGCGCACGAACTGGGCCGCCGGCTCGCCGAGTGCGGGGTGAACCTCAACTGGGCGCCCTCCGCGGACGTCAACTCCAACCCCGCGAACCCGGTCATCGGGGTCCGCTCCTTCGGCGCCGACCCGGGCCTGGTCGCCCGGCACACGGCCGCCTACGTCACGGGCCTGCAGTCCGCCGGGGTGGCCGCCTGCACCAAGCACTTCCCGGGCCACGGCGACACGGCTGTCGACTCCCACCACGCCCTCCCGCGCATCGACGTACCGGCCGAGGTCCTCTCCGACCGTGAGCTGATCCCGTTCCATGCGGCGATCGCCGCCGGTACGAAGGCGGTGATGAGCGCGCACATCCTGGTCCCCGCCCTCGATCCCGTCCGCCCGGCCACCCTCTCCCGTCGCATCCTCACCGGACTCCTGCGCGAGGAACTCGGCTACGACGGCCTGATCGTCACCGACGGCATGGAGATGCAGGCCGTCGCCGCGACGTACGGCATCGAGCGCGGCAGCGTCCTCGCCATCGCCGCCGGCGCCGACGCCATCTGCGTGGGCGGCGGCCTCTGCGACGACGAGACGGTACGCCGCCTGCGCGACGCCCTGATCACCGCGGTCCGCACCGGCGAACTCCCCGAGGAACGCCTGGCGGACGCCGCCCGGCGGGTGCGGGAGCTGGCCCACTGGACGGCCTCGGGGGAGAGGACCGCTGAGCGCACTGGTGAGGACGTCGGTCTGGTCGCCGCCCGTCGGGCCCTCCGGGTCACCGGTGGGGACGGGTTCAGCCCCCTCGCCGAGGCGCCCTACGTCGCCGCCTTCACGCCCGTCGCCAACATCGCCGTCGGCGAGGAGACCCCCTGGGGCGTGGCCGCGGAGCTGGTCCGGCTGCTGCCCGGCACGGAGACCGGTACCTTCGCCGGCGAGGACGCGGGCGGGGCGGCGCTGGTCGCGGCGGGGGAGCGGCGGATCGTCGCCGTTCTCCGCGACGAACACCGCCACCCCTGGATGGCGGCGGCCCTGGACACCCTCCTGGCGGCCCGCCCCGACACGGTCGTCGTGGAGATGGGCGTCCCCCAGTCCCCGCCCCGCGGCGCCCTCCACATCGCCACCCACGGCGCGGCCCCCGTCTGCGGCCGGGCGGCGGCGGAGGTCATCGCCGGACGGTGATCGCCGGAGGGCAGAAGCACCTGCGAAAGCGGGAGGGGCGCCGGAATCCCGGCGCCCCTCCCGCGTTTCCCCCAGCGGCTCAGATGCCCTGCCAGTCCGGCTTGTTCGCGTACGTGTGGCGGAAGTAGTCCGCCAGCTTCAGCTTGGACGCGGCGGCCTCGTCGACGACGACCGTCGCGTGCGGGTGCAGCTGGAGCGCGGAGGCGGGGCAGACGGCGGCGAGGGGCCCCTCGACGGTCGCGGCGACGGCGTCGGCCTTGTTCTCCCCGGTGGCGAGCAGCACCAGGTGCCGCGCCTCCAGGATGGTCCCGATGCCCTGCGTGATGACGTGGTGCGGGACCTGCTCGATGTCACCGTCGAAGAAGCGCGCGTTGTCGACGCGGGTCTGCTCGGTGAGCGTCTTGATACGGGTGCGCGAGGCGAGCGAGGAGCAGGGCTCGTTGAACCCGATGTGTCCGTCGGTCCCGATGCCGAGCAGCTGGAGGTCCACCCCGCCGGCCGCGGAGAGCGCGGCGTCGTACGCCTGGCAGGCCGCCTGTATGTCCTCGGCCGCGCCGTCGGGCCCGAGGAACGCCTCCATGGCGATGCCGAGCGGTTCGAGGACCTCCCGGCGCAGCACCGAACGGTAGGACTCGGGATGGTCGGCGGGCAGCCCGACGTACTCGTCGAGCTGGGCGATCCGCGCCCGCGCGACGTCCACCGCGCCGGAGCCCACCTTGGCCGTCAGCGCCTGGTAGATGGGCAGCGGCGTGGAACCGGTCGCCACGCCGAGCAGGGCGTCCGGCTTGCGCCGAAGGAGCTGCGCCATGGCCTCGGCGATGAGTTCGCCGCCCGCTCTGGCGTCCGGAACGATGACAACTTCCACGCTGGCCTGCCGTTCTGAACTGTGTGGTTTAGACCAATCTAACAAGGGCTCGATGAAATTGCCGCCCCCATCTCACTCCGTGGAGGAACCCGCAGAGGCTAGGCTGCGTTGTGGATGGTAGGGCATGGACACACCTAGTGGTCTAGTCCACAATGGAGCGTGCGAGAACAGCACAAGAACCTCCGTCTTCCCCGCACAGGAAGGCGGACCGAGGGTCCGGAGCTCTCTGCCCTGACTGCCCCGGCTCCTCACCTTTCGGCCGACGGGACCGCACACCCCGTGGCCGGGATTGCTCCGGGCTGCGGTGCCGGGAGGGCTGAGGGTCCCTCTCAGGCGCCGCGGCCCGCGGGTGTTTTTCGGACACGTCCGGATGCCCGGGTACGCTCACATCCGTGCCCTCCATGAACGAACTCGTACGCCAGCACACCGCTCTCGACGACTCCGACCTCGAGTGGCTGCATCTGCTGGTCTCGGAGTGGCAGCTGCTCTCCGACCTCTCCTTCGCGGACCTGGTCCTGTGGATCCCCACGCGCGACGGCACCCGCTATGTCTCCGTGGCCCAGATGCGCCCCAACACCGGCCCCACCTCCTACCAGGACGACATGGTCGGCCACCTCGTCCCGCGCGGCCGCCGCCCGCTCCTGGACGCCGCCCTCGACGAGGGCCGGATCGTGCGCGAGGGCGACCCGGAGTGGCGCGAGGAGGTCCCGGTCCGCGTCGAGTCGATTCCGGTGCGGCGGGAGGGGCGCGTCCTCGGTGTCATCGCCCGCAACACCAACCTGCTCACCGTGCGCACCCCGAGCCGGCTGGAACTGACCTATCTCCAGAGCGCCTCCGACCTGGCGCAGATGATCGCGGCCGGTTCCTTCCCCTTCGCGGGCCAGCAGACGGACATGGACGCCGCCCCACGCGTCGGCGACGGCCTGATCCGCGTCGACGGCGAGGGCATCGTCCAGTACGCCTCCCCGAACGCGCTCTCCGCCTATCACCGTCTCGGCCTCGCCTCCGACCTGGTCGGCCACCGCCTTGGCCAGACCACCGCCGAACTCGCCCCGACCAGGGGACCGGTGGACGAGGCGCTCGCCAAGGTGGCCAGCGGCTGGGCACCCCGCGAGTTCGAGATCGAGGCGGCCGGCGGTGTCATCCAGTTCCGGACGATCCCGCTCAAGCCCAAGGGCACCCGCATCGGTTCGCTGGTCCTGCTCCGGGACGTCACCGAACTGCGCCGCCGCGAACGCGAGTTGATCACCAAGGACGCGACCATCCGGGAGATCCACCACCGGGTGAAGAACAACCTCCAGACGGTCGCCGCGCTGTTGCGGCTGCAGGCCCGCCGTATCGAGTCCGAGCGCGGCCGGGAGGCGCTGGAGGAGGCGGTGCGCCGGGTCGGCTCGATCGCCATCGTGCACGAGACGCTCAGTCAGAACCTGGACGAGCGTGTGGAGTTCGACGAGATCGCCGACCGGGTGCTGGCGATGGTCGCCGAGATCTCGCCGGGCAAGGTCACCGGCCGGCGCACCGGACGCTTCGGCATCCTGGACGCCGAGGTCGCCACCCCGCTCTCCATGGTGCTGACCGAGATCCTCCAGAACGCCCTGGAGCACGGCTTCCGCGAGGGCGAGACCGGCACGGTCGAGGTCACGGCCACCCGTGGCGGTACGGCGAAGGAGGCCCGGCTGCTGGTCACGGTGCAGGACGACGGTGTGGGCCTGCCCGAGGGATTCGACCCGCACACCTCCGGCAACCTCGGTCTGCAGATCGTACGGACGCTGGTGGAGGGCGAGTTGGGCGGCACCTTCGACATGGTCCCGGCGCCGGGGGGCGGCACACGGGTGATCCTGGACGTCCCGGTCCTGGCGCGGAAGTAAGTGTCAGGTAAGAGCAGTTGGGCGCAGCACAAAGCCCCGGACCGTTCAGGGGTCCGGGGCTCGGATGCTCGTTGCCAGCGATTAGCTGCGCATCGGGGGTACTGCGCGCTGCGGCTCGGGGGCGGGAGATGCGTACTCGCTGTACGCGCCGCCAAGCTCAGGCTGTGTACGGGGCGGGTGTTGTCAGGCGGTTGCCTGGCGGGCCCGGTTGCGGGCGGCACGGCGCTTCATGGCGCGACGCTCGTCCTCGCTGAGACCACCCCAGACGCCGGAGTCCTGGCCGGACTCGAGCGCCCACTGCAGACACTGATCCATAACGGGGCAGCGACGGCAGACGGCCTTGGCTTCCTCGATCTGCAGCAGCGCAGGACCGGTGTTGCCGATGGGGAAGAAGAGCTCGGGGTCTTCCTCGCGGCAAACGGCGTTGTGACGCCAGTCCATGGCTGCTACCTCTCCTTGGTATTACGTGCAGGTTGCTTGTGAATGTGAACGCTTTCACGAATCCCTCAACAAGTGAAGGGCCAACCCGCCAGGTTCGCTGGCGTGGTCCTGTGGATTGAAGAGGGGTTCTGGTGATCAGTGGAGGCTGGTGTTGCGGGCCGTCCCGATCGCCACGTAGAGACTCGCAAACCTCAGCGACGGATACAACCCCTTCCGGAAAGTTTTTTTTGATTCCTCGGTGTCGACTAGGTCACAGCCGTACTTCCATGGGGTGGATCCTGGCCTAAACGTTCGAGTGAAAGGACTTACGCCCTTTCTGCTCACACAATCACACGCAGTGCACGACGTACGCCTGTGAACGTCACGCTCGTACGCAGTCCGAGGTGGTCGCCGTCCATCTGGAGGGGGAGGGGCACCTTCGAATGCAAGGTGAACCGGTCCAGGTCATGGAAGGAGTGGGCGTGCTTGCCATGGGGGCCCCGCTCGGGGGACGAAGTGAGCAACTGGGTGCCATACCGGGCAACTGCGGCGCTGGACAGACGGCTGAGACCGAGTACGTCGAGCCCGGTATCGAACGAGGCCTTAGGTGACGCGTACACCGGGCGATTACCCAGATAGGTCCACGGAGCCGTGTTGCAGACGAGGGTCAACACCAAATCCGTCACCGGGTCGGCATCCGGCCGTTCCAGAATGATCGAACCGTGCCGGCGCTGTGAATCACCCAGCAATTGCCGTACGGCCTGCCGGATATAGAGCGCGTGAGTGGATCTCCGGCCCCGCTCCCGCTGCTGCTCGACCCGGCCGACGACACCCGCGTCGAATCCGAGGCCCGCGTTGAAGGTGAACCAGCGCGAGGGCACCGACTCGTCCTCCGTGCCCGGCGTGCCCGCGGCGAGACCGAGGCCGACCGTGCGCTCGCTTCTCTCCCGCAGCGCGTCCAGCAGGGCGCCGGTCGCCTCCACCGGATCGTTGGGCAGGCCCAGGGCACGGGCGAAGACGTTGGTGGAGCCGCCGGGGACCACCGCGAGGCCGGGCAGCCGGTCCGGGTCGGGGCCGGAGTGCAACAGGCCGTTGACGACCTCGTTGACCGTGCCGTCACCGCCGAGGGCCACCACCAGGTCGACGTTCCCGCTCTCCGCGGCCTGTCTGCCGAGGTCACGCGCGTGTCCGCGGTACTCGGTGGTGACCGCCTCCAGCTTCATCTCGCTGGCGAGCGCGTGGATCAGAACGTCACGCGTCCGTGCACTGGTGGTGGTTGCCGCCGGATTGACCACGAGGAGTGCACGCATGAGTTGCAGCGTACCTACTGGGTGGTACCGGGGCACAGGCCGAGGTGGGGATCCGGTAAGAGAAGGGAGGTGAGCCTCGACACGGGTTGTCTGTATGGCGCGGATGAGTGCGACCCCCCAGGGGCGCGGGGAACTGCGCGACAAGCCCCCACCGGCCCGCAGGTGAAAGGACTGGCGGCGTACCCTGCTCGGGTGAGCAGTCAGCAAAAGTCCGTCGAACCCGAAACCGTCGGCCCCCGGCCGCGTCGGCTGACATACGCCGCCGCTCTGGCCGGCCTGGAAGGCCTGGCGCTCGCCGTCGGAGGGGTGTGGATCCTCGTCCTCGGGATCACCGGGGACCCGGACGACCGGCGGTCGGCCGTCACCGGGGGCGTGACCCTGCTGGTGCTCGCGCTGCTGCCGCTGCTCGCCGCGCGCGGGCTGCTGGGGCTGCGCAGTTGGAGCCGGGGCCCCGCCGTCATCACGCAGATCATGGCGCTGCCGGTCGCCTACAACCTGCTGCAGGCCGACAGCATGGCGATCCCGGCCGGCATCGCGCTCGCGGTCGTCGCCGTCGCGGCGCTCGTCCTGCTCGTCAACGGTGAGACGACCCGGGCCCTCGGGATCCGGGGGCCCGGCAGGGCACAGGAGTAGTCCGGCCGACGGCCTACTCCTCGACGAGCAGCTTCTCCCGAAGCTGGGCGAGGGTCCGTGCCAGCAGGCGCGAGACGTGCATCTGGGAGATGCCGACCTCCTGCGCGATCTGCGACTGGGTCATGTTGCCGAAGAAGCGGAGGAGAAGGATCCGCTTCTCCCGGGGCGGGAGGTCCTCCAGCAGAGGCTTGAGGGACTCCCGGTACTCGACGCCCTCCAGCGCCTCGTCCTCCGCGCCGAGTGTGTCGGCGACCGCCGGGGACTCGTCGTCGGTGTCGGGGACGTCCAGGGACAGCGTGGAGTACGCGTTGGCGGACTCCAGGCCCTCCAGGACCTCCTCCTCCGAGATGGCCAGTTTCTCGGCCAGTTCGTGGACGGTGGGGGAGCGGCCGTGCTGCTGCGAGAGCTCCGCGGTCGCCGTGGTGAGCGAGAGTCGCAGCTCCTGGAGCCTGCGCGGGACGCGCACCGCCCAGCCCTTGTCCCGGAAGTGCCGCTTGATCTCGCCCACGACCGTCGGCGTCGCGTACGTCGAGAACTCCACGCCGCGGTCCGGGTCGAAGCGGTCGACCGACTTGATCAGGCCGATGGTGGCGACCTGGGTCAGGTCGTCCAGCGGCTCCCCGCGGTTGCGGAAGCGCCGCGCCAGGTGCTCCACGAGCGGCAGGTGCATCCGGACCAGCTGGTTGCGCAGGTCCGCGTACTCGGGGCTGCCGTCCTGCAGGCCGCGCAGCTTGACGAACATCGCCCGCGCCCCGCTGCGGTCCGGGATGCCCCGGGGTTCGTGGCTCGCCCGAGGCGGGTTGCTCTCCCGGGGCGGGTTGCTCTCCCGGGGCGGGTTGCTCTCCCGGGGTTCGTGGTTGTCCCGAGGTTCGTGCTGTGTGCCCGGCACCCCGTGTTCGTCGTCTCGCTCGTGCTCGCTCATCGTCCCGCCCGTCGCCCTCTGTCGAGCCCTGTCCTCAGCCCGGCCGGGGGATCCCCCGATCCGCCCCTCGTGAGGCGGGTTCTGCGTGGCACCCCGGCCCACCTGCCCGGCGTCGTCCTCCGGATGAGGCCGGGCCTGCTCGGGGATGCCGTCGATACCGTCCGCCGCCAGGCGCCGGGAACCGCCCGGAGACACGGGGTCCCCGGTGTTGTCGGTGGTCTCGGCCGGCAGCTCCCGGGTGTCGCGCTCTTCGTCCCGCACCGGCCCGTCCCCGTTCCTCACGCCGGCCCGGGTCCCGCGCCGCGCTGTTTGTAGAGGCTGATCGAAACGGTTTTGTCCTCGTCGACAGCCGAGGAGACCTTGCCCGCGAGGGCGGACAGGACGGTCCAGGCGAAGGTGTCGCGCGAGGGGGCGTGGCCGTCGGTGGTCGGTGCCGAGACCGTGACCTCGAGCGAGTCGTCGACGAGTCGGAACACACAACTGAGCACCGAGCCCGGCACGGCCTGCTGGAGCAGGATCGCGCAGGCCTCGTCCACGGCGATGCGCAGGTCCTCGATCTCGTCCAGGGTGAAGTCCAAACGGGCCGCGAGGCCGGCTGTGGCCGTCCGCAGCACCGACAGGTAGGCACCCGCAGCCGGCAGCCGGACTTCCACGAAGTCCTGGGTCGCGGGCTCGCCTGCGTTCTGGGACACCCTCACCTCCAAGGTGGTACAAGCTTTTCGGGGCCGAGGGTCGCCCCCCGGGTAACGCGTGTGTGGTGCAGCGGTGACGCTACCGCGCCCGCCGGTTTCCTGTCCCCGGGACCCCAACCCCCGGCGTCACTCACAGTAAAGCTGTGAACACGCTCCGTGTCTAGGGGGTCTGCGGGCCCAAAAGGGAAGAGGGCGCGCCGGGTTGACGTACCCAGACGTCGGACCGTTCACACGAGTCCTCACACGAGGACATGGTCCACGAAACACCACCGCCAGCTCTCGCCGGGTTCGAAGCTGCGCATCACGGGATGTCCGCTTTCCTTGTGGTGCTCCGACGCGTGCCGGCTCGGCGAGGTGTCGCAGCAGCCTACGTGCCCGCACGTCAGGCACAACCGCAACTGCACCGGGTGGGTGCCGTCCCGCAGGCACTCGGGACACGTCTCGCCGAGTGGGACGGGTTCCGGGGCGGGCAGCGCGTCGGCATGCGTGCACTGTTTCATGATTGCCAGGTTACGACGGGCGTGCGGGGAACCGCGCGGAAAATGCGAGGGCGGCCGGACATGGACGTGATGCCACTGCTGTTGCTGGTGGCGGGCAGCGCGGCGGTCGCGGCAGCGGCCCGGCGCACCCCGGTACCGGCACCCCTGCTGCTGGTCGCCGTGGGCCTGGCGGTGTCGTACGTGCCGGGGGTCCCGGACTACACCCTGGAGCCCGAGGTCGTCCTCCCCCTCCTGCTGCCGCCGCTGCTGTACACCTCGGCCACCGAGAGCTCCTACCTCGACCTGCGCGCCCAGCTGCGGCCGGTCGCCCTGCTGTCGGTCGGGTACGTGCTCTTCGCGACGCTCGCCGTCGGCTACGCCGCCTACCTCCTCGTCCCCGGGCTGCCGCTGACCGCGGCGCTCGTGCTGGGCGCCGTGGTGGCGCCGCCGGACGCGGTCGCGGCGACGGCCGTGGCCCGCCGGGTCGGCCTGCCGTCCAGGATCACCACGATCCTCCAGGGCGAGTCCCTGCTGAACGACGCCACCGCGATCACCGCCTACAAGGTGGCCCTCGCGGTCGTCGTCGGCGAGGGTGCCTCCTGGGCGGGCGGCATCGAGGAGTTCCTGGTCGCGGCCGTCGGCGGGGTCGCCGCCGGGCTCATCCTGATGGCCCCCCTCCACTGGCTGCGCACCCACCTCAAGGAGCCCCTCCTCCAGAACACGCTGTCCCTGCTCATCCCGTTCGTCGCGTATTCGGCCGCCGAACAGTTCCACGCCTCCGGCGTCCTCGCCGTGGTCGTCGTCGCGCTCTATCTCGGCCATCGCGCGTGGGAGGTCGACTTCGCCACCCGGCTCCAGGAGGAGGCCGTGTGGAAGATGGTCGCCTTCGTCCTCGAATCGGCGGTCTTCGCGCTGATCGGCCTGCAACTGCCGGTCGTCCTCAGGGGCCTCGGCGCCTACGAGGGCCTGGACGCTGCCTGGTACGCGACCGCCCTCTTCCTGGTGGTCGTCGCGGCCCGCTTCCTGTGGGTGTACCCGGCGACGTTCCTGCCCCGGGCGCTGTCGGCACGCATCCGCGCGCGCGAGGAGAACCCCACCTGGAGAGGGCCGATCGTGATCGCCTGGGCCGGCATGCGGGGCGTGGTCTCGCTGGCCATCGCCTTCTCCATCCCGCTCACCGTGGACCACGGCGACGCGCCCTTCCCGCACCGCAACCTGATCCTCTTCCTCACCTTCACCACGGTCATCGGGACCCTGGTCGTGCAGGGCCTCACACTGCCCCCGCTGATCCGTCTGCTGAAGTTCCCCGAGCCCGACCCGCAGGCCGCGACCCTCGCCGAGGCCAACGCCCAGGCACAGGCCTCACGGGTCGCCGAGGAACGCCTGGACGCCCTCCTCGCCGACGAGCGCAACGCCCTGCCCCCACCGCTCGCCGACCGTCTGCGCAGCGTCCTGGAACGCCGCCGCAACGCCGTCTGGGAACGCCTCGGCCAGGCCAACCCGGTCACCGGCGAGAGCGTCGACGACACCTACCGCCGGCTGTCCCGCGAAATGATCAGCGCCGAACGCGAGATGTTCGTCCGCCTGCGCGACCTCCGCTACATCGACGACGAAATGCTCCGCACCCTCCTGCGCCGCCTGGACCTGGAGGAGGCGGCGGCCTACCGGGAGGCGGCGTAGGCCTCCGGGCGTCCCGTGACGACGGCTGCCACCCGTGCTCCGCGTGGGAACACGCCTTCCTCCGCGAGAGCCACAAGTCCATACAGCAACTTGGCGACATAGAGACGCTCCACCGGCAGGCCATGGCGGTGTTCGAAGTCCGCGGCGAAGGACTCCAGTTCCGGGGGCACGCGTGCGTAGCCGCCGAAGTGGAAGCGGTCCTCCAGGTGCCAGTCGCCCACCGGGCCGCCGAACGCCTCGTCCTGGAGGGCCCTTATGTCCGCGCCCAGGAAACCGCCCTTGAGGACCGGTATGCCCAGGGCCCGCTGCCCGGGGCCGAGTCCGGCGGCCAGGCCCGCCAGGGTGCCCCCGGTGCCGCAGGCGACGGCGACGACGTCGGCACGCCCGCGCAGTTCCTCGCCGAGGCCCCGGCAGCCGCGTACCGCGGCCGCGTTGCTGCCGCCCTCGGGGACGACGTACGCGTCCTGCGCACCGGCCGCCCGCAGAAGCCTCCCGAGGGTGTCCGGCTCGGTCTTGCGGCGGTAGGCCGCGCGGTCGGCGAAGTGCAGCCGCATGCCGTCGGCGGCGCACCGGGCCAGGGAGGGGTTCAGCGGCCGGCCGGCGAGTTCGTCGCCGCGCACCACGCCCACCGTGCGCAGCCCGAGCAGCCGTCCGGCGGCGGCCGTCGCCCGCAGGTGGTTGGAGTAGGCGCCGCCGAAGGTGAGGACCGTCCGCCCGGCCGCCGCCTCGAGGTTGGGCGCCAGCTTGCGCCACTTGTTGCCGATCAGCTCCGGATGGATCAGGTCGTCCCGCTTCAGCAGCAGCCGTACGCCGTGCCGTGCGAACCGGTCGTCGGCCGCCTCGGTGAGCGGAGAGGGCAGGCGGGGGCGCAGGTCGGTCACCCGCTCATTGTCGAACACCGTTCGGCGAAACGTGCCTCTGCCCAGACCCGCGGAGGTCCATTCCCGCTCTTTCGTGTAATAGCACCGGCACGCTCCGTGATGAAAGGGTGGCTCGTGTGAACAGTGCACCGGGCGCAGTTCGGCGCCCGTGCATGATCTGGGAGGGCATAGCTCTATGTCGGTAGGCGAAGAGGTCCGCACGGAGTCGGGCAAGCCGCAGCAGAGTCTCGGCACCGCTGCCGCGCGGAACCTGGCCACCACGACCAAGTCCGCGCCGCAGATGCAGGAGATCAGCTCCCGCTGGCTGCTGCGGAACCTGCCCTGGGTGGATGTGCAGGGCGGTACGTACCGGGTCAACCGGCGGCTGACCTACGCGGTCGGGGACGGCCGGATCACGTTCGTCAAGACCGGCGACCGGGTCGAGGTCATCCCCGCGGAACTGGGCGAACTGCCCGCACTGCGCGCCTTCGACGACGAGGAGGTGCTCACCGAGCTCGCCTCCCGCTGCCGGCAGCGGGAGATCGGCGCCGGTGAGGTCATCGCCTCCTTCGGCAACCAGTCCGACGAGGTCTACCTGCTGGCGCACGGCAGGGTCGAGAAGATCGGCACCGGCCCCTACGGCGACGACCAGGTGCTCGGCGTGCTCGCCGACGGCGCGTACTTCGGCGAGCAGGCACTGCTCGACGCCGACGCCATCTGGGAGTACACCGCCCGCGCCGACACCGCCTGCACGGTGCTGATCCTGACCCGCCAGGACTTCGAGCAGATCACGGAGCGCGCCGACTCCCTGCGCGAGCACGTCCAGTCGCTGCGCGCGATCCCCGAACAGCGCACCAACAAGTACGGCGAGAAGGCCGTCGACCTGGCCGCGGGCCACGCCGGCGAGCCGGAGATCCCGCACACCTTCGTGGACTACGACGCCCGCCCGCGCGAGTACGAACTGAGCATCGCCCAGACCGTCCTGCGTATCCACACGCGCGTGGCCGACCTCTACAACCAGCCGATGAACCAGACCGAGCACCAGTTGCGGCTGACGGTCGAGGCGATCAAGGAGCGCCAGGAGCACGAGCTGGTCAACAACCGGCAGTTCGGGCTGCTCCACAACTGCGAGTACGACCAGCGGCTCCAGCCGCACGACGGCGTGCCCAGCCCGGACGACCTGGACGAACTGCTCAGCAGGCGGCGCGGCACCAAGATGCTGCTCGCCCACCCGCGCGCGATCTCCGCGATCGGCCGCGAGCTCAACAAGCGCGGGCTCGTCCCGGAGACCCTCGACGTCGGCGGCAACCGCATCCCCACCTGGCGCGGGGTGCCGATCTACCCGTGCAACAAGATCCCCGTCACCGCGGAACGGACCAGCTCGATCATCGCGATGCGTCTCGGCGAGCAGGACCAGGGCGTCATCGGTCTGCGCCAGCCCGGCATCCCGGACGAGATCGAGCCCAGCCTGTCGGTGCGGTTCATGGGCATCAACGAACAGGCCATCATCAGCTACCTGGTCACGGCCTACTACTCGGCGGCGGTCCTCGTCCCGGACGCGCTGGGCGTACTGGAGAACGTCGAGATCGGCCGCTGGCGGTGACCTTCGCCCTCAGCCCGCACCGGACACGCGAAAGGCGGGGGTCCATCGGAACCCAGGGCGGTACCGGGCCGGAGGCCGCCTCGGCTGCCGGAGCCGAAGCGATGGTGATCCTGGAGCATGCCCGGGCCGCCGTCGACCCCGCGCTGCGGGCCGCCGTCGACTCGCTGCCCGGGGCGATGCGGCGGATCGCGTGCTACCACTTCGGCTGGGAGCACGCCGACGGCACCCCGGCCGCGGGCAACGCGGGCAAGGCGATGCGGCCCGCGCTGGTCCTCACCGCGGCCGCCGCGCTCGGTGGCCCGGCGGCCCGCGCGGCAGCCGTGCGGGCCGCCGCCGCGGTCGAACTGGTCCACAACTTCACGCTGTTGCACGACGACGTGATGGACCGGGACACCACCCGCCGGCACCGCTCCACCGCCTGGAGCGTGTTCGGAGTCCCCGACGCGATCCTGGCCGGGGACGCCCTCCAGGCGCTGGCCCTCGGCATGCTCGCCGAGGACCCGCACCCGGGGGCCAGGGCGGCCGTCTCCCGGCTCGCGGCCTGTGTGGTGGAGCTCTGTGAGGGCCAGCAGGTGGACACGGCCCTGGAGGCCCGTGCTCCCGCCGAGGTCACCCTCGACGAGGTGCTCGCCATGGCCGAGGCCAAGACGGGCGCGCTGATCGGCTGTGCCTGCGCGATCGGCGCGCTGTACGCGGGCGCGTCGGACGAGGACGTCGACGCGCTGGACGCGTTCGGCCGGGAGGCCGGGCTCGCCTTCCAGCTCATCGACGACGTCATCGGCATATGGGGCGACCCCCGGCACACCGGCAAACCGGCCGGCGCGGATCTCGCCGCCCGCAAGAAGTCCCTGCCGGTGGTCGCGGCCCTGGCGTCCGGCACGGCCGCCGCGGGGGAACTGGCCGAGCTGTACGCGGCGCCCTACGCACCGGCCGACCTCGACCGCACCGTGCTCGCCGTCGAACAGGCCGGCGGGCGCGAGTGGGCCCAGGACCAGGCGGCCGACCGGATGTCCCGCGCGATGGACGAACTGGCCCGGGCCATCCCGGACCCCGAGTCCGCGGGCGGGCTGCTCAGCCTGGCGGAGTTCGTGACGAGACGGACCGCGTAAGGACCGGAGACGGACGGTGCTCGTCGCGGACGGGCCCGAAGACCCCGGTGTCCCCGGCCCGTGCGGCCTTCACTCCGCATCCCGCACGGTCGCCGGGGGCACCGGCCCCGCGGGTCCCGCACATCCCCACGGTGCGCGGGGCCCGCTCGTCGTCCCGCCCCTACGCACGCGGGCGCCGACGGCCCTACCCTGATGACATGGACAGAGAACAACGGGTCTGTCCCGACTGCGGGCAGCCTGTACAGTCCGTCATTCGCCGGCACAAGACCCTCGGCGCCTGGGTCCCGCGCTGGGTGGCCGGCCCCTGCCACAACCCCGAGTGCGGCGCGTTCACCGAAGAGGCCCACAAGCCCCATGAGTCTCACGCGCCCCAAGAGCCCCACGAGGAAACTCCCGACGCCCCGGCCGGGCCGACCGGCTAGCGTGACCCCATGACCGAGGCACACCCCGAGCACGTCCTCCACATCACCGAGCGCGCGCTGTGGACCGCCGCCCGAGAGCAGGGCGCCTACGAGTGGTCCACCCGCGGGCGCACCCTCGCCGAGGAGGGCTTCGTCCACTGCTCCACCCGCGCCCAGCTCCCCAAGGTCGCCGCCTTCCTCTACGCCGCCCACGACCCCGGCGAGCTGGTGGTCCTGGTCGTCGACCCGGCCCGCCTCGACGTACCGCTCAGGTATGAGGCCGTGCCCCCGGACGGCGAGGAGTTCCCGCACGTGTACGGCCCGATCCCGGTGGACGCGGTGGTGGACGTGGAGCCCTGGAAGTGACCGGCCGCTAGGCAGGGGCGGGCAGGCCGCCCGTCTCCGGGTCGCGGCCCGTGAGGCAGTAGACGCCGTCCGTGGGGTCGCGCATCACCGTCCAGTGCGAGGCCGTCGCGACCCATCGCGCGCCGAGCCGCTCGTGCCGGGCACGGGTCGCCCCGATGTCGGCGCAGGCCAGGTCGAGATGGGCGGCGGCGGGACGCTCCTCGCCGAGCCGCTGGAGCAGCAGCCTGACGGGCAGCCCGGCCGGTGGCCGCACCACATGGAACTCCGGGAGCGAACCGGCCAGGGACTGCCAGCCGGGCAGCAGCCCGCTCCAGAACGCGACTTCGGCGTCGTACGCGGACGGCGGGACGTCGAGGCACACCTGGTCGAGGCGGCTGCCGTCCACCACGGGCGGCCGTACCGTCTCCCCCTGCCACGGCACGGCGCAGAACGGGTGCCCGGCGGGCGAGCGCAGCACGACGTACGTGTCGTGTTCGGCGACCAGCCCCGCGCCCAGCGCGAGCGCGGACTTCGCGAAGTCCGACACGTCGTCCACGGCGAAGTCGGTGTGCGCGCCCCCGGGGCCGGAGTCGACGCCCTGGACCTTGACGCAGGCGTCGGCGCGCGGGGTGTCCGGCAGCAGGGTCACGAACTCGTCCCGGTCGCCCCGGAGCCCGGACAGCCGTGTGTCCGTGACGGCGGCCCAGAAGGCGCAGGCCCGCTCGAAGTGTTCGGCGGGCCGGTCGACGAAGGCGTACGTCCAGCGGACGGGCGCCCGGCTCACGCGGAGCGTTCCATGAACCGCAGCAGGTTCCCGGCCGGGTCCCGGAACGCGCAGTCCCGCACCCCGTACGGCTGGTCCATCGGCTCCTGGAGCACCTCGACGCCGGCCTCACGCACGCGCGCGTGCAGCGCGTCGCAGTTCTCGGTGGTGAAGATGACCCCACGCAGGAGGCCCTTGGCGAGCAGCCGGGCCAGCGCGTCCCGGTCGGCCTCGGAGATGTCCGGGCTGGCCCCCGGGGGCTCCAGCACGACCTCCACGTCCGGCTGCAGCGGCGACCCGACGGTCAGCCATCTCATCCCCGCGTAGGAGACGTCGTTGCGGATCTCCAGACCGAGTACCTCCACATAGAAGTACAGGGCCTTGTCATGGTCGTCGACCGCGAGGAAACACTGCTTGAGCTTGAGGTCCGTGGTGTCCATGCTGCTCAGCCTAGGCTCGGCGGGCCCGCTTCGGGCGGGTGAAGACGCGGGCGACGCAGGGCGGGATCGGGGCGGACTCCTCGTGGGGGCGGGCGCGGTAGGCGCTCGGGGTCTCGCCGACCAGTTCGGTGAAGCGGGCGCTGAAAGAGCCGAGGGAGGTGCAGCCGACGGCCATGCAGACCTCGGTGACGGTCAGGTCGCCCCGGCGCAGCAGGGCCTTGGCGCGCTCCACCCGGCGGGTCATGAGGTAGCCGTAGGGCGTCTCGCCGTAGGCCTCGCGGAAGCTGCGCTGGAAGTGGCCCTCGGACATCAGCGCGGTGCGGGCGAGGACGCCGATGTCGAGCGGCTCGGCGTAGTCGCGGTCCATGCGGTCCCGTGCCTGCCGCAGCCGGACCAGGTCGTCGAGATTCACCACGTCAGCATCGCATGATCCTCACCAACCGGGCGCCCGGTCCTGAATCGTGCTTTGCCTTGCGTTCGCCTGGTGTACGGAAGCGCTTGTTCCACTGAAGCCATGGACCACATCACGTTCCTCGTGGCGGTCGTCATCATCACGGCCCTGGCCTTCGACTTCACCAACGGATTCCATGACACCGCCAACGCGATGGCGACCTCCATCGCCACCGGCGCACTGAAACCGCGCACGGCGGTGCTGGTGAGCGGTGCCCTCAACATCGTCGGCGCCTTCCTCTCCACCGAGGTCGCCAAGACGATCTCCGGCGGAATCGTGGACGACACCCTGGTCTCACCCGGGATGATCTTCGCGGGGCTGGTCGGCGCGATCCTGTGGAACCTGCTGACCTGGCTGGTCGGACTGCCGTCGAGTTCGTCGCACGCGCTGTTCGGCGGACTGATCGGCGCGGTGTGGGTCGGCGCGGGCTCGAACGGCGTCCACTTCGACAAGGTCGTCGAGAAGATACTGATCCCGGCGGTGGCCTCGCCGCTGGTCGCCGGGGTGGCGGCGCTGATCGCCACCTACCTCGCCTACAAGCTCACCGCCCGCGCCCGCAAGAACACGGTCACCAAGGGCTTCCGGCTCGGCCAGATCGCCTCGGCCTCCCTGGTCTCCCTCGCGCACGGCACCAACGACGCGCAGAAGACGATGGGCGTCATCACCCTGACCCTCATCTCCGCGGGCGCCCTCGGCCACGACGCGGGACCGCCGGTGTGGGTCATCGCCTCCGCCGGTCTCGCCATCGGCCTCGGCACCTACCTCGGCGGCTGGCGGATCATCCGCACCATGGGCAAGGGCCTCACCGAGATCCAGTCCCCGCAGGGCTTCGCCGCCGAGACCGCCTCCACCACGGTCATCCTGACCTCCGCCCACCTGGGCTTCGCCCTGTCCACCACCCAGGTCGCCTCCGGCAGCATCCTCGGCGCGGGCCTGGGGCGCCGTCTCGCGGAGGTCCGCTGGGGCGTCGCGGGCCGCATGGTGCTCGCCTGGCTGATCACCCTGCCCGCCGCCGCGCTGGTCGGCGGCCTTTCCGCGAGCGCGGTCAAGCACGGCGGCAACTTCGGCACGGTCGTCGTGGCGCTGATCGGCGCCGCCGTCGCCGCGGGCATCGTGCTGCTCTCCCGCCGCAACCCGGTGCACGCCAACAATGTCAACGACACCCACGAGGTCACCCTCAGCACCACCGCGCCGACGACCGTCGGCACGGCCGCCTGAGCGACGGGAGCCATCCAATGAGCATCGACTGGACCGCACTCGGCCAGGTCACCGCGGTGAGCATCGGGGTCACCGTCGCCGTGGTCGTCGTCTTCGCACTCGGCGTACTCGGTCTCGCCCGATTCGAGGGGGCGCGCGAGGATGTCGGGGGTACGTCCACGCTCGGCCTCGCCCAGGCGGGGCTGTGCTTCCTCGCCTGCGCGTCCGTGGTGGCGTACGGGATCTATCTGATAGTGCCGCGGTTCCACTGAACCCGAGGAGGAGGACGGGCATGACGACGCAACCCCTGCTGTCCGAGCTGGCGGACCTGAAGGTCGACTACAGCGACTACGACGACCCGGTGCTCGTCCGCCCGGACGGCTCCACGGTGGACACCTGGCGGGAGAACTACCCCTACCCGCAGCGTATGGAGCGCAAGGAGTACGAGTGGCACAAGCGGCTCCAGCAGATCGAGCTGCTGAAGCTGCAGGGCTGGATCAAGGAGACCGGACGCCGGCTCGTCATCGTCTTCGAGGGGCGTGACGCGGCCGGCAAGGGCGGCACCATCAAGCGCTTCACGGAACACCTCAACCCGCGCGGCGCACGGGTGGTGGCCCTGGTGAAGCCCACGGAGCGCGAGAGCGGCCAGTGGTACTTCCAGCGCTATGTGCAGCACCTGCCCACCGCCGGGGAGATCGTCCTCTTCGACCGCTCCTGGTACAACCGGGCGGGCGTCGAGCGGGTCATGGGCTTCTGCTCGGACGACGAGTACCGGCGCTTCATGCGCCAGACCCCGCTGTTCGAGCGGATGCTGGCGGACGACGGGATAGACCTGATCAAGTTCTGGTTCTCGGTCTCGCAGGGAGAACAGCGCACCCGTTTCACGATCCGCCAGGTCGACCCCGTACGGCAGTGGAAGCTCAGCCCGATGGATCTGGCCTCCCTGGACCGCTGGGACGACTACACCGCCGCGAAGGTCGCCATGTTCCGCGAGACGGACACCGAGCACGCGCCGTGGACGGTGGTGAAGAGCAACGACAAGAAGCGGGCCCGCGTCGAGGCCATGCGCAGTGTCCTCGCCCGCTTCGACTACGACAACAAGGACGAGGAGGTCGTCGGCAGCCCCGACCCGAGAATCGTGGGCGCGGCGGCGGGCCTGCTGGAGGCGGGCGAGGACGACCACGGCGGTCACTAGGCGGGGCGGGGCGGGGCGGTGCGCTTCTGCTTGTACTAGCGCACTGAGCCGGGCTTGCGCCATCCGTTGACGGTGCCGATCACCGTGCCCGCGACCACGCAGAACATCGCGGCGGCGAACGTCGTCACACCGACGGCGTCGCCGTCCATCCCGCCGATGCTCAGCACCACCCCCAGGACGATCGCGGAGCCGCAGCCGACCGCGCAGCCGACGAGCAGTCCATGTCCGAAGCCGAGGACGGCCCCGGCAGGGTTTCCGGGGCGGGCCGACGGCGCCTTCGGGGGCGGGGCGGCCTGCCGTACGGGAGCAGGCGGTGCGGGAGCCGCGGGACGGGCCTGAGGAGGCGTGTAGGACATGACGGTCCACGGCATTCTCTCCAGCATGGTGGAGAGTGCGGCGAACGGCTTGCCCGGGCCGAGGGAGACGAGGTAGGCCGACGACTGGTGCCGCAGGGTGCGGGTGTGCTCGTCGACGGCGCGGCCGTCCTTGCCGGAATAGCCGCTCCAGGTCTCGGTGTACGCGAGGAAGCGCCCGTCAGGAGTGAGCACCAGGTGGTCGGCGCTGCGGAACTCCTCCCAGTTGTCGATACCGCGATACTCGTCCTTCGCATGGTCCCGCTGCTCGACGCACCACCCCTCGACCGTCGTGCCGTCGTCGGCCTCGTAAGGGCGGGGCCTGATGCCCCTGTCCGCGAGTGTGCCCGCCGTGCGGCGCGCCAGGTCGAGCATTTCCTCGTACGCGTCCATCAGGCCGCCCCCCGGCTGTCGAGGTCTCAGCCCGCGTCGCCGCAGCCCTGACAGGGAGTACGAGGGATCTTCGTGGCGAAGCACTTGCCGCACTTGACGGTTTCAGCCATGCCGACCGCCCACCTTTCCGCGTCCTGTGTCCAAGTGCCGCGAGCATAGCGCTGAGGGAAGGGAGTAAAAGGGGGAAATCTTATAACCTGGCCCCGCGTTGGGCCGGCGACCCGCAGGCCGCGCGGCAGGGCAGAGAAGACACCTGGGAGAGGTGGATCGAGCAGGGGCTTCAGGACGGTGCTTGCGTTGGGTGTGTGGCGTCGTAGTGGGTTCGGTTGTCGTTGATCTCGTGGCGGTGTGTGGTGGCCCACTCTCCGAGAGCGACGACGGAGTCCAGTAGCGTCGCGCCGAGTTCGCTGAGCGTGTAGTCCACGCGTGGGGGGACGCTGGGGTGTGGGTATGGCCATGGCCGGCCTGCGCAACTGGGCACACACCCTGCACGCCGAACTCGAGCCGCAGGGAATCTACGCGGGCACGGTGACGATCGCTTCCGGGGTCGTCCCCGGCGGCGGCGAGGCTGACCCTGATGCCATCGGCGCCCGCTACTACGGCATGTACCGGCAGCGGAACCGCGTCGAAGAGGTTGTCGGCGACCTGGACGCTTTCCGGTCTCTCGTCGCCCGGACAGGTGGGCGCGGCAGTTCGGCCATACCGATCAGCCCCGCGGACTAGGCCGCATCCTCACCGAGTGAACCCAGCGCCTCTGGTGCCGGGAGGCGGGCCCAGGACTCGGCCGATTCCCGGTAGCCGTCGGTCATCGCGATCAGCTCCGTGGTGCCGTCCCGCACGCCCATCAGGACCAGCACGCAGGACTTCGCCGGCCGAGCTGCCGAGGAACCGCTCAGGCGTGGGACGAGATCACCAGACGACAGGCACCTCTCCACCCGCCACCACTTCACATGTCCGGTAGAAGAAGCCAGACTTCGGAGATGGCGAGGCCGTGCTCGTGGGTCACCACCCCGCACGGGCAGCCCAGTGAGATCTGGCGCCAGTCGCAGGTCACGGTCCACGGGCCGGTCTTGCCCCCGCACGCCGGGCAGGCGATGGTCTCGGCCGTCCAGACCCCGGGAGCGGGTCTGCCATGACGACGGAAACGGCCCGCGTACCGGACCTGCCAGGGTTCGACCGGGGGCGTGAGCGGGACGGTCCCGGGCGGGCTCGTCGAGGCCAGCTCGGCGAACAGCGCGATCAAATCGGGGAACAGGGCCTCGCCGGCCTCTGTCGGTGGCACGGCCGGGCCGTCTGCCGTCCCCGCCGGGGTCCCGTATCTCGGGGCCGCCGCTGCGCTCGGTGGGTTCGGGGTGGCGTGCCAAGGCAGGAAAGCGCGGGCGACGGCGGCCAGGAGGAGGGTTGTGGGCGGGCTGACGGTGCCTGCGTCGAGGTGGTGGAGGGTAGTGCGCAGAAGGCGTTGGAGTCGCCGGTCCCGGTCTGTGGCCGGCATCCGTGCGGTCGCTGCCCGCCGGGCCGGGAGCGGGGCCGTGAGGCGGTCCAGGACGGCCGTTGCCGCTTCGGAGTCCGGCGCGGCAGGGCGCCACTCCCCGGCGGCCAGGAGCTGCCGTGCCTGCCCGGCCCCACGGGTCAGGGCGCGCGTCTGCAACGGTCGCTCACCGAAGGCTGCCCCGTGGGTCTCGTGCCCGCTCGTCATGGCGGATCCTCCGCAAGGTCCGGTGCTCGACCACCCGCATCACCGGTCTCGTCCGAGCCGTCCGCTGCCCGCATAGGGCCGGCTCACCAGAAGACCGCACCCGGACCGCTATGGACGCCGTGCTCGGCGGCCTGCGGACCGGGTGCGGACAGGATGACCGGGCGACCAACGAAATCGCAGGTCAAACGGCATGATCAAAGATCAGGCCTTCTTGGTCTCCCAGAAGATGCGGTCGATCTCGGCGATGAGTTCCAGGGCCTTCTCGCCCGTCTTCGGGTCCGTGGACCCCTTGGCGGCCGAGAGGGCCTTCAGGGTGTCGTTGACCAAGACGTGGAGCTCGGGGTACTTCTCGAAGTGCGGGGGCTTGAAGTAGTCGCTCCAGAGGACCGACACGTGGTGCTTGGCGAGCTCGGCGCGCTGCTCCTTGATGACGGTGGCGCGCGCCTGGAAGTGCGGGTCGTCGTTGGCGGCCATCTTCTCCTGCACGGCCTTCACCGACTCCGCCTCGATGCGGGCCTGGGCCGGGTCGTACACACCGCAGGGCAGGTCGCAGTGTGCGCTGACCTTGACCTTGGGGGCAAACAGGCGGGAAAGCATGGAGCATTCCTTCCTCGTGATCGTCTTCTCAGGTGGGACATTACTCCCTGCAAGACGTGTTTTCGCGAGTGCCCCCTAGGGCTTAGGACAAAAGTCCAGGGTCAGACTGAGACTGGTGGAGGAACGAAACCGGGGAGGTGCCGGCGATGCCGGAGCTGTCGCAGGAGACCGAGCGGGGGAGGGCCGTGCCGCCCTTCGGGCTGGCCGAGGTGACCGGGCCGTCCATGGTGCCCACGCTGTACCACGGGGATCAGCTGGTGGTGCAGTACGGGGCACGGGTGCGGCCGGGGGACGTGGTCGTGCTGCGGCATCCCTTCCAGCAGGATCTGCTGGTGGTCAAGCGGGCCGTCGAGCGGCGGGACGGGGGGTGGTGGGTGCGGGGCGACAACGCGTTCGCCGGCGGGGACAGCACCGACTACGGGACCGTGCCCGATGAGCTGGTCCTCGGCAAGGTGCGGCTGCGCTGGCGGCCGCTCAAGGCGGATCAGCGGTCGCCGCTCGCACTGGTGCGCTGGGCGCTGTCGGCGGCCAGGCCGGTGCTTGCGGTGCGGTCGGCTTCGAGGCGTTTTCGGGCACGGTAGGCGGCCACGTTGGCGCGGGTCGCGCAGCGGTCGGAGCAGTAGCGCCGGGAGCGGTTGGTCGAGGTGTCGAGGTAGGCGTTGCGGCAGGGGGGCGCCTCGCACAGGCCCAGCCGGTCGACGCCGTACTCGGTGAGGTGGAAGGCCAGGCCCATGGCGGCGATGGCGGCGTAGCCCGCGGTCGCGTTCGAGGGATGGTCGGCCAGATGCATGTGCCACAGGGGGCGGCCGTCCTCGTCCCGGAAGTTGTGCCCGGAGATCTGCGGACTGACCGGGAACTCCAGCAGCAGCGAGTTCAGCAGGTTCACCGCCAGCGTCTCGTCGCCGCCGTCCGCGGCCTCGAAGACGGCTCGCAGCCGCGCCCGGACCGAACGGAAGCGGGTGACGTCGGCCTCGGTGGCGCGGCGGGCCGCCTCCTGGTTGCTGCCGAACAGATCCCGGACGGCCTCCACCGAGGTCAGCGTGTCCTTGCCCCTTGCCGGTTCCTCGGTGTTGACGAGGCGCACGGCGTAGTCCGAGTAATAGGCCAGTTCCACTTGTAGTCCTTACGGAGGGGCTCTATGGTCGTGGGAGCGGTCGGGGTAACAGCTGATCGTGTATTCAGGGTATTACGCGGGTGACGAATGTCGTGGGTGACGACGAGGGGGCTTTCATGACGACCACCAGTACCGGAACCGACTGGCCGGCCTGGCAGCGGAGCTGGGACCGCCAGCAGGAGTGGTACATGCCCGACCGGGAGGAGCGCTTCCGGGTCATGGTCGACATGGTCGAGGCGGTCGTCGGACCCACGCCGCGGGTTCTCGACCTCGCCTGCGGCACCGGGACCATCACGGCCCGGCTGCTCGCCCGCCTCCCCGGCGCCACCAGCACCGGCGTCGACCTCGATCCGGCCCTTCTCGCCATCGCCGAGGGCACCTTCGCGGGCGACGACCGGGTCACCCTGGTCACGGCGGACCTCAAGGAGGCGGACTGGGCGACGAGGCTGCCGTACGACTCGTACGACGCCGTCCTGACCGCCACGGCCCTCCACTGGCTGCACAGCGAACCCCTCGCGGCCCTCTACGGTCAGGTCGCGGAACTCGTCCGCGACGGCGGTGTCTTCATGAACGCGGACCACATGATCGACGACAGCACGCCCCGGATCAACGCGGCGGAGCGGGCGCTGCGGCACACGCGTATGGATCAGGCCAAAGCGGGCGGCGTCCTCGACTGGTCCGAGTGGTGGCGGCTCGCCGCCCAGGACCCGGTGCTCGCCGGGCCGACCGCCCGCCGCTTCGAGATCTACGGTGAGCACGCCGACGGGGACATGCCCTCGGCGGCCTGGCACGCGCGTGTGCTGAAGGAGAAGGGGTTCGGGGAGGCCCGGCCGGTGTGGTGCTCGCCCTCGGACACCCTGCTGCTGGCGCTCAGGTAGGCGCAGCGGGAAGGGGCGGTACGGGAGAGTCCCCGTACCGCCCCTTCCTTTCTGCCGTGCCGCTACAGCACCTTCGACAGGAACGCCTGCGTTCGCTCGTGCTGAGGGTTGGTCAGGACGTCGCGGGGGTTGCCGGACTCGACGACCACGCCGCCGTCCATGAAGACCAGGCTGTCGCCGACCTCACGGGCGAAGCCCATCTCGTGGGTGACGACGACCATCGTCATGCCCGACTCGGCCAGGTCGCGCATGACGTCGAGGACGTCACCGACCAGCTCCGGGTCGAGGGCCGAGGTCGGCTCGTCGAACAGCATCAGCTTCGGGTCCATGGCCAGCGCCCGCGCGATGGCGACGCGCTGCTGCTGGCCGCCGGAGAGCTGCGAGGGGTAGCTGTCGGCCTTGTCGGCCAGGCCGACCCGGTCGAGGAGCTCCTTCGCCCGCTCCTTGGCCCGGGCCTTGCTGACGCCCTTGACCTGGACCGGGGCCTCGATGACGTTGTCCGCCGCGGTCATGTGCGGGAACAGGTTGAACCGCTGGAACACCATGCCGATGTCCCGGCGCTGCAACGCGACCTCGCTGTCCTTGAGCTCGTACAGCTTGTCGGCCTTCTGGCGGTAGCCCACCAGGCGTCCGTCGACGTACAGCCGGCCGGCGTTGATCTTCTCGAGGTGGTTGATGCACCGCAGGAACGTCGACTTCCCGGAGCCGGACGGGCCGATGAGGCAGAACACCTCGCCGTTCTTGACCTCCAGGTCGATGCCCTTGAGGACCTCGAGCGCGCCGAACGACTTGTGGACGCCTTCCGCCTTCACCATCGCGGTCACTGGGCGCTCCTTTCGCGGCCGAGCGAGAGCAGGTTCGCCTTGACCTTCTGGAAGACCGTGGGCGGCAGGCTGCGGCTGGAACCACGGGCGTAGTAACGCTCCAGGTAGTACTGGAAGACGCTGAAGACACTGGTCATCACCAGGTACCAGATGGAGGCGACGAACAGCAGCTCCATGACGGCGAACGACGAGGAGCCGATCACCGAGGTCGAGCGCAGCAGCTCGTTGTACGTCACCACGTACACCAGCGACGAGGTCTTGAGCATGTTGATGAACTCGTTGCCGGTCGGCGGCACGATCACCCGCATCGCCTGCGGGATGACGATCCTGCGCAGCGTCTTGCCGTGGCTCATGCCCAGCGCGTGGGCCGCCTCGGTCTGCCCCTCGTCCACGGCCAGCAGGCCGGCCCGGCAGATTTCGGCCATGTACGCCGCCTCGTTCAGGCCCAGGCCGAGCAGGGCGCACATGAACGGCGTCATGACGTCCGTCATCTCGTCCTTGTAGATCGGACCGAGGTTCAGGACGGGGAAGATCAGCGCCAGGTTGAACCACATCAGCAGCTGGACGTAGACCGGCGTGCCGCGGAAGAACCAGATGTAGAGCCAGGCGACGGTGCTGGTCACCGGGTTCTTCGACAGTCGCATCACGGCCAGTACGACGCCCAGGACCACGCCGAGCACCATGGCCAGGACGCTGATCAGCAGCGTACGTCCGGCGCCCGCGACGACGGTCGAGTCGAAGACCTTGTCGCCGACCGTGGCCCACTGGATGTCGCCGTTCGCGAAGGCGTTCACCAGCAGCGCGAGCAGCGCGACGACCACGAAACCGCTGACCCAGCGGCCCCAGTGGCGCACCGGGATGGCCTTGATGGCCTCCGGCGGACCGGAGAACGACGACCCCCCCTCCGGCGGGGTGTCCTCCGGTGGCGCGCCCGCGGCGGACTTCTCGAGCTTGTCAGTCATGGGGACTGCCCTTCAGAAGCTTCGGCAGCTTCGGGAGACGCGGGTGGATCACTTGCCGCCGTTGATCGCGGCCGCCTTGATCGCGCCGCTCTGGGCGCCCCACTTCTCCAGCACCTTCTGGTACGAGCCGTCCTTGATGATCGCGTCGACGGCCTCCTTCAGGGCGTCGCGCAGCTGGGTGTTCTTCTTGTCGACGACGATGCCGAACGGGGCGGCCTCGTACTGCTCGTCGAGGACCTCGAAGGTGTTGCCGCCGCCGGCCTTCTCGGCCATGTCCACGGCGACCGGGTAGTCGTTGACGCCGGCCACGGCACCGCCGGACTTCACGCGGGTCTGGGCCTCGGTGTCGTTCTCGAACGACTCGATCGTGAGGGCCTTCTTGCCGCCCTCCGTACACGTCTTGGACTGGGCCTGGAGGGCCTCCTCGTACGTGGTGCCGCGCTGCACGGCGACCTTCTGGCCGCAGAGGTCGTCCATCGTCTTGATGCCCTTGGGGTTGCCCTTCTGGACGTAGATGGCCGTGCCGGCGGTGAAGTAGTCGACGAAGTCCACGCCCTCGCCGAGCTTCTTGCCGCTGTCGTCCAGGCCCTCCTGGCGCTGCTTGTTGTCCGTGATCGACGACATCGCGACGTCGTAGCGGCCGGTGTTGACCGCGGTGATCAGGGTGTCGAAGCCGCCCGAGGTGAACTGGAAGTCGACGCCGAGCTGCTTGCCGAGCGCGGCGGCGATGTCGGGGTCGACGCCCACGATCTTGCCGCCCTCGACGGACTCCATCGGGGCGTACTCGGCGTTGGTGCCGACCTTGACGACACCCGCCTTCTGGATGTCGGCCGGCAGCTTCGAGAAGAGCGGGGCCGTGCTCGCGCCGCTCGACGACTCGGAGGAGCCGCCTCCGCCGCCTTCGGTCTGGTCGCCACAGGCGGTGAGCAGCAGGGCGCCGGCGACCGCGAGGGATCCGACCGCTGCCAGGCGGGTGTGCGCGGCGGTGGTACGTCGGGTGGAACTGGCGGTCATGGTGGATTCCTCCGGCGGATGGATGGAGATGCCGATGGGGCGGCAGTGCCGATGGTTCGACAGTGCCGTTGGGTCGACGAGAACACACACCTTCGGGTGTCGCGACCTCGTGTGATTAGGGCATCTTGCCATTCGGACTATGCCAATCAGGGGCCCGGCCATGTCAAAATCGGATAACGGGCGACCCCCGAACCGCATCAGTCCGGTCGATCGCGACCGGAGGACGCCGGACCATCTGCAGGAATCCCTCCTTCCGGCCGAAAGATCTTCGGTTCATCTCACTACGTGATCGTTTGTCGTGCGGCCCGTTCGTTGGCTTGAGCCCGTGTCAAGCGTTTCCTGTGGGCTTGGCGATTCTTCGCGCATGAGGCATGTCACTCGCCCTGGCCTCTGTGAACATGAGTGCGAGGGACCTGTGGAGGATCCACAGGTCGGGGGGTGTGACCTTGCACGGATTGGACTCGTCGGCCGCGGGTTCCGTCGGGTAAGAAGGTTCTCTACACCCCTCATCCGGGGCTCAGGGCGCGTGTGCGGCGCGCCCGCCGCGCAGGACCCGTTCGCATCAGCTCTGGGACCGGCGCGACGCCCGCCCGCTCCTCACCAGGAGCGGCCACCCTCAACCATGCACACCTAAGGGGTACAACACAGTGGCAGCGGAGATCGTCAATCCTCGCAGCGAGAGCGCGGACCACACGGGCCAGGAGGGCGGTGCGAAACCCCTCGATTCCCTCGACTCCATCGACCCGGCGTTCGCACTGCACCGCGGCGGAAAGATGGCCGTGCAGGCCACCGTTCCGATCCGGAACAAGGACGACCTGTCCCTCGCCTACACGCCCGGCGTCGCCCGCGTGTGCACCGCGATCGCGGAACAGCCGGACCTGGTGAACGACTACACATGGAAGTCGTCCGTCGTCGCCGTCGTGACCGACGGCACGGCCGTCCTCGGGCTCGGGGACATCGGACCGGAGGCGTCACTTCCGGTCATGGAGGGCAAGGCGATCCTGTTCAAGCAGTTCGGCGGGGTCGACGCGGTTCCCATCGCGCTCGCCTGCACGGACGTGGACGAGATCGTCGAGACCGTGGTGCGGCTCGCGCCCTCGTTCGGCGGCGTGAACCTGGAGGACATCTCGGCGCCGCGGTGCTTCGAGATCGAGCGCCGGCTCCAGGAAGCCCTGGACATCCCCATCTTCCACGACGACCAGCACGGTACGGCGGTCGTGACGCTGGCGGCGCTGCGGAACTCCGCGCGGCTGAGCGGACGGGCCATCGGCGAGCTGCGGGCCGTCATCTCGGGGGCCGGCGCGGCCGGTGTCGCCATCGCCAAGATGCTGGTCGAGGCCGGTATCGGGGACGTCGCGGTCTCCGACCGCAAGGGTGTCGTCTCGGCCGACCGTGACGACCTCACCGACGTCAAGCGGGAACTCGCCTCCTTCACCAACAAGGCCGGGCTGACCGGGTCCCTCGAGGACGCCCTGGCCGGCGCCGACGTGTTCATCGGCGTCTCCGGCGGTACGGTCGCGGAGGACGCGGTGGCCTCCATGGCCGAGGGCGCGTTCGTGTTCGCCATGGCCAACCCGAATCCCGAGGTGCACCCCGACGTCGCGCACAAGTACGCGGCGGTCGTGGCCACCGGGCGGTCGGACTTCCCCAACCAGATCAACAACGTGCTGGCGTTTCCGGGGATCTTCGCGGGGGCGTTGCAGGTGCGGGCCTCCCGGATCACCGAGGGGATGAAGATCGCGGCGGCCGAGGCGCTGGCCGGGGTCGTCGGGGATGATCTCGCCGCCGATTACGTGATTCCGTCGCCCTTCGACGAGCGCGTCGCGCCCGCGGTGACTGCGGCGGTGGCCGCGGCTGCCCGTGCCGAGGGCGTTGCCCGCCGCTGACGTGCGCTCTCTTGGCCCCGCCCGCCCGGGCGGGGCCAAACCCTTTACCCACCCACCAGCCCGTTCGGGTGAGCCGGGAGGGCGCCGTCCCCCGGGCAGCCCGAGTTGGCAAGAGGGTGTGTCTCACAGTGGCCCCCGGTTTCGCCGGGGCCGTGCGGAACCTATCGTCGAGGGCATGTTCGCCGTCTACGCCGCCCGAATCGACCGCGACCAGCCGCTTTCCGGACTCGAGTTGGGGGAGCGGCCCGCCCCCGAGGCCCGGCCCGGCTGGAGTACCGTCACCGTGCGGGCCGCCTCCCTCAACCACCACGACCTCTGGTCCCTGCGCGGCGTCGGCCTCGCCGAGGACAAGCTCCCGATGATCCTCGGCTGTGACGCCGCCGGTGTCGACGAGGACGGCAACGAGGTCGTCCTGCACTCCGTCATCGGCCAGACGGGGCACGGCGTCGGGCCGAAGGAGCCCCGCTCCATCCTCACCGAGCACTACCAGGGCACCTTCGCCGAGCAGGTCGCGGTGCCGACCTGGAACGTGCTGCCCAAGCCCCGGGAGCTGTCGTTCGAGGAGGCGGCCTGTCTGCCCACCGCCTGGCTGACGGCCTACCGGATGCTCTTCACCAACGCGGGGGTGCGCCCCGGTGACTCGATCCTCGTGCAGGGCGCCGGCGGCGGGGTCGCCACCGCCGCGATCGTCCTCGGCCGGGCCGCCGGGCTGCGGGTCTTCGCGACCAGCCGGGACGAGTCCAGGCGCAAGCGGGCCGTGGAACTGGGCGCCGTCGAGGCCGTGGAGCCGGGCGCGCGGCTGCCGCAGCGCGTGGACGCCGTCATCGAGACCGTCGGCGCCGCCACCTGGTCGCACTCGGTGAAGTCCCTGCGGCCCGGCGGCACGCTGGTCATCTCCGGTGCGACGAGCGGCGACCGGCCCTCGCACGCCGAGCTCACCCGGATCTTCTTCCTGGAGCTGAAGGTCGTCGGCTCGACCATGGGCACCAAGGAGGAACTGGAGGATCTGCTCTCCTTCTGCGCCACCGCCGGGGTGCGCCCGGTCATCGACGAGGCGCTCCCGCTCGACCGGGCCCGCGAGGGCTTCGAACGGCTGGAGTCCGGCGACCAGTTCGGCAAGATCGTGCTCACCAACGGCTGAGGTGGCCTCCACAGCATGGTTGTCAACTACGGTTGACATTGCCTGCCGTGTCAACGTAAGTTGACGTCATGACCGAAGCAACGGATCTCGCCGCGCGTGCCGGCGACCGCGATCCACGGGTCGGACTGCGGGCCGTCGCCGCGCTGCGCCGGCTGCTGGAGCAGCTGGAGGCGGTGCAGGTGCGCAGTGCGCGCCATCAGGGCTGGTCGTGGCAGGAGATCGCCGCGGAACTCGGAGTGAGCAGGCAGGCCGTGCACAAGAAGTACGGGAGGCATTGATGTTCGAACGGTTCACCAAGGACGCCCGGGACGTGGTGCGCGGCGCCGTCGAGCACTGCGAGGGGGCCGGGGTGCGGACCGTCGGCGCCGAGCATCTGCTGCTCGCGCTGCTGGACCGCGAGGCGAGCCGCGGCTCCTTCGCGCTGGCCGCCCTCGGGCTCGACGGGCGCGCCGACTCGGTACGGGCGGCGCTGGACGAGATGCGTGGGCGCGCGGGGCTGTCCCGCGCCGAGGTCGACGCCCTCGCCGGACTGGGCATCGACGTCTCGGAGATCGTCGCCCGGGTGGAGGAGGCGCACGGTGCCGGTGCGCTGTCCCGGGACTCCGAGGGCCGGAAGCGGTCGGCGGGGCGTCCCGGTTTCGGCAGGGAGGCCAAACGGGTCCTGGAGCAGTCCCTGCGGATGGCCGTCTCCCGCCGCGACCGGCACATCGGTGACGAGCACATCCTCCTCGCGCTGACCGTCCTCCCGGGCCCTGCGGCCGAGGTGCTCGCCGACCACGGGGTGACCCATGAGTCGGTGACGCGGGTGCTGTACGGCGGGGGAGAGGGCCACGCCCAGGCCGGCTGACCGGGCGAAACCGATCTGGCCCCGCCGACCTGGCCCCGCCGATCAGGGCCCGCCGATCAGGGCTCGTTGGCCAGGGCCCGCTGACCAGGCCTTCGGCGATCAGGCCTTCGGTGATCGCAGTATCGCCCCGATGTGCGCCGCCGCCGTCGACAGGTGGCGGCGGGCGTCGCGGAGCTGGTCGGCGGTGACGCCGTGGTCGCGGGCCGCGTCGCGGATGTCGTCGCGGAAGCGGTCGAGCAGGCGGTCCAGGTCGCGGGCCGGGTCGTCGCCGACGGGCTCATGGGCCCAGGCGGGTTCGTACTCGGCGGGGAAGTCCTCGGGAGTGTGCGAGTACTCGGGGGGTGTGGTTCCGTTCTTCGGCTGTGAGCCACTTCCGGTGCCGGTGCCGGTGCCGGTGCCCGTGCCCGTGCGGCCGAAGCCGAAGTCCTTGCCGAAGTCGCCGAACTCCCTGGCCAGTTCGGTCAGGCCCTCGCGGACCCCTGTCGGCCAGTCGCCGCGCGTGAAGTGGTCCTGGACCTGCTCCTGGACCCGGCGCGCGATGCGCTGCATCTCCTCCTGTGTCTCCTTGGCCTGGCGACGGGCCCGTTGGGCGTCCTCGCGGGCCCGGCGGCTCTCGTCCTTGGCCCGCCGGGTCTGTTCCTTCCACTCCTGCTTGACGCGGCGCATCTCCTCCTTGGCGGCGCGCCAGGTCTCCTTGTCGCTCCACTGCCCCTGACCTTGCCCCTGGCCCTGGCCCTGGTCGTGGTTCGGGCCCTGGTCGTGGTTCGGGCCGGGACCGGGGCCGGGGCGGGTGCCGTGCCGGGCCTCGGAGGCCGCCGCCCGCATCTCGCGCCGCAGATCGCCCGCCGCGCCCCGGACGTCGGAGCGGATCTCCGCGGCCAGTTCGGCGACCGAGTCGCGGATCTCCAGCTCCAGGTCGGCGAGTTCGCCGCCGCGGTCGGCCAGTTCGGCGCGGCCCGCGTCGGTGATGGAGTAGACCTTGCGGCCACCCTCGGTGGTGTGGGTGACCAGGCCCTCGGTCTCCAGCTTCGCCAGCCTGGGGTACACCGTGCCCGCCGAGGGCGCGTACAGCCCCTGGAAGCGCTCTTCCAGGAGGCGGATCACCTCGTAGCCGTGGCGGGGGGCCTCGTCGAGCAGCTTCAGCAGGTAGAGGCGGAGGCGGCCGTGGGCGAAGACGGGAGGCATGTCAGAGCACCTTCTTGTCGGTCGTGCCGTCGGCCGGGGTGCCGGGGGAGGGGGTACCACCCGGGCCGGAGACGGAATTGTCTCGCGGGCCGGGGAGTGGTTCGTCCTCCGCCGGGGGCCGCCGCAGCAGCGCGATGGAGCCGGAGATCGTCGTCGCCTTCAGCCTCCCGCTGCCCGCGCCGAGCCGGCCGGTGATCCGCTTGGCGCCCCACTGGCCGCTGACCCGGAGGTCCTCGAAGGCGTTGGAGACCGAGCCGCTCGCGGTGTTCGCCTCCACCTCCGCGTCCGCCGGGTGGGGCAGCCGGATGGCGATCTCGCCCGAGATGTTCGTCAGCGCGATGTCCGTGGGCCTGCTCGTCGGGTCCAGGTCGACGATCATCGAGCCGCTCACCGAGTCCGCCTTCACGGATGAGCCCGCCTCGATCACGGTCAGGTCCCCCGAGACGGAGTTGAACCTCAGGTCGCCGGTGAGGGCCTGGGCCTCCACGTTTCCCGAGACGGTGTCCGCGTGGACCCGGCCCGTGAGCGCCAGGAGTGTCGTGTCGCCGCTGACGCCCTTGATCTCGGTGTGTCCCTCGATCCCGGAGACCACCGCGGCGGCGCTCACCACGCCCACCTCCACGCGGGTGTCGGCCGGGACGGCGAGGGTGACGACGGCACTGCGCCGCCAGCCCTTGCGGTCGAGCCACTTGAGGAAGCCCTTCCAGGGCAGGTCCTCGTACGTCACCGTCAGGGTGCCGTCCCGGTGGGTCACTATCAGGGGTGGTCCCTCGATCCGGGAGACCTCCAGACGGGCGGGGCCCTCGTCCGTGCCCACCACGTTCACCGTGCCGTCGACGATGCGTACGTGCAGCTCGCTGACCGGTTCGAAGGTGAGCTTCTCCGGCTCGCTCACGGACCACTCGGACATGGTGCGGACCTCCTCGCTGCGACGGCAACACGCCATATCGCGTCTCCTGCAATTCACGATATATCGCGGTCGCCGAAAGTCAAGACACTCGTTGTGGTGACGGCCTCGGCCTACCCTTGGGGCGTAGACCGACAGGAGCAGGAGCGAGAGTTGTACTTCACCGACCGAGGCATCGAGGAACTGGAGAAGCGGCGCGGCGAGGAGGAGGTCACCTTCGAGTGGCTCGCCGAGCAGCTGCGGACGTTCGTCGACCTGAACCCGGACTTCGAGGTGCCGGTGGAGCGCCTGGCGACCTGGCTCGCGCGACTGGACGACGAGGACGAGGAGTAGCCGACGAGGAGCAGAGGGAGCAGCCGACTCGCAGTCCCTCGCGCCTCTCTTCGGTTGAGCCACGTCGCTGTTCCGCCCGCCACGGTCGGCCGGCGTCGGGGACGACGGGGGACCGGGATGAATCACATCCACGACATCGAGCTGCCGGACGGCACCGTGGTCACGGCGCGGATCGGCGCGGGTGACGAGCGTCGCCTTCGTCGGCTGGCGCACGCCCCGGCCAACCGAGGAGCAGGCCGGACGGCTTGCCGAGGCGGTCGAGGACATGCCGCTGCTCCTCGACCAGCCAGCGGCCTGGCTCGACCAGAATCCGACCGTGTCACCGGACACGTACATCCGCGACATCCTGATGGAGCGGGTGGTGGGCCGGGACCACCCCTGGGCGATCGGCTGCGCCAAGAACGGTGTCGCGGCGCTCGCCGCCGCCGGGGACACGGAGGAGGCCGCCGCGCTCGGTCTGCGCACCGCCGAGCGGGCCGCCCGGGTCCTGGGCGACCAGCACATCCTCACCGTCAGCCTGCGCGCCGGGCTCGCCCTCGACCTGGCCGCGCTGGACCGCCAGGAGGAGGCCGACACCCTCCACCAGGACGTCCTCACCCGCCTCGGCGCCCTGCTGGGCGCCGACCACCCCCACACCCGCCAGATCCTCGAACGCCGGCGCCCCTACTGGGACTTCGAACCCCAGCCGATCTGATCCGGCACAGAGGCGGAAGTCCCCGCCTCCGGGGCCTGCGGGGGCGGGAAGGCAGGTAGTGGCGGCGGACGCCGAAGGGCCCGCCCCCGGGAGTTCCGGGAGCGGGCCCTTCTCACCGATCGCTCAGCGGGTCACGCGTCGAAGACCTCGCGGACCAGCTGCTCCTGCTCGGCCTGGTGGCGCTTGGCGGAGCCCACCGCCGGGGACGAGCCGTGCGGGCGCGAGATACGGCGCAGGCGCTCGCCGTGCGGGACGTCCGCGCCGACCGCCAGGTCCAGGTGGTCGATCAGATTCAGGGCGATGAACGGCCAGGCACCCTGGTTGGCCGGCTCCTCCTGGGTCCACAGGTACTTCTCGGCGTTCGGGAACTTGTTGACCTCCGCCTGGACCTCCGCACCCGGCAGCGGGTACAGACGCTCGATACGGATGATCGCCGTGTCCGTGGCACCGCGCTTCTGCCGCTCGGCCTCCAGGTCGTAGTAGACCTTGCCGGCGCAGAACACGACCTTCTTCACGGCCGCCGGGTCCACCGAGGTGTCGCCGATGACCGGGCGGAACTGGCCGCTCGTGAACTCCTCCGCCTTCGACGCGGCGGCCTTCAGACGCAGCATCGACTTCGGGGTGAAGACGACCAGCGGCTTGTGGTGCGGGTTGTGCACCTGCCACCGCAGGAGGTGGAAGTAGTTCGACGGCAGCGTCGGCATGGCGACCGTCATGTTGTTCTGCGCGCAGAGCTGGAGGAAGCGCTCGACGCGGGCCGAGGAGTGGTCCGGGCCCTGGCCCTCGTAGCCGTGCGGCAGCAACAGGGTGACGCCGGACGTCTGGCCCCACTTCTGCTCGGCCGCCGAGATGTACTCGTCGACCACCGTCTGCGCGCCGTTGACGAAGTCGCCGAACTGCGCCTCCCACATCACGAGCGCGTCGGGGCGGGCCAGCGAGTAGCCGTACTCGAAGCCCATGACCGCGTACTCGGACAGGAGGGAGTTGTAGACGTTGTAGCGGGCCTGCTCGTCGGCGAGGTACTGGAGCGGGGTGTGCTCCTCGCCCGTCTCACGGTCGATGAGGACCGCGTGGCGCTGGCCGAAGGTGCCCCGCTGGGAGTCCTGGCCGGACAGCCGGACCGGGGTGCCCTCGAGGAGCAGCGAGCCCACAGCCAGCGTTTCGCCCATGCCCCAGTCGATCGTGCCGTCCTCGACCATCGACGCGCGGCGCTGCAACTGCGGCAGCAGACGCGGGTGCACGTGGAAGTAGTCGGGGATGTTGACCTGGGACTCGGCGATGCGCTTGACGACCTCCGAGGAGACCGCGGTCGGGACCGCGACCGGGAAGCCGTCCTGCGGCTCGTGGGAGTCGCCGCCGACGGGCTGCGCGGTGGCCTCGCGGACCTCCGTGAAGACCTTCTCCAACTGGCCCTGGTAGTCCTGCAGGGCCTGCTCGGCCTCTTCCAGGGTGATGTCGCCGCGACCGATCAGGGACTCGGTGTAGAGCTTGCGCACCGAGCGCTTCTTGTCGATCAGGTCGTACATCAGCGGCTGGGTGAAGGCCGGGTTGTCCGACTCGTTGTGACCGCGGCGGCGGTAGCAGATGAGGTCGATCACCACGTCCTTGTTGAACGCCTGGCGGAACTCGAAGGCCAGGCGCGCGACGCGCACGACGGCCTCGGGGTCGTCGCCGTTCACGTGGAAGATCGGGGCCTCGATCATGCGGGCCACGTCCGTGGCGTACATCGACGAGCGCGAGGACTCCGGGGCGGCGGTGAAGCCGACCTGGTTGTTGATGACGATGTGGACCGTGCCGCCCGTGCGGTAGCCGCGCAGCTGCGACATGTTCAGGGTCTCGGCCACCACGCCCTGGCCCGCGAAGGCCGCGTCGCCGTGCAGGGCCACCGGCAGGACGGTGAAGTCCGTGCCGCCCTTGTTGATGATGTCCTGCTTGGCGCGGCTGATGCCCTCGATGATGGGGTCGACCGTCTCCAGGTGGGACGGGTTCGCGGCCAGCGAGACCTTGATCTGCTCGCCGTCGAGGCCGGTGAAGGTGCCCTCGGCGCCCAGGTGGTACTTCACGTCGCCGGAGCCGTGCATCGACTTCGGGTCGAGGTTGCCCTCGAACTCGCGGAAGATCTGGGCGTACGACTTGCCGACGATGTTCGCCAGGACGTTCAGCCGGCCGCGGTGGGCCATGCCGATGACGACCTCGTCGAGGCGCGACTCGGCGGCGCTGTCGATGACCGCGTCGAGCAGCGGGATGACGGACTCGCCGCCCTCCAGGGAGAAGCGCTTCTGGCCGACGTACTTGGTCTGGAGGAACGTCTCGAAGGCCTCGGCCGCGTTCAGCCGGCGCAGGATGCGCAGCTGCTCCTCGCGCTCCGGCTTGGTGTGCGCGCGCTCGATGCGGTCCTGGATCCAGCGGCGCTGCTTCGGGTCCTGGATGTGCATGAACTCGACGCCGGTGGTGCGGCAGTACGAGTCGCGCAGCACGCCGAGGATGTCGCGCAGCTTCATCAGGGACTTGCCCGCGAAGCCGCCGACGGCGAACTCGCGCTCCAGGTCCCACAGGGTGAGGCCGTGCTCGGTGATGTCCAGGTCGGGGTGCTTGCGCTGGCGGTACTCCAGCGGGTCGGTGTCGGCCATGACATGGCCGCGGACCCGGTAGGAGTGGATCAGCTCGAAGACCCGCGCGGCCTTGGTGACGTCGTCGTCGTGCGAGGCGTCGATGTCCCGCAGCCAGCGGACCGGCTCGTAGGGGATGCGCAGGGCCTCGAAGATCTCGTCGTAGAAGCCGCTCTCGCCGAGGAGGAGGTTCGCGACGATCCGCAGGAACTCGCCGGAGGCGGCGCCCTGGATGACCCGGTGGTCGTAGGTCGACGTGAGCGTCATGACCTTCGAGATGCCGAGCTTGTTGAGGGTGTCCTGGCTGGTGCCCTGGAACTCGGCCGGGTAGTCCATGGATCCGACGCCCATGATGACCGACTGACCGGGCATCAGACGCGGGACCGAGTGGACCGTGCCGAGGCCGCCCGGGTTGGTCAGGGAGACCGTCACGCCGGTGAAGTCGTCCATCGTCAGCTTGCCGTCGCGGGCGCGGCGGACGATGTCCTCGTAGGCCTGCCAGAACTCGAAGAAGTTCAGCGTCTCGGCCTTCTTGATGCCGGCGACGACGAGCTGGCGGTCGCCGTTGGCCTTCACCAGGTCGATGGCCAGGCCGAAGTTGACGTGCGGCGGCTTGACGAGGGTGGGCTTCCCGTCCTTCTCCGCGTAGTGCCAGTTCATCGACGGCATGGCCTTGATGGCCTGCACCATCGCGAAGCCGATCAGGTGCGTGAAGGAGATCTTCCCGCCCCGGGCGCGCTTGAGATGGTTGTTGATGACGATGCGGTTGTCGAACAGCAGCTTCACTGGGACCGCGCGCACGGACGTGGCCGTGGGCAGCTCCAGGGAGGCGTTCATGTTCTTCACGACCGCGGCGGCCGGGCCGCGCAGCGTGATCAGCTCCGGGCCCTCGGCGGGCGCGGCGGGCGCTGCCTTGGGAGCGGCGGCGGCAGCCGGCTTGGCGGGGGCCGGCGCGGCCGTCACCGTCGCCGGGGCGGGCGCGGCGGGCGCGGGG
>NZ_JBHSFK010000043.1:0-100215 GCF_042653945.1 Streptomyces vulcanius | reverse complement strand
TCCAGTACGAGAGGGCCGCGGTCCGCTCCGCCGCCGTATAGGTGACCGTACTGATCTGCCCGGTTCCCGTGGCGGCCGACGCGGGTGAGGCCGGGGCCGCCAGGGGGCCGGCCAGGGCCAGCAGAGCGGTGGCGGCGAGACCGGAGACAGTTCGGCGCGCGCCTCGGGACGGGCTGGGCGACATGGGTGTCCTCTCGGATGATCGGGATCGGGCCATCACCGGGAAGGATGCGATTCCGGCGAGTGGGGTGCATCCGCGGTCTGATCTTTCGTGGCCAATTGGGAAAATCTCCTTCTTCCATCAGGTCGTCATTACCGTCCAGGCGGGCGTGGGCAAAACCTGGGCACAGAACGAGGCGATGTCGAAGCAACCATTCCGCGATGATCGCCGTCTGCAGGAAACGGCAGTGGTGTCGTGATCCTCACGGCTTTGCGGTGGCGTCAAACCGCCCGCTGTCCTACCCAATGGGGAGAAAAATTGAAGAACATACGTCGCGTTCTGACTGTTTCCGCTGTAGGCGCCATCGCCGCTTCGTCTCTGGCGCTGGGAGCCGGTTCGGCCTCCGCCGCCACCGCCAGTCCGCGCCTCTTCAGCAGCGCCGTCGCCTGTCAGACCGCGGGCAACACCTGGGCCCAGCAGGGGAAGATCACGGGCTTCCGATGTGCCCAGACCAAGGACAACGCGTGGGCCCTTTACGTCTGGTAGACCCGGCTCGGTAAGGGGAGGGGGTGCGGACGCGCCCCCTCCCCTTCATCAGGAAAAGATCGGACTGGCCTGTCCGTTATGCACAGTCCGCGATAGTGGTCCCCGAATATCGTTGTCCAGATAGATGGAGTGGAATGGCCGTGACACGAATAAACAGCGGGATCGGACGCATTCTGACAGTCGGTGTGGCGGCTGTGGCGTTGGCGTTGTCCATGAGTTCCCCGGCTTCGGCCGCGGCGGCGAACAGGGTCTGCGCCAAGGTGTACGTGCAGGGTTCCGGCTGGACGGCCGAGCAGTGTGCCAACGCCGGACAGTCCGTGTCGGTCGGCGCGGCCGGAGGGGGGCGCGCGATCGAGGCCGTTCAGATGGCGGTCGCCGGGAGCAGTCTCTGTGCCAGGGGCTATCGGCAGGGCAGCGGGTGGGGGGCTGAGAAGTGCGCCGCGTCCGGCACCCGCATCACGCTCGGCTCCGCAGGTTCGGGGCTCCGCCTGGAAGCGGTGATTTTCGGTGTGCAGACAGGGACGATCTGCGGCAACTCCTATGTGCAGAGCGTGGGCTGGAACCCGGTCTGGTACTGCGGGGTCAACGGCGAGACCAACGCGATCGGCACCACCGGGCAGAACAAGCGTATGGAGGCCGTGTCCTTCATGATCTGCCGGTCGGTCGAGAGCTGCTGACCAGCTTTCCGTCGCGGCCCGATTGAACAAAGCCAGGCGGAAGACGTCTGGCCTGCATGAACGGCCGTAACAGCTCCGCCCCGCTCAGGGGCGGAGCCAGGGGCCTGCCGATTAATAACTCCTCGGTTTTCGTGGGCTGTTGGGTCGTAGGATGCGGGGGTTGCCGGAGGGGACGAAAGCTGGTGGATGCCCAGCGCCATCAGGGAGTTGAAGTCCTGGAGGTCCATCGCGATGTTGGCGAGCGCACGACGGATCCGCGCAGTCTTGTCGACCGTGCGAGCCTCCTTGACGACGACTACTCGCCCCTCCGCAAGGTGGCAGATCTCCTCGGAGTCGACGCAGCGAAGGCGGGCGGACTGGTGAGGGCGGGCCGCTTTCCCTGCCGTGTCACGAAGGAGAAGGGAAAGTACGTAGTCCTTCCCGCCGATGTCTTGGTCGCCATGGGGCTCGATGATCCGCTCGTGCGGATCGTCGACCTGCTGGCCGGAGCCGAGTTCGCGAGGCGATGGGACTGAGGGCTGGCCGTCGGCGGGCCGATTGTGGCATCGGAGGGTTGGGCGCGCGAACGTCCCCCCTCCGGGTTGAGGCGCGGCATGGAACGGGTTGGTAGGGCGCACGTGGATGGTCGGTGCACTGCTGATCCGTCGAGCGGCTCCGCGTCGGCGGCAAGGCCTATTCCTCCCGCGCGAACCGCTCCTACCTGCGCAGACGCAACATCAAGGCAGTCATCCCGGAGAAGAAGGACCAGGCCGCCAACCGGAAGAAGAAGGGCAGCCAGGGTGGCCGCCCCACACGCCACGACGCTGACCTCTACAAAGAGCGGACAGCAACAACGGTTCAAGCTTCGGGCCCCGACGAGGAACTGACGCACCAGCAGCAGAAGTCATGCAACTTCTCACGATCAACTACTGGCGCAGGACACTAGGACGGTGCGCGTAGGGCGTCGACCGGTTCCAGGCGGGCCGCACGCAGCGAGGGGTAGAGGCCGGCGAGGAGGCCGACCAGGGCTCCGGCCAGCGGGGCGCCGAGGGAGAGGCGCAGGTCGAGGACAGGGGTCCAGTCCTTGGCGACGGCGACGGACACCACCGTCGCGATGCCCAGGGACGCCCCGATCACCCCGCCCAGCAGGCCGATCGTCGTCGACTCCAGCAGGAACTGCGCGGCCACCTGGCGGCGGGACGCGCCCAGGGCCCGGCGCAGGCCGATCTCGCCGACGCGTTCCATCACCGTCACCAGGGTGACGTTCGCGATGCCGATCGCGCCCACCACCAGGGAGACCAGGCCGAGGACGAGGAAGAGACCGTTGACGTCGTTCTGGACGCCGTCCCGCGCCTTGGACAGATCGGGTGGTGCCACGACCGTCAGCGCGTCCTCGTGGCCGGGCGCCAGCGCGATCGGCGCCTGCCTGGCGACCTGCCGGGCCGCGCCGAGCGCGGTGTTGACCAGGACGCGGGTGACGTCCTCCAGCCCGAGCCGGTCGGCGGCGGTGGTGGGCGGGAGGAGCACGGCGGTGGACAGCTGCCGCTCGCGCTCGATGCCGCCGAGGATGCCGACGACCGTGTACGACTGGCCGTTGAAGAAGACCGCCGGGGCGTCCTCCACCCGGTGGATGCCGAGCAGCCGCGCCGCCTGGTCACCGAGCACCGCCACCTGGTCTCGGCGGGCGATGTCACCGGCGTCGTAGAACCGTCCGACGGTCATCGCGCCGCGTACGGCGGCGGGCAGGTCGGCCGACGCCGCGACGACGGCGAGGGTCTGGGCGGAGGTGCCGCCGGGCACGTTCACGTTGCTGGAGCGCACCTGGACACTGGTGAACGCCGGCGAGTCGGCCAGCGCGGCGGTCGAGTCCACCCCGGCCAGCCGCTGTACCGCGTCGGTGCCCGACCAGTCCACCAGCGGCCCGGTGTCGTCCAGACCGGGCGGCGTCTGCGGCACGGTCACCGTCACCGAGGTCGCCGTCAGCGCGTCGAACCGGCCGACGATCTGGTTGCCCGCCGTGGTGGCCACGCCGATCGTGATGACGAGCGTGGTGATGCCCAGCACGGTGCCGAGCGTGGTCAGCGCGGACCGCACCGGGCGGGCCATCACCCCGGCCAGGGCCTCCGTCCACAGGTCCCGGACGTCCATCCACGGGCGCTCGGCACCCTCGGCATGCCGTGTCGCGCGCTTCATCCGCTCTCCTCGGTGAGCCGGCCGTCGGTGATCCGTACCCGCCGGCCGGCCCGGCGGCTGACCGCCTCGTCGTGGGTGATGACGACCAGCGTGATGCCCTGGGCGCACAGTTCGTCGAAGAGCCCCAGCACGGAGGACGTGTTCTCGCTGTCCAGGTTGCCGGTCGGCTCGTCGCACAGCAGCAGCGCCGGGTCGCCGGCCAACGCCCGTGCGATGGCGGCCCGTTGGCGTTCGCCGCCAGACAGCCGGTCGGGCCGGAACCCCGAGCGGTGACCGAGGCCCACCCGCTCCAGGGCCACCCGGGCCCGGTCGAGCCGGCCGCCGCGTGCCCGGCCGGGGCGGGGCCTGCGGTACGCCTCCGCCAGCATCACGTTCTCGTCCACGGTCCGGTACGGCAGCAGATGGAAGGACTGGAACACGAACCCGATCCGGCTGCCGCGCAGCGCGGTGCGTTCGAGATCGCCGAGCCCGGTGGTCTCCACTCCGTCCAGCCGGTACGAGCCCGACGACGGCCGGTCCAGCAGGCCGAGGGTGTTGAGGAGCGTCGACTTGCCGGAGCCGGACGGCCCGACGATCGACAGATGCTCGCCGCGCCGTACGGTCAGACACACCTCGCGCAGGGCGTGCACGGGCGGTTCGGAGTCGAAGGTCCGCCGTACGTCGGTGATTTCGATGACGGGGGCGGCGCTCGTGGGGGTCACCGGCCGATCACCACCCGGTCGCCCTCCTTCAGCGTCCCCCCGGGCGCCTTCACCTCGACGAGACCGGCCGCCGCGAGCCCCACGGTCACGGAGACGTCGCGCACCCCGCCGTTCCGCTCGACCTGCACCCGGGCCTCCCCGTCGGACGAGGTGTGGATCGCGGCGATCGGCACCGCGAGCACCTTGCCGTCGGAGGCGCCGACCTCGATGGTCACCCTCACGGCGGCGTCGGCCTGCCCGGCCAGCGGCCCGGGCTCGGGGACGGCGATCCGCAGCTGGACCGGACCCGAGCCGCCACCGGTGCCGGCCGGGTCGGCTGTGTCGGCCGTATCGCCCGAGTCATCCGTCTCGCCGGTGTCCGATGTGTCCGTGGCGGCGGACTCGTCCCCCGTCGACCCGGTGGCCGGCGCCGCGTCGGAGCCGATCGCGTCCACCTCGCCCCTTACCTTCTCGCCGTCCGCCGTCGTCACCGCGACGGACATGCCGCGCCGCAGGAGTTCGGCGTCCGAACCCGGTACGGTCGCCTCCACTATCAGGTCGGAGCTGGTCACCGTACCGATCGGCCCCGACGGGGCGTCGCCCGCCTTGACGGTCACCTTGTCCAGCCGCGCGGGCAGCTTGGGGAAGAAGACGACCTCACCGGCCGGGACCTTGGTGCCGTAGGTGGCCTGGAAGGTGCTGAGGGCAGCGTTCGCCATGGTCAGGGACCTGCGCGCGGAAGCGAGCTGGAGCGCGTGGACCTGCTGGTCGGTCGCGGACGGCCCGCTGGACGGGCTCGTGCTCTCCTGCGGGCTCCCTTCCGTGCCGGTCTGCGGGTTCTGTGTCGTCAGGAGGGTCTCCTGCGCGCTGGACACCGCCTGCTGGAGCTGGCCGAGCTGCTGCTGGTCCTCCGCGCCGGGCTGCTGGGCCTCGAAGCCCTTGGCGCGGTACCAGGCGGTGACCGCCGCCGCCGTGCCCTGGCCGAAGGTGCCGCTGATCGCCCCGGGCTCGAACCCGAGCCGCCGCAGGGCCCGTTGGAGCTGCTTGACGTCGTCGCCGGAGGCGCCGGGGCCCATCGGGCGGTACATCGGGACAGATCCGCTCAGGGCCAGCACCGGGCGGCCGTTGACCGTCATCAGTACGTCGCCCTCCTTGACCTTGGTACCGGCCGCCGGCGCCTTGGTGACCCGCTGCTCGGCGCCCTCGCCGGCCGCGTCCGCGATCGCGCCGGCGCCGACGGAGCCGGCCAGCGAGAGGGGGCGGGGCGAGGCGAACGACACCGTTCCGGTCGCCACCACGGTCGCGGTGAGCGAACGCCGCCCCACCTCCACGGTCACCGGTCCGGCCTTCGGCGCGCGGCGCGCGGCGGCGGCGTCGGCGGGCGAGTGCACCTGGGTACCGGCGACCCAGCCCCCGGCGCCGACCATGACCACGGCCCCGACCAGGGCGCCGAGCTTCCTGCGGCTGCCCAGACGGCTCATACTCCGGCTCCCCAGTACGGGTGGGCCTTCTCCTTGGGGAAGTACGCAGCGCGGAACTTCTTGCCGCACTCCAGGTCCTTCAGCGCGATGTCGATGTCCGCGGTGAGCAGCGGCACCGCCTGCTCCTTGGTCAGGTCGCCGGAGTTCTCCGGCAGCTTGTTGCTGAGGTCAATCCGCACCACGGTGGCCATGCCGGTCGGCTGGGTGGTGGAGGGCTCGATGCCCTCCCGCTTCAGACAGGCGGCGTAGTCCTGGGCGAGCTGGACCAGCTCGGGATCGCCGTTGAGGGCCAGGCCGTTCTGCCGGTTCTCCTCGTTCTTGGCGTTCTGCTTCTTCTTCTCCTGCTCGGCGCTGGCCGGAGCGCCGTACGCCGCGGTCGTGCCCTCGAGGCTGCAGCCGGCGTCCCTCTCCTCCGCCTTGGTCTTGGCCGGGGGGCCGTACAGTGCCGCGTCGTAGGCCTTGAGCTGCGCGGGGGTCATCCCCTTCTGGTCGTCGTCCAGGGGGGTGGTGGACTTGCCGCCGACCTTGCCGCCCGCGTTGCTGAAGGGGGCGTTCGGGTCGTCAGGGTAGGCGGCGGCGGCGTAGGTGCCGAAGCCCCACTTCTGGCGGAACTTCTTCGCCAGCGCGTAGTCCGCGCCGTCCCCGTCGTGGTTGGGGTTGACCACGCCGGCCGCCGCGACGTGCGGTGTGTAGCTGAAGCCCTGCTTCCTCATACAGGCCGCGATGGCGTTCTCCTGGATGTACTGCTTCTTGGTGTCGGCGTCCACGCCCTCCGGGATGTTGAGCTGCACGGCGCCGTCGACCGTCTTGGTGCCGGCGTCGCCGGTGGAACCGGCGGCGGTCTTGCCGTCCCCGGAGCCGTCTGCGGAGCTGTCTCCGCCGCCGCAGGCGGCCAGCAGGGGGAGCAGTCCGGCCACGCAGACAGCGATCAGGGAATCGCGCAAGGCGTTCTTGGGCAGCGTTATGGGCATGGGCATGCCACATCTCCGTTCGTGTGAAGGGTAGGTCACTTGCTCGGTCGGTTTTTCGGTTATGGGGTCACGGCGTCGAAGAGCCGCGGTTCGGTGGCCAGTTGGTACAGCAGGGGATGGATCGACGTCGCGTAGTCCGAGGCGTTGGCGGGGTTCCCGTCGGCCTGGCCCGCAATCACCTGCACGGTCCAGCCCCCGGAGGTCACGTTGGAGACCCCCACGGCGTACGGAGCGTCCTCGTGGTTGCCGGGTCCGGGCAGCTCCTCCTGCGGAACGTAGAACTCCACCAGACTGTCGCCCGTCTTCCACTGGACGAGATGGCACTTGATCGGCCGGCCGCCCCACGGGGTGGTGAACACCCGGCCGTCCTCGCCCCGGCAGTTCGCCTGGTCGTCCGTGGGCGGCGGTCCGCCGCCCACGGACCGGGCGACCGAGACATAGAGATGGGTCTCCGCGCCGGACGCGTCGCGCAGCCGGTAGTACGGCCGCGACCGGTCCGCCGGCCGCGTACCCGCCGCGTCGACCGTGCCGGCCTCCGCCGGTACGACCGTCCGCAGCAGCGCCAGCGACGGATACCAGACCGACGGCCGCACGGCCGGCACGGAGGACCGGGTCTGCGGCGGCGGCAGGAGCGCCGCGTACCCGCCGGCCGCGACGGCGACCACTGCCGCCGCCACGCCCAGCGCCACCCCGGCCCGGCGCCGACGGCGGATCCGCCGGCCCCGCGAGACCGCGCCCGGCAGCAGATCCGGCATCGGCGGTTCATCCGCCCCCGGGCTCAGCCCGCCCAGCGCATCGACCAGGGCGAACTCGTACGCGTCACCGCCCCCGCCGCCACCTCCGGTTCTGCCTCCGCCCGCACCGTGCTCCCCAGCCATGCTCACCACCCCGCCGTCAGATAGTCGGTTCCCGTGTCCTTGCCCGTGCCGTCCCCGCCGCCGCTCCAGGACGACGGCGCGAGCGGTGTGTCGCCCAGGATCCGGCGCAGCGCGTCCAGACCCCGGGAGGTCTGGCTCTTCACCGTGCCGACACTGCATCCCAGGGCCGCCGCGGTCGCCTCCACGCTCTGGTCCTCCCAGAACCGGAGCACCAGCACCGCCCGGCTGCGCGCGGGCACCTGCCGCAGCGCGGCCAGCAGCGTCACCCGCAGCTCCGGGTCGTGCGCCGGGGCCGTCGCGTCGTACTCGTACGCCCTCGGGCGCTCCCACCAGCGGCGCCGGCGGGTCTCGTCCACGAACGTCCGGTACAGCACCTTGCGGGCGTAGCCGTCGGGCGCGTCCTTCCGCACCCGGCGCCACACGGCGTACAGCTTCGCCAGCGCCGTCTGCGTCAGGTCCTCGGCCAAGTGCCAGTCACCGCACAGCAGATACGCCGTGCGGCGCAGATGCGCCTGGCGGCTGCGCGCGAACTCGTCGAAGTCGCGCTCGACTTCGACTGCGGTGCGCGGTGAGTAGTACTCCATGCCGTTCTTACGGGGCGGGGTGCGGGGGAGGTTGTCACCGATCCGAAAAAGGATGCGAAAAAATTGTGAGCGACCTTTGACCCGTCCTTCGCCCCGTCCTTCGAGCCGGGCTCAGGTCCCGTGTCCGCTGGTGGCCAGCTCCCAGATCTGGGCGGCGGTCAGCTCCGTCTCCTTGTCCTGCGGAGGGTCGTTCGGCAACTGGGCGGGCAGGGTCGTGTTCTTCTTCTTGCCGGGCCGGTCGGCGAAGCGTACGACCGTCAGGGCGAGCCGGGAGTCCAGTCCGGTGGACCACATGGTCCGGCGGGTGATCCCGCCGCCCGCCCCGGCCGTGAGGAAGGTCGGCGCGGAGTCCGCGCCGGCGGAGGACCGGTCGACCGCCCCGCTGAGCACTTTCTCCCGCACCCCGTACGCGTGCTTCTCCTCCAGCACGCGCCGGGTGTCGGCGTGCGCGGTGTAGACCGTCCGGCCGTCCCTGGTGATCTTCGCGACGGTGTACGGCGTCGCGTACACACCGTCCGCCGCCGGCGTCGCGTACGCGGAGGCCGGCTTCAGCGGCGTGGGGGCCGCGGTCCCACGCAGTCCGTTCAGCGGGTCGCCCAGCGGCAGCCTGCTGAAGGGATCCAGTGCCGTGCCCGCCTCCACCGCCCCGTCCACCGCGTCGTTGCACGGCTGCCGGGCGTCGTAGTCCGAGCCGCCCCGTACAGCAGCCGCAGCGCTCCGTCGCCGGGCTCGATCGCCACGACGGCGGTGTGCAGCCGGGTGCCCTTGCGGCCCTTGAGGTCCTTCAGCCGTTCGGTGGTGCTGTCCTGGAGCGCCAGATCGAAGGTGGTCCGCACGGTGTAGCCGCCGCGCGCCAGTTCGTCCTCGGGGATGCCGAGCCGGTCGGCGGCCTCCTTCGCGGCCACGTCGATCATGTACTGCCGCTGGCCCTCGGTCGTGCCCGGCGGATAGAACCGGAACGCCGGGAAGCGGGCCTCGGCGCGCTGCCGTGCCGTGATAGCGCCGCTCTCCGCCATCGCGTCGAGCACCCACGCCCAGCGGTCGCGCAGTGTCTCGGTCACCTTCGCCTCGGCAAGCGACCCGCGCTCACGGGTCCGTTCACGGTGTCCGAGCCGCTCTACGCCAAGAGCCTGAAGGTCGCCGACCCGACCGTGAGGACCGGCCGGATCTCGGAGATCGGCTACCCGGTCGAGCTGCGCGACGCCCGCGACGAGCCGGTCTACCTCGGCGCCCTCCTCTCCCTGATGGACGCCGGGAAGGGCGTCGACCACGACATCAGCGGCGGCGTGATCTCCCGGTCGGCGCCCTCACCGTGACCACGGCACAACGGCTCGCCGCGATCGCCGGGCACGACCCCGCCCTCCCGTAATCCCTACCAAGATCGACGAGTTATTGATCGGCAGGCCCCTCAGGGCCCCGGCGTGTGCCTCGGATGTCTGGTTGATCACGTGATGCCGTAGACGGCGAGGACGCGGTGGCGTTCGGTGTGGGCTTCCGGTGGCGGTGTTGACGTACCCGGCGAGCTTGAGCGCGCCGCGGATCAGCGACGGCCGTCCCCGGCAACCCGCACCGGGATCAAGCCGTACGTGCCGTTCCCGTGCCCTTCTCCGCGTCCAGGGCGTACACGCAGCGGTCCTTGCTGCAGGCGTAGACCACGCCGTCGCGGACCACCGGGGAGCCGGTGATCTCGCCGCCCGTGGCCAGTTTCCAGCGCAGCCGGCCGTCGTCGGCCTTGAGGGTGTAGAGGAGGCGGTCGGTGGAGCCGAAGTGGATACGGCCCTCGGCGACCGCCGGGGAGCCCACGATGTCGCCGCCCGCCTGGAAGCGCCACTTGGGGGTGCCGGTGACCGCGTCCAGGGTGTAGAGGCCCTTGCCGCTGCCCACGTGGACGTGGCCGGCCGCCACCAGGACGGGGTCGACGGAGGACCGGGCCTCCGTCGCGATACGCCAGCGGTCGCGGCCGTCGGCGGCGTCGAGGGCGTAGACCGTGCCGAGGTAGTCGGCGAGGTAGACACCGCCGCCGGTGACCGCGGGGCCGGGGACGAAGGCCGGCGGGGACAGGAACACCGCGGGGGCCTCGAAGTGCCAGCGCACCCTGCCGCTCGTCACGTCCACGCCGAGCACGCGCGTCCCCGCGGAGAGGTACACATGGCCGTCGGGGGCGGGTGTGACCCGGACCGGGACGCCGCCGCAGGAGGCCGCGTCGCCGATGGGGTACGACCAGCGCTCGTCACCCGTTCGGGCGTCCAGGGCTCTGAGCCGGGCGTCCTGCCAGACGAAGACCGTGCCCTCGTGGAGGGTGGGGCCGGCCTCGGGGGACTCGAAGTCGGTCTGGCAGCCGCTGATCTCCCAGAGTTTCTGGCCGTTGGACGCCTCCCAGGCCTGTACGCCGCCGCCCCGGGTGCCGGTGACGACGGTCCCGCGGTCGGCCTTGAGGGAGTACACCCAGGCGTCGGTCTGAAGGCGCCAGAGGTCGGCGCCCTCCCTGGCCTCCAGGGCGAACAGGGTCGGGCCGTCGGAGGCGTGCACACGGCCGTCCGCGACCGCCATCGACCAGGCCACGTCCCGCGTCTTGAAACGGCGCCGGCCGGTCGCCACGTCGAGGGCGTGCACCTCGAAGGAGGTGACGTAGACGAGGTCGCCGGCGACGGCCGGGGTGCCCCAGACGTCGTTGGACATGCGGAAGCGCCAGGGCCGCCAGCCCGGCGGGGTCTCCGGGGGCGCGCTCTGCGGGGCGGCGGTGGCGGCGAGGCCGTTGCCCATCCCGTCGGCGCCGTTGAGGCCGGGGCGGACCCGGGTCCAGGAGGCGACCAGGCCGGGCTCGGGCATCGGTGCCTTGATGGCGGCCGTGGCGCGTACGTCGGCGACGCGTGGGCCGGGCCCGATCGGCACGGCGCCGCCGGCCAGCCGGACCGGCCCGGTGTCGGGGGCGCCCACGGCGACGGGCACGATCGGGTCGCGGGAGGGCGGAGGCGGGATCGGCGCAGGACCCGGGGCCGGTACGGCACCCCGGCCGCCGCCGAGGCTGCGCGGGCTCGCGGGCGCCGGTTTGGGGGCGGGACGGCCGCCCCGGCGGGTCTCGATCATCGTGACCGCCTTCTCGGGCAGCCACGCCGACGCCGTACCGCTGTCGTCCGAGCCGGAACCGAACAGATGAGGCGCGAGCTGGGCCTGGAGGTCGGCCGGGTTGGGGCGGCCGGTGGCCTCCATCTGCATACAGGACTCGATGAGCGGGCGCAGCTCCTCCGGGAGTCCTTCCAGGTCCGGGCCCTCGCGGAGCAGCATGAAGACCGTCTCGACCGGGTTCGCGCCGTGGAAGGGCGGATGCCCGGTGGCGGCGAAGACGAGCATCGAGCCGAGCGAGAAGACATCGCTGGCGCCCGTGACGCTGCGGGAGTCCTTGGCCTGTTCGGGGGACATGTAGGCCGGCGTACCGACAGCGACGTTCGTCATAGTCAAACGCGTGTTCGAAACACCGGAGGCAATACCGAAGTCGATCACCCGGGGCCCGTCCTCGACGACGAGCACGTTCGACGGCTTGAGGTCGCGGTGGACGAGCCCGGCGCCGTGGATCGACTGGAGCGCCTCCGCGACGCCCGCCGCCAGCCAGCGCACCGCCTGGGCCGGCAGCGGCCCGCAGTCGTTCACTATCTCCTCGAGGGAGGGCGCGGGGACGTAGGCCGTGGCCAGCCAGGGCACGGCGGCGCGCGGGTCGGCGTCGACCACGGCGGCCGTGTAGAAGCCGGAGACCGCCCGGGCCGCCTCCACCTCGCGGGTGAAGCGCACACGGAAGAGCTGGTCCTCGGCGAGCTCGGTGCGGACCGTCTTGATCGCCACGCGCCGTCCCGACGCGGAGCGCGCCAGATAGACCAGCCCCATGCCGCCGGCCCCCAGCCGTCCCAGCACCTCGAACGGCCCGATCCGCCGCGGATCGTGCTGCGTCAGCTGATCCACCACTTGCCTGCCACCTCCCCGTACGGGCCACGTCACCCATCTATGTGTACGCGACCGAAGTGCAGCGTCTCACCACCGCACCGCCGTGGCGGCACGCACCCCGATTCTTCCTGGCCGGGCGGCTCGTTGCGAACCCGGCGGCAATCAGGGTGTCTCATTTCATATAGGACGAAACGGGGCGCCGAGTGGCTCCTTCAGCGCTGGAGCAGCGCGAAGGACGCCCCTTGATTGTCTGTGACGACCGCCACGATTCCGTACGAAGCCGTGAACGGACCCGCCTGGACCCGCCCCCCGAGCCGGCTCACCGCACCGAGGACGGCCTCGCAGTCCTCGACACCGAAATGGACCAGGAAGTGCGGCGGCATGACGTCCGCGAAGACGTCCCCGACGGGCGACCGGCCGAAGTCGGGCTCCGCGCCGGGCCCGAACAGCGCCTCGTGGAAGAGATGGCCGTAGAAGGTGTTGGCGGCCTCGGTGTCCCTGGCGTACAGCTGCGCCCAGGCGAAGCTGCCCGGGGTGTGCCGGATCCCGAAACCGGGGTGGCTGCCCGCCTGCCAGAGCCCGAAGACGGCCCCCTCGGGGTCGGCGGCGAGAACGGCCTTCCCCAGCCCGTCCAGGGGCAGCGGGCCCATCACCACCTGCCCGCCGGCCGCCCGGATCCGGCCCACGGTGGCCTCGGCGTCCGGCGTGGAGAACGAGACCGTCCAGACAGTGGGCATCCGCCCGTCCGTCTTCTGGGCCAGCGCGCCGACGACCGCCTCGTCCTGCCGCGCCCACACGGATCCGCCGTACACCTCTTCGAAGCTCCACCCGAAGAGCTCACCGTAGAACCGTTCGCCCGCGTGCACATCCGGAAGCTGCGCGTCCACCCAGCAGGGGACGCCCTCGGGGAATCCCTTCGGGTGTCCCTCCGTGTGCACTGATGCCCTGTTTTCGGCCATACAGCCAAACTAACGGCGGTTCACGCGGGCCGCAGACCAGGCACACCCTCCCGCGCAGCCCCGCGCACCCCATTTGCAGTCGGCCGAATAGCGCTCCGATCACCCCTCGGTAAGCTGACGTCATGACAGGACAAGTGCGTACCGTCGACGGCCGCGTGGCCGGTCGGCGCGGGCAGGCGACGCGGCAGAAGCTGCTCGACTGCCTCAGCGAGATGCTCAGCTCTTCTCCGTACCGCGACGTCAAGGTCATCGACGTCGCCCGCAAGGCGGGTACTTCGCCGGCGACCTTCTACCAGTACTTCCCGGACGTCGAGGGCGCCGTCCTGGAGATCGCCGAGCAAATGGCCGCCGAGGGCGCCGGGTTGACCGAGGTGCTGACCGGCCGGTCCTGGGTGGGCAAGGCGGGCTGGCAGACGGCGCAGGAACTCGTCGACGGATTCCTGGAGTTCTGGAAGAAGAACGACGCGATCCTGCGGGTCGTCGACCTCGGCGCGGCCGAAGGCGACAAACGTTTCTACAAACTCCGGATGAAGATCCTCAACTCCGTGAACAACTCCCTGGTGGACGCCGTCACCGAGTTGCAGTCCAAGGGCAGGGTCGACCAGGACGTGAACCCGGCGGCGGTCGCCGGTTCGCTCGTCGCGATGCTCGCGGCGGTCGCCTCGCACCAGAAGGGCTTCCAGACGTGGGGCGTCAAGCAGGCTGAACTCAAGCCGAACCTGGCGCTGTTGGTGCACCTGGGCGTTACCGGCAAGAAGCCGACGAAGTAGTCGCACCGACGATGCGGTCACCAAGTCCTGTCTGGCGGGCGGTGGTTCACTGGGGTGGACCACCGCCCGTGCCGTTCCGGTCTCCCGGCGTCAGCCGGAACACCCGGATCTCCCGCTCCACCCGCGCCTGATAGGTCGCGTACGGCGGCCAGAACGCCAGCAGTTCCTTCCATACGGCGGCCCGCTCCTCCCCCTCCAGCAGCCGCGCCGTCACCCGGATGTCGGAGCCCCTCCAGCTGATCTCGGCGTCGGGACGGGCGAGCAGGTTGGCGGTCCAGGCGGGATGCCCGGTGCGCCCGAAGTTGGACCCGACGAGGATCCAGCCCCCGTGGCCCTCGTCCGGCATGCAGGCCAGCGGAGTCCGCCGCGGCTGCCCGCTCCGCGCCCCCGTCGAGGTGAGGATCACCCCCGGCAGCAGCTGTGCGCTGAGCAGCACCTTTCCCCGGGAGAGCCGGTGGACGGCCCGGTCGAGCGCCGGAACGAGATGCGGGGCGACCTTCGCGAAGGCCCGCGTCGACGACACCTTCTGTACGAGCCGCAGCCCGATCACACCGCCACCTCCGTCCGCTCGAACAGCCCGGCCGCGTCGGCCGCGTGGGCGCGCAGCCGGTGCACGGGCCCGAACAGCAGTTCGTCGCCGGCGGCCCGCTTGAAGTACAGATGCGCCTCGTGCTCCCAGGTGAAGCCGATCCCGCCGTGCAGCTGGATGCCCTCGGCGGCGGCGCGGCGCAACGCCTCCAGCGCCTGCGCGAGGGCGAGGCCGCCGACGCGTTCGCCCTGCCCGCTCGCCGCCCACGCGGCGTAGTACGCGGCGGACCGGGCCGCCTGGACCTGGACGTACACGTCCGCCAGCCGGTGCTGCACCGCCTGGAAGGACCCGACCACCCGCCCGAACTGCTCCCGCTGCCCCAGGTACTCGACGGTCCGCTCCAGCGCCCGCCCCGCCGCCCCGACCGCCTCACAGGCGAGGAAGGCCGCGGCGAAGTCCCCGGCACGAGCCAGCGCCGGCGAGACATCCGTGCCCTCTTCACCGAGCAACTCGACCTCCACCTCCCGCAGTTGGATCCTGCCCTGCGGCCGGGTGGCGTCAAGCGCGGTCTGCCGCGTCCGTACGACCCCGGGGGCGTCCCCCGCCACCAGAAACAACAGAGTCCGAGAGCGCGCGAACCCCCCGGCGTGCGCGGCGACGACGAGCAACCCGGCACTGTGCCCGTCGAGCACCTGGACGACCTCTCCGTAGAGCCGCCAGCCGCCCCCGTCGCCCGCACGGCGCGCCTGCACTCCCCCCGCCCGCCCCCCGCCCGCCCAGTCGCCGTCGCCCGGGCCGGTGAGGGTGAGGGCGGTGGCGAGGGCGGGGCCGGGGACGGCGAGGGCGGCGGTCAGGGTGCCGTCGGTGATCCGGGGCAGCAGCCGGGCGCGCTGGGCGTCGGTGCCGAGCGCGAGGATCAGCGGCGCGGCGAGGACGGAGGTGGCGAGGAGCGGGGTCGGGGCGAGCACCCGGCCGGTCTCCTCGGCGGCGAGGGCGAGATCGCTGGGCGGACAGCCGACGCCGCCGTGGCCCGCCGGAAGGGCGAGCCCGGGCAGCCCGAGCTGTTCGGCGAGGGCGGCCCACAGGGCGGGGTCGTGTCCGGCGGGGGTGGCGAGGGCGGTCCGCAGCTCCTCGGGGCCGCAGCGCCTGCGGAGCAGTTCTCGCAGGGTGCGGCGGATCTCGTCCTGCTCGGCGGTGAAGCTGGGGTCCATGGCACTTCCCTCCGGATCTGACGGTCCGTCATATTAGGAGCACCAGACCGAGATGCACAGAGGGAGGTGGCCTCTCATGACTGCGGGGACCATGACCGCGGGGAGCCGGAAGGTGGCCGTGGTGGGCGTCGCGCTCTCCGACTGCGGCCGAGTGGACGACGCGACCCCCTACGCCCTGCACGCCCAGGCGGCCCGCCGCGCGCTGGCGGACGCGGGGCTGGCCCGGGAGGTGGTGGACGGCTTCGCCTCCGCCGGCCTGGGCACCCTGGCCCCCGTCGAGGTGGCGGACTACCTGGGCCTGCGCCCCACCTGGGTCGACTCCACCTCCGTGGGCGGCGCGACCTGGGAGGTGATGGCGGCGCACGCGGCCGACGCGATAGCCGCCGGCCACGCGAACGCCGTCCTCCTGGTCTACGGTTCCACGCCCCGCGCCGACATCCGGGCGGGCCGCCGCAGCGGCACCTTCGCGTTCGGCGGCCGGGGCCCGCTCCAGTTCGAGGTGCCGTACGGCCACACGCTCATCGCGAAGTACGCGATGGCCGCCCGCCGTCACATGCTCGAACACGGCACGACGATCGAGCAGTTGGCGGAGGTCGCGGTGCAGGCGAGGGCGAACGCGGCGCTGAACCCGGAGGCGATGTTCCGCGACCCGGTGACGGTGGACGACGTGCTGTCCGGCCCGATGATCGCCGACCCGTTCACCAAACTCCACTGCTGCCTCCGCTCGGACGGCGGCGCGGCGGTCCTGCTGGCGGCGGAGGAGTACGTACGGGACTGCCGTACCGCCCCGGTGTGGGTCCTGGGCACCGGCGAGCACGTCTCGCACGCGAGCATGTCGGAGTGGGAGGACTTCACCGTGTCGCCGGCGGCGGTGAGCGGCCGCCTGGCGTTCGCACGCGCCGGACTGCGTCCGCAGGAGATGGACTTCGCGCAGATCTACGACGCCTTCACTTACATGACGCTCGTGACGCTCGAGGACCTGGGCTTCTGCGAGAAGGGCGAGGGCGGGGCGTTCGTGGAGAAGGGCCGGCTGACGCTGACCGGAGCCCTCCCGGTGAACACCGACGGAGGCGGGCTCTCGGCCCAACACCCCGGAATGCGGGGGCTGTTCCTGCTGGTGGAGGCGGTACGACAGCTGCGGGGGGAGTGCGGGGAGCGACAAGTACGGGTCCGGGACGGCGAGTTGCCCCGCCTGGGGGTCGCGTCCGGCACCGGGGGATGGTTCTGCTCGTCGGGGACGGTGGTCCTGGGGCGGGATTGAATACGGGGTGGGCGGCAACCTTTCGGGCTTCGGCGGCGACCGACGAGTCGGAAGCTTTCCAGGACATGTTCCGCCGAACCGCGTAAGGATTCATCCGTGGCATCCTCTTCGCACCGCCGCCGTCCCCGCCCGGGCCGACGCGGACTCCGTACCCCCGCGGTGGCCGTGGGCGCCGTGGCAGCCGTGGCGCTGCTCGTCTCCCTGGTCGTGGCCTTCCGCCCCGACACCGGGACGACCGCCGCCGACGGCCGGGTCCCGGGAGCGGAGTCAAGCGGTACCCCGACGGCGACGGCGCCGCGATCGCCGTCCCCGAGCCCGTCGACGTCGTCCTCGTCGTCCTCCCCCACCCCGAAACCGAGCGGGAGGACGACATCCCCCTCGGCATCCCCGGCCAAGACCTCGGCACGTCCGACCGCCGCGAGTGCCGCCCCCCGGAAACCGTCGTCGACCGGTTCCCTGGCCGGCCGCATCCGGCCGGGCACGACCTACCAGGGGGTCGCGACGTCCTACGACGTCGGAAACGGCGACGGCGCCTGCTCCTACGGCCCGACGTCCGACGTCATGACGGCGGCGATGAACACGGCGGACTACGAGACGTCGAAGGCGTGCGGGGCGTACGTCTCCGTCCGCGCGGCGAGCGGCACGTCGATCACGGTCCGCATCACCAACGAGTGCCCGGCACCCTGCCAGCCGGGCCAACTGGACCTCAGCCAGCAGGCGTTCGCCAAGCTGGCGCCTCTCTCGGCGGGCCGCATCCCGATCAGCTGGAGCCTGCTGAGCCCGGCGGACGCCGGCACGATCTCGGTCCGCTACAAGACCGGCTCCACCCAGTACTGGTGCGGAATCCAGGCGATCGGCCACCGCAACCCGCTGGCCCGTCTGGAGCTCCGCACCGGCAGCGGCTGGACCGCCCTCCCCCGCACCGAGTACAACTACTTCCTCTCCGAACAGGGCACCGGCTGCGGCGGCGCGATCAGGCTGACGGACATCTACGGCGAACAGCTGACGCTGGACGCGCTCCCGGTACGCGCGGACGCCGTACAGCCGACGGGGGCCCAGTTCACCCGGCGCTGACCCTTGACATCCTCCTTCTCTGAAAAGAGGGGGATTCCAACCCAGGTGGGTTGAGGTTCACGGGCGTTCGCACGGCTGGTGGCCGTTGTCACCCCTCCGGCACCGGCTGTTCGCCGGGGGCGGGGGATCCCGCCCTGTCCTGCCGCGACGTTGGATGCTGCGTTGGTGTCCGCGTTGCAGGTGAAGCCACAGGAGGAACAGACGAACTCGGCTTGGCTCTTGCGCGAGTTCTTGTCGATCCATCCACAGGCACTGCACCGCAGACTTGTGTACGGGGCCGGTACGTCCTCGACCCGGCCCGGCGCCTTGTGCCCGGTGCGCTGACGCAGGAGACCCCAGCCCTGGGCGAGGATGCCCCGATTCAGCCCCGCCTTCTGCGCCACATTCCGGCCGGGCCGCTCCACTGTGCCCTTCGCGGAGCGGGTCATGTTCCTGATGTTCAGCTTCTCGAACCGGATCAGGTCGTAGGTGCGGGCGAGCAGGGTACTGGTCTTCTCGCACCAGTCCTTGCGCCGGTTGGCCTCGCGGGCCTTGAGTTTCGCGGCCTTCGCGTACCCGGCCGCCTTCCGTTCGCTGCCTTTGGGGGCGCGGGCTGCGCGGCGCTGGTGTTTGCGGATCTGGGCGCGTTCCCGGGTGGTGAGCTGCGGGCAGTTGAGTTTCCGCCCGTCGGAGAGGGCGGCGGTGATGGTGACGCCGCGGTCGATGCCGATGATCTCGCCGGTGCCGGGCGCGGGGACCGGCCCGGGGACGACGGCGAACGCGGCATGCCACTGCCCGTTGCGGAAGGTGACGCGGAACGTCTTCGCGTCGGGCAGTTTCGCGCCCTTGCCGCCGGCGCTGAGGCGGAAGCGGACCCAGCCGCAGCCGGGCACCTTCACCTGCGCCCACCGCCGGTTCAGCTTGCGCACCACGACCGAGCGGCCCATGACCTGCCGGCCGGTCCTCGCGTTCAGCTTCACCGAGCCGTCCTCGTCGTACTCGGGGACGCGGTCGGTGCCGATGACACGGAAACCCTCATGCCGGTACTTCCTGCGCCAGGTCGGCTCACCGAACCCGGACGTGAAACGAGCCTGCCTGGCTGCGGCGAAGTCCTTGAGGGCCTGCTGCTGCACATCCGCGTTCCCGGCCGCCAGCCACTCATTGGCGCGCCGGGCCTCGGTGAGCTGACGGCACTGCTCGGCAAACCCCGGCGCGGACCCGCGGCCCGGCTCCCAGTGCGCATGCTGCTCGACGGCAAGGTTCCACACATACCTCGAGTGCGCGCAGTGCAGCAGCATCTGCCGCACCTGCCCGCCCGTCGGATACAACCGAAACCGTGCCACGCCGCGAACGTAGGCCACACGTTCCACGGCCGCGCACAACATCGATCACCATCACCCATGCGAGTGACCACCCCACCCACTGCCGGCCGCCAACCACGGGCCCCAGGCCCCACGACTTCCCGTCGCCACCGCCCGTCCCTAGCCACCCTCGGCATCCCGGACGACGACGCCGGACCGCCCTGACGGCGACCCGGCTACCCCTGCCCCGCACCACGGGAGCGGGCATTCACCCCGGCCCCGAAGGACCGGGCACCCCGCCCGAAAGCCAGGTGGAACGGATACTCACCGGATACTCGGTGCATGGCCACGGATCTCCATGAACTGCTGAAGTCACTGCGCGTCTGGGCGCCGGGGGTGACCGAGCTGCCGCCCTTCGACACGGGGAAGGCACCGGACGGCCCCCTGCCGCTCTTCACGGAATGGTTCGCGCGGGCGGTCGCCGCCGGCCAGCCCGAACCCCACACGATGAACCTGGCCACCACCGACGAGGACGGCGTCCCGGACGCCCGTGTCGTCATGCTGCACGGCGCCGACGCGGACGGCTGGTCCTTCGCGACCCACGCCACGAGCCGCAAGGGCCGCCAGCTGGCCGCCCGCCCGTACGCGGCCCTCACCTTCTACTGGCATGTCCTGGGCCGCCAGGTCCGCGTCCGCGGCCCGGTCACCTCCGCCCCCTCCGGGGAGGCCCGGGCCGACCTGCACGCCCGCTCGACCGGCGCCCTGGCCGCGGCCCTGACCGGCCGCCAGAGCGAGCCGCTGTCCTCCTTGGAGGAACTTGCGCAGGTGTCCCAGGCGGCCTGGGACCAGGCCCGGCAGGACCCGACCGCCGAGTCCCCGACCTGGACCCTGTACCACCTCCACCCGACGGAGGTGGAGTTCTTCCAGGGCGACGAGCGGCGGCGCCACGTAAGGCTGACCTACCGCAGGGAGGAAGAGACGGGCGGCTGGTCACGGCTGCTGCTGTGGCCGTGACCACCTGATCAGGCCACGCGCTCCCCGAACGCGTACACCGCGAAATCCGCCACCGCCCGGTACCCGATCCGCTGGTACAGGCCGTTGCTGGTCGGGTTGGCGAGGTCGGTGAAGAGGAGGACCTCGCGGGCGCCGGAGGCGAGGGCGGCTCGGCTGACCTCGACCGTCACCGCGCCCGCGTAGCCGCGACCGCGCAGTCCCTTCGGTGTGTAGACGGCGTTGACCCGTATCTGGCCCGCCACTTCGGGGGTGCGGGACGCCATGGAGACGGGGGTTCCGTCGGGTGCCTCCCAGAAGACGGCCCCGCCGTGGGAGATACGGGAGTCGGCCCAGCCCCCGCTGTCCTGGAGGCCGGCCTCACCGATGCTCTCCCCGAACTCCTCGAACCACCGCATCAGCTGGGCACGGTGGGCGCCGGTCGCGACCCGGGGCGAGCCCTCGGGGACCGGCTCCGCGACGGTCAACTCACCCAGCCGGTAGAGACGTTGACGCTGCTGGACGGCGATCTGGGCACCGGTGCGCCGCCGCCAGACCGTGGCGAAGGCAGCGGCCGTGTCACTCTCCCCGGACACCCCGGGAAGCGGATGCCCCGCGGACGCCAGCCGCTCGGCGAGCGCGTCGGCCTGCTCCTCGGTGAGGGGAGTGACATTGAGCGGATACGGCGGGGTGTGCAGGCAGACGGCCGCCACCTGCCCCTCCTCCACCAGGACGCCGAAGACGGGGGCCTCGTCGCCGTACACATGCAGTCCCCTGCCGCGCAGGCCGTCCGTCACCGTCAGCGGGACGGTGTGCAGCGCGGGCCGCGAGGCGAGGAAGTCGCCGGCGCGGGCGAGGAAGCCTTCGAGGTCGTGGGTGAGATGCCAGCCATCGGGACGCATGGCACGCATCATGACGCGCCCCGTGGCCCCACCGCCCCCCGTTTTACGGCGCCGCCGGCTCCGGATCCGTGGCCAGCCGCCCATGCCCGTGAACGTCCCGGAACGCGTTCCTCCGCTCCGGCTCCCACATCGCCCCGCGCCGGGTCCCCTCGTACCGGAAACCGCACCGCTCGGCGATCCGGCACGACGCGTCATGTCCCATGCCATGCCCCAACTCCAGCCGATGCAGCCCGAGTTCGTCGAAGGCCCAGCGCGACGCGAGCAACAGGGACCGGGTGGCCACGCCACGGCCGCGCGCCTCGGGCAGCACCCAGTACCCGACCCCGCCATGACTCAGAATCCGATCGATCGCATGCACGGAGACCTGCCCGAGGATCGCCCCGCCGTCGGCGTCCGTGATGCAGAACGACACACTCGTCCCCACCGCCGTATCCGCGCTCCTGGCCTTCAGCGACTCCCGCGCGCCGACGGCGTCGGAAACCGTCCGTATCGGCGTGTTCCAGCGCCGGAACTCGGGGTCGAGGTGCCCACGCAGCCACGCGTCCACGTCAACGGCGGAATCCGGCTCCCAGGCCCGCAGGGCAAGGCCGTGGCCCTGAAGGCCAGGGACGTGAGAGGCGGAACGGGAGTGTCGCGACTGGCGGCTGTCGGTCATCCGGCCATTCAACACCTCGGGCCCGGGCGCGCTCCCAACCGGCCCGCGGCACACAATTCGGGCGACGCCGACGCGCGCCGTGCGTACGCTCCGCTCCCGGGAGGTGCGCATGGGAATGTCCCTGCTTTATGAGGTACTCGAGCCGCTGCCGGACGCCATGAGCGCCCTGCGGCGCGCCCGTGAGCTGCTGGGTGTGTTCGCGGAGTGGGTCGACGACCCCATTCCCGAGTTCGGCCCTGTCATGACGGTGGACCAGTTCCGCCACGCACGCCGCCACTTCACCTGGGGCGCCTTCACATGCCGTGACGGCAGCCCTCTCCCGACGGACGGACTGGTCGAGTTCTGGCGCGTGATCGGCCGGACCGACGCGTTGCGCGTCGGCGACGCCTACCAGGTTGAGGTCGAGTTGCGCGCCGAGATCGCCGAGGTGTGGCCCCTGATCGAGGAAGGGGGACTCCAACTGGACCTTCCCGTCTGGAGCGGTCCGTCGTTCAGGGAGCGCGACCGCGACGACAGCTGCACGGAGGCGGAGTTGGACGTCATGGTCCAGGCCGTGGGCCCGCTGGGTTTCGACGTGTCCTGGTACGGGGCCTTGCGGGGCCTGCCCTCGTCGAAGCTCTGCGGAGTACAGCTCTGTCTCAACAGCGTGTGGACCGACCAGTGCACCGAACCCGCCCCCGGTACCCACGCGGTCTACCTCTCCATAGGCACCCGTAACCGCGACGTCCAGGAGGAATGGCTCCGCAGGACCGGGCTGAGCCTCGGTCCGGCGGCCGTCGGCTGGTAGGCGTCGCTCACGGCCGTTCGGACGACGCCAGAGGCCGGAACACCGGCACGCCCTCCCGGAAGACGACCTCCAGTTCCATCCCCGCCGAGAGTTCGCCCGGTTCCCCCACCAGTTCCGTCGACATCCGCGGCCCCTCCGCGAGATCGACCACCGCGGCGACGTACGGGGTCCGCTCGCCGAAGGGCGGCAGGTCGTTCCGGTGGACGACGGACCAGGTGTAGAGGGTGGCGCGACCGCTCGCGAGCTGCCAGGTCACGTCCTCGCTCCAGCAGTGCGGGCAGAACTCGCGCGGATAGTGGTGGGCCCGGCCGCAGGTCCCGCAGCGTCGGATGAGGAGGCGGCCCTCCGCCGCCGCGTCCCAGTAGGTCCGCGTGAAGGCGTCGGCCTCGGGAAGGTCGTAACGCGCGCTCACCGGAAGAGCCCCAGCGCGTTGTCCACGGACCACGTCTGCCAGGCCATCCCGCCCAGCCCGGCCACCGAGATCAGCGCCATCATCCCGTTCTGGCCCTGTTCGGCCCAGTCGTGGATCATCAGGACGAGGTAGACCAGGTTGAGGAGCAGGCCTGCGACCAGGGCTATCGGGGTCAGGAAGCCCGCGATCAGGCCGAGGCCCAGGGCCAGTTCCGCGTAGACGACGACGTACGCCATCACGCGCGGTCGCGGCTGTACGACGATCGCGAAGCCGGAACGTACGGCGTTCCAGCGGTGCTTGGCCGCGACGTCCGCCGCCCACGCGATGCCGGAGCCCTCGAACCAGCTCTTCTTCTCCTTGTGCCGCCAGCTCTCCAGCCACCACAGCCCGAGCCCGATCCGCAGCACGGCCAGCCATTCCGCACCGGTGAGCCAGATCGTATCCATGAATCTGACGGTACGTCAGGTCGCGGGATCCGGGAAGCCCGCGAAAGCTGTGCGTCCGCCATGAAGCTATGGGTCCCCCATGAATGGCCGCGGATTGTTGGCAATTTTGTTCGCAACCCCGCTAGGTTCACAGACGCAACCCGGAAAGCAGCGAGGGAGTCGTACCGTGAAGCACAGGGCAGTCAACCGCAGGTCGGTCGTCATAGGGATCGGCGCCACCGCCGGTGTCGCCGCGGTGGGCGGCGTCGCCCTGAGTGCGCAGGCGTCCGACAACACGTCGTCGGCCTCGTCCTCCGCCTCGGGATCCCTCGCCTTCGACCCCGACGCCTACACCGAACTCACCACCACCGTCACGGACACCGACGGCGACGAACACGACGTGACCTACCACTTCTGGAAGGCGATCACCTATGTCGCCGACCCGGTGGACGAGAAGTACCAGTCGCTGACCGTCAGCGTCCCGGTCGTGATCGACGGCACCGCGGTCGACGCGAGCGACGCGCCGATCCTGTTCGCGAACTCCGTCGGCGGGTACATGCCCTCGTCCGTGGCCGACGCCACCGGGGTCGGCAGCGGCGGTATGTCCGGCGGCGCCCCCGGCGGCGCGCCGACCGGCGACGCCTCCGCCTCGGCCGCCCCCAACGCCAACGGCAACGGCAACACCAACGCCGACGGCGGCGCCACCAGCTCCAACCAGCTCCTCGCGCTCGCCGCCGGGTACGTCGTCGTCGAGCCCGGCGCCCGTGGCCGTACCCTCACGGACTCCGCCGGTGAGTACTACGGCGTGGCGCCCGCGGCGATCGTCGACCTGAAGGCCGCCGTGCGGTATGTGCGGGCCAACAAGGGGCGCATCCCCGGCAACACCGACCGGATCGTGTCCGCGGGCACCAGTGCAGGCGGCGCGCTGTCCGCCCTCCTCGGCGCGTCCGGCGACAGCCCGCTCTACGACACGTACCTCGAGGAGCTCGGCGCGGCCGACGCCTCCGACGCGATCTTCGCGACCGGCGCCTGGTGCCCGATCACCGACCTGGAGCACGCCGACGGTTCCTACGAGTGGAACTGGGGCGCCAACAAGCTCAGCACCGGCAGCCAGGTCGACCAGACGGTGTCGAAGGCGCTGCAGTCGCAGTTCGCCGAGTACCAGGCCTCGCTGAAGGTCAAGGGGCTGGGCCGCTTCGGCACGCTGACCGCCCGCAACTACGACGAGTACCTGGTCAGGCAGTACCTGGAGCCGTCCGCCACCACCTACCTCGCGGATCTCTCCGACTCCGACCGCGAGACCTACCTCGCCGCCAACACCTTCATCACCTGGCAGAACGGCAGGGCCACCTTCAGCTGGGCCGACTTCCTCACCCACGTCGGCGCCCGCAAGAAGACCACCCCCGCCTTCGACGCCTTCGACCTCTCCGCCGGCGAGAACAACCTGTTCGGCAAGGGCACCACCGAGGCCCGCCACTTCACGGCGTACAGCCTCAGGAACGACACCACCGGGGTCACGGGCAAGCGCCTCGACAGCGACCTCCCCGAAGTGCTGCGGCTGATGAACCCCATGTACTTCCTGGTCGACAAGCCCAACCCAGCCCGCACCAAGCACTGGTGGATCCGGCTCGGCACGAACGACTCCGACACCTCGCACACGGTCTCCGCGAACCTCGCCGCCGCCGCGCACACCCTCGGAGACGACGTCAACCACCTCTACTACTGGGACCAGGGCCACGGCGCCAACACCGACCCCGGCGACTTCATCACCTGGATCGCCAAGGTCACCGGCCACAGGACCAAGGTCAAGAAGTAGTAGGCCCTCGGCGGATCCCCTCCCTCCCGGCCCCTCCGGGAGGGATCCTGAACGCGGCGGCGTCCGTTTCCCGTCATAGCTACTGACGTCGACCGCACGCGACGCCTGGCCCACGCGCACCTGGTCCAGGCGTCGCGCTGTTTTCGCGCGCTGTTTTTTCGTCCTGTCACGCGGCATCCACGACCAGGTGAAGTACGTCACCGGTCCCACCCGCACCTCCCCCAAGCGTGATCGATCCGCAATCAATTCCCCTCTTGACCGAGACCCATCAACCGTCCACGTGATTACGCTCGCGCTCATGGAAGACTCCGCTCCGTCCGAGCCAGCCCCCGCGCCCAGACCCACCGCCCCCACGACGGCGACCGCGATCACCTCCGCGAACCCAGCCGACCGCCCCGTCTACGTCATCGGCGGCGGCCCCGGCGGACTCGCCACCGCGTACGCCCTGCGCACCCGGGGGATCCGCGCCGTCGTCGTGGAGAAGGCCGACCATGTCGGGGCGTCCTGGAGTCGCCACTACGACCGGCTGCATCTGCACACCACCCGGCGCCTTTCGGCCCTGCCGGGACTGCCGATACCGCGCCGGTTCGGACGCTGGGTGGCCCGCGACGACGTCGTGCGGTACCTGGAGAAGTACGCCGAGGTGCACGAGCTGGAGACCGTCACCGGCGTCGAGGTCTCCCGCGTCGAACGCACCCCCGACGGCGCCGGCTGGCTGCTGCGCGCCACCGGCGGACGCGAACTCACCGGCTCCGCGGTCGTCGTCGCCACCGGCTACAACCACACCCCGCGCCTGCCCGGCTGGCCCGGCCGCGCGACCTTCACCGGCGAGCTCACGCACGCCGCCGACTACCGCAACGGCAAGCCGTACGCCGGACGGGACGTCCTCGTCATCGGCGTCGGCAACACCGGCGCCGAGATAGCCGTCGACCTGGTGGAGAGCGGGGCGTCGCGGGTACGGCTCTCCGTGCGCACCGCGCCGCACATCGTCCGCCGCTCCACCGCCGGCTGGGCCGCCCAGTACACGGGGATCCTCGTACGACGCCTGCCGGTCGCCCTCGTCGACCGGATCGCCCGGCCGATGGCGAAGCTGAGCGTGCCGGACCTCTCGGAGCACGGACTGCCGCGCCCCGGCACCGGGCTGTACAGCAGGGTGCGGGAGGGCGCGATCCCGGTGCAGGACGTCGGTCTGATCGACGCCGTGAAGAAGGGCAGGGTGGAGGTCGTCGCCGCCGTCGAGGGCTTCGAGGACGGCGGCAAGGTCGTCCTCGCCGACGGCACCCGGATCTCCCCGGACGCCGTCGTCGCCGCCACCGGATACGTCCGCGCCCTCGGCGACCTGGTCGGCCACCTCGGCGTGCTCGACGAGCACGGGCACCCGGTCGTCAACGGCCCGCGTGCGCCGAAGAACGCCCCCGGCCTGTACTTCACCGGTTTCACCACCCCCATCAGCGGCACCCTCCGCGAGCTGTCGATCGACGCCGAGCGGATCGCGAAGGCCGTTCGCCGTCAACTCTCCTGATCCACAACCTCCTTACCCGTGCGTCAGATGTGACGAGAGCGTTGTCCTGCGCCCTCGTGCGGAGCCAGAATGTGAGCCCTATTCACCTTTCCAGCTCCGCCCCCTCTCTACGGAGGACGCACGTGGCAAGTGAAAGACAGCATCCCCGCGACACCGGCACCGGGATCTCCCGTCGCTCCCTGCTCGGCCGTACCGCCGCCGTAGCCGCCGGCGCGACCGCCCTCACCACGACCGCCGCCGGTACCGCCTCCGCGGCGGCCACCCGGGACGTGGACGTCGTGATCGTCGGCGCCGGCCTGGCCGGGCTGACCGCGGCCCGCGACCTGGTGGCGGCCGGGAAGACCGTCGCCGTCCTGGAGGCCCGCGGCCGCGTCGGCGGCCGGGTCCTCAACCTGTCCCTGGCCAACGGCGGGGTCACCGAGGGCGGCGGCGAGTTCATCGGCCCCACCCAGGACCGCATCAAGGCACTCGCCGACTCCCTCGGCGTGGCCACCTTCACCACCTACAACACGGGCAACAACCTCCTCTACAAGGACGGCAAGAAAACCCCCTACGCCACCGACGGGGTACTCGGCTCGGTCCCGCCGATCGATGTCGCCGGGCTCGCCAACGCGGCGATCGTGCAGGCCTCGCTGGACGACATGGCCAAGACGGTTCCCGTCGACGCGCCCTGGACCGCGGCTAAGGCCGCCGAGTGGGACCGGCAGACCTTCGAGACCTGGCTGCGGGCCAACGCCGTCGTCCCGTCCGCCAAGTTCCTGCTCGACGTGGCCTGTACGTCGATCTTCTCGGCCGAACCCCGTGAACTCTCCCTCCTGTTCGTCCTCTTCTACATCGCCGCCGCCGGCAACGAGTCCAACGTCGGCACCCTGGAACGCCTCACCGAGACCGCGGGCGGCGCCCAGGAGTCCCGCTTCGTCGGCGGCTCCCAGCAGGTCCCGATCAAGCTGGCCGCCACCCTCGGCGACCGGGTGGTGCTGAGTGCGCCGGTGCGCTCGGTCGCCAAGTCCGGCTCCAAGTACGTCGTGACCGCCGACGGCGTCACCGTGACCGCCAAGAAGGTCGTCGTCGCCGTACCCCCGCCGCTCGCCGCCCGTATCTCGTACGACCCGCTGCTGCCCGCCGCCCGCGACCAGCTCACCCAGCGGCTCCCGATGGCCTCGGTCGGCAAGGCGATCGCCATCTACGACACCCCCTTCTGGCGGGCCGACGGCCTCAACGGCCAGGTCGTCAGCGACACCGGAGTGGTCAGCTCCACCTTCGACAACTCCCCGCCCGACACCTCCTACGGCGCCCTGATGGGCTTCATCGAGGCCGACGAGATGCGGGCGTACGACGCGGCGAGCGAGGCGGACGTCAAGGCGGCCGTCCTCAAGGACTACGTGACGTACTTCGGCGCGAAAGCGGCCTCCCCCTCCTCCTTCGTCCTGCAACGCTGGAACAACGAGGCCTTCACCCGAGGTGGCCCGGTCTCCATCGCCGCGCCCGGCGTCCTGACCCAGTACGGCCCGTCCCTGCGCGAGCCCGTGGGCGGCATCCACTGGGCCGGCACGGAGACCTCCATCCACTGGATGGGCTTCATGGACGGCGCGGTCCGCTCCGGCGAGCGGGTCGCGCGGGAGGTGCTGGCCGTCCTGTAGCCAGGGGCGCTCCGGCCACGCCCGGACCGACCCGTCCGCACAGCGGAACTTCCTGTCCGTGCACGCCCATTCCTGACATCCCGTCAGTTCTGTAATCTGACAGAGCGTCAGCTACTTGGCAGTCACAACAGGAGGGGGCGGACCGATGCTTGGATCAACCCACGGCACTCTCACCACCGACTCCCGCCGGGCCCGGGTCATCGCGTGCGGCGAGCAACCCGGGCCCGCCGTGCACGGGCGGCCGGCCGACACCGGCGACCTGGACGTCAGCGGTCGCCCCTTGTATTCGGACGTGCCCGACCTGGACCGGTTCTTCCGGCCCGAGTCGGTCGCGATCGTCGGCGCCTCGGACGCCGAGGGACGCCCGAACACCGGTGTCACCAGGCAGCTGGTGGGCTGGGCCGAGCGGGTGGGGGCACGGCTGCACCCCGTGCACCCCACCCGCGCGTCGGTCTTCGGCATCCCCTGCGTGCCGTCCGTGGCCGACCTGCCCGAACAGGTCGACCTGGCCGTCCTGCTGGTCGCCGATCCGCTGCCCGTGATCGAGCGGCTCGCCGAGGCGAAGGTGAGGTTCGCGGTCGTCTTCGCCTCCGGGTTCGCGGAGACGGGCGAGGCGGGCGCGGCGGCGCAGGCCCGGCTGGCGGCGGCCGTGGAGCGTTCCGGCATACGACTCCTCGGCCCCAACACCAACCTCAACGCCTTCGAGGACTTCCGTGACGACCTCGAGGGGCCGTCGATCGCCCTCATCACCCAGTCCGGCCACCAGGGCCGCCCGGTCTTCGCCCTCCAGGAGCTCGGCATCCGGCTCTCCCACTGGGCGCCGACCGGCAACGAGGCCGACCTGGAGACCGCCGACTTCCTCTCCTACTTCGCCGAACGTCCCGAGGTCGGTGCCATCGCCTGCTACGTCGAGGGCCTCAAGGACGGCCGTGCCTTCCTGCTGGCCGCCGACCGGGCGGCCCGGCGCGGGATCCCGATCGTCGCGGTCAAGGTCGGCCGCACCGAGACCGGCGCCCGTACCGCCGCCTCCCACACCGGCAAGCTGACCGGCGCGGACGAGGTGGTCGACGCGGCGATGCGGCAGTACGGCGTGATCCGCGTCGACGGACTGGACGAACTCCAGGACACCGCCGCCCTGCTGGCCCGCGCCCGCCCCCCGCAGGCGGACGGGGTGGTCGTGTACTCCATCTCCGGCGGCACCGGCGCGCACGCGGCCGACCTGGCGACGGCGGCCGGCCTGCGGCTGCCCACCCTCTCGGCCGCCCGGCAGGCCGAGCTGCACGAGTGGATCCCCGAGTACCTGAACGTGGCGAACCCGGTGGACAACGGGGGCCATCCGGTGGGCGACTGGCGTGGCCGGAAGATCATCGACGCGATTCTCGCCGACCCCGAGGTCGGGGTGCTGATCTGCCCCATCACCGGTCCCTTCCCGCCGCTGAGCGATCGTCTCGTGCAGGACCTGGTGGACGCGGCGGAACAGACGGACAAGCTGGTGTGCGTGGTGTGGGGCTCCCCGGTGGGCACGGAACCGGCCTACCGGGACGTGCTGTTGGGCTCCTCCCGGGTGGCGACCTTCCGCACCCTGTCCAACTGCATCACCGCGGTCCGCGCCCATCTCGACCACCACCGCTTCGTGAGCGGCTACCACTCCCCCTTCGACCAGGCGCCCCGCACGCCGTCCCCGTCCTTCCGCAAGGCGCGGGCGCTGATGCGACCGGGCCAGCAGCTGAGCGAGCACGCGGCGAAACAGCTGCTGCGGGCGTACGGGATCCGGGTCCCGCGCGAGCAGTTGGTGACGAGCGCGGCGGCGGCCGTACGGGCGGCGGGGCTGGTCGGCTACCCCGTGGTGATGAAGGCGTCCGGCGCGCAGATCGCCCACAAGACCGAGCTGGGCCTGGTGAAGATCGGCCTGACCTCGGCCAGCCAGGTCCGCGACGCCTACCGCGAACTCACCGACATCGCCCGCTACGAGGGCGTCTCCCTGGACGGCGTCCTGGTGTGCCAGATGGTCGAGCCGGGTGTGGAGATGGTGGTCGGGATGACCCACGACGACCTCTTCGGGCCGACGGTGACCGTCGGGATCGGCGGTGTCCTGGTCGAGATCCTGCGCGACGCCGCCGTACGCGTGCCCCCCTTCGGCGAGGACCAGGCGCGCGACATGCTCGCCGAGCTCCGCGGCCACGCCCTCCTTGGCGGCGCCCGCGGGCGACCCCCGGCCGACGTGGACGCCCTCGTCGAGGTCGTCCTGCGGGTCCAGCGCATGGCCCTCGAACTCGGCGGCGACCTGGCCGAACTCGACATCAACCCGCTGCTGGTGCTGCCCTCGGGGCAGGGCGCCGTGGCCCTGGACGCGTTGGCGGTGTGCAGCTGAGATGAACATGTCCGATTCCCCCCGTGAGACCGTGATGTCTGCTTCGACTCCATTGGTACGGCACGCCACTGACAATCACGTCTCGATCATCACCCTCAACCGGCCCGAAACCCTCAACGCCATCGCCCCTGACCAGCGAGAACGCCTGATCCAACTTTTTTCCGAGGCCTCCGCGGACCCCGCCGTGAGGGCCGTCGTCCTCACCGGGACCGGCCGCGGCTTCTGCGCCGGCGCGGATCTGCGGGGCGGGGCGTCGGCGGCGGGCGAGCGAGTCGCCGGCGACGTGGCCCGCACCCTCCGGCTGGGCGCCCAGCGCCTGATCGCGGCCGTACTGGACTGCGAGAAGCCGGTGATCGCGGCGGTCAACGGCACGGCCGCAGGCCTGGGCGCGCACCTGGCGTTCGCCTGCGATCTGGTCCTGGCCGCCGAATCGGCCCGTTTCATCGAGGTGTTCGTACGGCGCGGACTCGTCCCGGACGGCGGCGGGGCGTATCTCCTCCCCCGTCTGATCGGCCCGCAGCGCGCCAAGGAACTCATGTTCTTCGGCGACGCGCTCACCGCACCGGACGCGGAACGTCTGGGGCTGGTCAACCGGGTCGTCCCGGACGCCGACCTGGACAAGACGGCCCGTGACTGGGCGACCCGCCTCGCCACCGGCCCCACCCGAGCGCTCGCCCTCACCAAGCAGTTGGTCAACGCCTCCCTCGACAGCGACCGCGCCACCGCCTTCGCGGCCGAGGCCACCGCGCAGGAGATCAACATGACGACGGCGGACGCGAGGGAGGGAGTGACAAGCTTCGTGGAGCGCCGGGGGCCGGAGTTCAGGGGGCGTTGAGGCTCAGGCGGCGACCGCCGGCTTCAGAATGCACAGGTCCCCGTTGTCCGGGTCCCCGAGGATCACGAACAGCTCGGGGGCCCGCTCCGTGCCGCCGATCGTCCAGGCCGTCTCGTCCCCGCAGCCGCTGCCGGTGCCGCTGCCCGCCCCGAGCCGTACGACGACGCCGTCCCGGGAGTCGTACGCGCGTTCCTTCTCATAGCTCCAGGTGCCGGTGCCGTCGCACACGGCCGAGTCCCGCACCGGCATCCTGGTCAACTCGGCCCGCCCGCCCGGCAACAGCCGCAGCTCCGACCCGTTCGCGCCGCGCCACACACCGGTGACCCGGGCGGCGGACAGCCGCGGAGGCTCGTACTCCTCGATCAGCCCCGTCGCGGTGGCGACCAGCCCGCCGGCGAGGGCGAGTACGGACAACGCGACGGACCCCGTCGCCGCGCGCCACCAGATGCCCCGGGTACCCCACTCCCGACGCCGCGCGTACGCCATCGCGAGGACGGGCAGCACGCCGAGTCCCGCGAGCACCGGTGCGGTGATCACGAACGGCGCACCCCACAGGGCGGACGACACCGCGGCCCACCCCGTACCGACCAGGACCGCACCCGGCAACTGGCAGAACCACCGCACCCGGCCGGACGCGAGGTCGGCGAGGGCGGCGCCCGGCAGGATCTGCACGCACGCGTGCAGCAGGCCGAGCACCGGCAGGTACACGGGCGCGAGGACGAACAGGCAGAGCAGACCGAAGGCACCGCCGTAGTCGCGGCCGTAGGTGTCGGCGGTCGAATCGTGGATCCACCAGAGCAGGAAGAGCGCCGGAAGCTGCGCCGCGGCGACGGCGACGGCCGCGGTCGTCTCAGGTCGCGCCCGCTTCGGCCTCGTCTTCGTGAATATGCCGTCCCATCCCATTGCGGCAGAGTATGCGCACCTCTTCCTATCTGATGGACCGTCAGCTTCAATGGAAGACGTGATGGGACATGCGGGGATGGCGGCAGCGGCCGTTCGTTATCTGCGGGCGGGGCCGGTCGAACCGCTGCCCCGGCCCGAACTGCGCTGCGTCCGCGAGGACGAGCGGGCGCCCGTGGACCAGGGCGAATTCCGGCGTGTGCTGGGGAACTTCGCGTCCGGCGTGACCGTTGTCACCGCACCCGCCGCCGACGGCGAGACCGGTCCCGCCGGCTTCGCCTGCCAGTCCTTCTCCTCCCTCTCCCTCGACCCGCCCCTGGTCGCCTTCATGGTGGCCCGCAGGTCCACGACCTGGCCGCGCATCGCCCGCGCGGGCGTCTTCTGCGTCAATGTGCTCGGCGCGGACCAGGGCGCCCTGTGCCGTGCCTTCGCGGTGAGCGGCGCGGACAAGTTCGCGGGCGTGGAGTACGACGCCGCCCCGGTGTCCGGTTCGCCGCGCCTCACCGGTTCGCACGCCTGGATCGACTGCACGATCCACGCGGTGCACCCGGGCGGCGACCACCTCATCGTCGTAGGCCGGGTGGACGCGCTGGGAGCGGCCGACGGGGACGACGCGCCCCTGCTGTTCCACAAGGGCCGGTTCCTCTGACCGACCCACTGGCCCGGGCCGGAGGACGAAAGAGGAACCTAGCCGTTTCGGCGCGGTCTTCCTCGTCTCGGCGCAGGAGGGCGCCACGAGTTCACGTCCTCCTCCGTCAGGCCGATGCGTGCGAGACGCTCGTGGTAAGCACGCCGCAGAGCCCCTTCCTCCACGGCATGGTCCTGGTCGGGTCGGCGTTCGTACTCCGCGACCCATGGCAGAAGCTCCGCGAGTGCGCCGAGCAGTGGCAGAGCAGACTCCGGGCGTTGCGTGTGCGCATGGGCGTCGGATTCCAGCAGGTCGAGCACGACCGAGGCGCGTTCGTACGCGTTCCAGCCCGCCCAACCGATCGTCGTCGTGGGCGACAGAGGCGAGGCGGTCGGGGCGAAGGAGACGAAGCGTTCGTTCGGAACGTCGAACTTGCCGCGCTGCCGCCAGTAGGACGGTCGGAGAAAGTCGACCGCCGCGAACCGTGGCGGGACGTCGTGAGGCACTCCGGTATCGGCGAGCCCCTGGCCGTCGGCCCTGCGTTGCGCCTCCCACAGCTCTTCCCACAGGCGTCGTTTGACGAGGCCTGACGCCTTGTACCGGAGGGGTGCCGCCTGGGGGACGTGCTCGTCGGCCAGCAGTGTCAGCAACGTCTCGCTCGTGCTCGATCCGGGCGAGTAGAGCTCTGTCAGCTCGGTGAAGTCCTCGTCCTTTCCCAGAATGTCAGCCAATTGCCGAACCGTTCGAGCGACAGGGCGCGGGCCGCCGGGCGACTGCTCGTGCCACAGCCAGGACGACTCACAGAGTTCGAGCAGGCGGTCGCGCAGGATGCCGTGGACGAGGACGCTCCATGGCGGGGCAGCCCAGCGGCGCTTGTGCTCAGGCTGTTCCAGGAGCGTGAGCCATGGGTTCTCCTGGATGGCGTGCGCACGACGCTCAACCAGGTCTCGGTAGGCCGAGGGCCAGCTCTCGGGGGTTCCGGGCTCCGCTTGCGTCCCGTGGCGGTCGAACCACGTGGTGCGTGCCTCGCCCGCCACGACTCTCCTGGCGAGCACGATTTCGAAGGCCCGCTCACCCAAGGCGATCCCGGGTACGTCCCCCGAGGTCGTCAGCTGTCCGTCGTCGGCAACCAGGCCGTACAGGGCATAGACCCTCCAGTCGAGTTCCTCCTGGACGGCGATCATCCGCGATCTCAGCGCGTGCCACCGGTTCTCGGCCTCAGCGAGGAAGCGGTGGGTAAGCCTGCTGCCGGGATCCGTGACCTCCGCCAGGACACGCCTCGACTCGACCGCGAGGCTGTCCAGTTCCTCCGCCTCCCTCAACGGGAACCCGCTGGGGAGAGGAAGATCGAGAAGGCGGGTGGAGGTGAATTCGTAGATCTTCTCCCAGGCCTCACCTCCACGGAGCTGATCGGCACGAGGTTGCCCCTTGCTCTGGCTCATCTGCTTGAGCCAGAAACACACAGCCGAGCTGTTGAGAACACCAAGGAGTTCAAGATGGGAGGCCTCCGTGCCGCTCGACGCCAGCTTGATCTCCGGTGCCGAATTGAGCGGGACGGCAGAGCCTCGGACAAGGCTGAAATGAGGATGCGTGGCCACCCAGGGAAAGACGATCGACCACGGATGCATGTCCCAACCGGACGTGATCTGATGCCAGTCGTACCACGGTGCCGTCTTCTTGGCGCCGGGTCTCTTCCGCAGCACTGTCCGGTAGGGCCACAGACGCCGATGGTGACCAGGCAGCTGTCGCAGGTCGACGGGTGTCCGGTCGTGGCCGGAGCGAGGAAAGAACGCTTTCAGCGCCGGATCCGCCGACCAGTCCCGCACCTCGGATCCGGTCAGCACGGGGACAGTGGCACCCTCCTCCGCCCCGGCTCGCCGGAAGGCGCCGGCGGAGGCGCAGAAGAGGTCGTCGGAGCCGGTGTTCGCGGCGTATCCGATGCGAACCACTCGGTCCTTGAGCCGCTGTCCCGTTTCCATACGGCGCAGCGCGGCCTGGGCGTCCGACGGGGTGAGAGTCCAGGGGAACGCGCGCAACTGTGCTCGGTCCTGCGGGTAGGACTCCGCCCACTCGTTCTTCGCCCTGGCCTTGAATGCCAGGGCGCGAAGTGCCTGCCAGACGACACCTTTGTCGGCTTCTGCCGGCTGCTGGGGCTCTCCTCGGCGACCGACGACGACGTGTACAGGCGTGCCGGGGCCGGGCACACGGTTCCGGCCCACGAGAACCGCGGTCGGGGTGCCGTGCCCGGGAAGGTAGGCGCCGGAGGTGTCGATGACGTGGGAGATCTCCACTGTGGGGAGAAAGCGCTCGACAAGGTGCCGTCCGAACTCGCGCTTCATGAAGGAGTTGGACGTCAGCAGGCCGACTCGGCCCGCGTCCCTGCCGGGCAGCGCAAGGCGGAAGGCGAGTTCGGTGAACGGAACAGAGAGCGCGTAGGGGCCGCCGCAGCTCTCGTAGGCGTCGCGGTAGGCCGCGAACAGGGCCTTGTCCTTGACGGAGACGTACGGCGGATTGGTCGTCACCACGTGATAGGAGGCGAGGCCGAGGAGCCCCTGACGGGCCGCGTACACGTCGAGGTCGGCCGCCGAGTCGAGGCCGGCCGACCTCGGCACACCGTTTGCGACAGGGCGGCCATGCAGAAGCGAGTCGCCGGTCGCCACGACCACCTGTAGGTCCGGAACGTCGTCGAGGCGACCCTCGCCCGTGCTGTTCATCGCGGCCATCAGCAGGCGGAACCGTGAGACGAGAACAGCGCACGGGTCGATGTCGCAGCCGTGCACGGACCGCAACGCCCGGGCCGCCCGCTGCCAGGCGCTCATACCCGGCCTGACCTCGGACCACCGGCGGAAGAGCCGTTCGTATGCCCCCAGGAGGAATCCGCCCGTGCCGCAGGCGGGATCGGCGAACCGGAAGCCGGACAGCCTCACCGCATCGGACGCGATTTCGGCCAGGGCGGGTTCGAGGGTGAGGTCGTGAATGAGATCGACTACGAACCACGGGGTCGGCACCTGTCCGTACGACTGCGTGGCGCTCTCATCCAGCGTCGAGTGAAGAATCGCGAGAAACCCAGTGGACCGCGACTCGTCGGTGAAGTCGTGCACGAGAGCCCCGTCCGGGGTCCGGCGGCGCCAGAAGGCGAGCAGTTCGGCGTCGGCTTCCGGGCCGGGCCTCATCCGCCACAGGGAATTGCCGGCGCCGCCGAACACCGTGGCCAACGCGGGATGGCGACGGAGCCGGTCGACAGCGTGGACGGCCGATTCACCGGGTGACGGGTCCTTGACGAAGGAGATGTCGAGGAGGTCGTTGTCCTCACAGAACCGGATGATCACGGTCGCGAGCACCCAGGCCGTCGCGGCCCGGGCGATCCGGTCGCCCAGCCAGACCTGCCACGTCTTCGCCGTCAGGTGATGGATCAGGGCGGAGTCGTACTCGTCGCGCAGCTGCTTCACGGCGGGGTCGGCCGAGGTCTTCGAAGCCAGTTCCGACTCCAGGTGGGCGGTGAGCCTCCGCAGGTCCTCGGCCAGGAGGCCGCTGTCGATGGACATGAGATCTTGCCGGTCCTCCTCGTGCGGTGTTGTGCAGGGCAAACCCTATCAGCGCGTGAGTGTCGTAAATATTTGTGAGTGTTGGAGCCGCCCGCTACGCTCCTCTCCCGTTGGTTCGGAGCAGTTCCCGACGGAGGGGTGGATGGTTCGCATGAGCGGCGACGGCAGCGAGGCCAGATGGATGTGGGTGGCAATCGTCCTGATCGGCGGGGTGACGATCGCGATCGTCGCGGCGGGCGTCTTCTGGCTCGCCACGCAGGGGCGTCCGACCGGAGAGCGGATCACCGGCACCCTCGCGGCGGCGGGGATCACCTTCTTCAGTGTGGCGACCTTGGGCATCACGATCGGAAGCTTTCTGATCGCATGACGAGTTAGGACTACACTCCTTAGGGGTACGATCCTAGCGAGCCCACCAGGGAGCATTCGTGCAGCAAGCCAGGCCGACCAAACCGTCGCGTGTCTTCGACCGGGCACCCGAGTGGGACGCGCTCATCTCGTTCGTCACGCGGCCGTTGCCGCACGCGGCGCTCGGGGTCGTCAGCGGCCGACGCCGCATGGGCAAGACGTACCTGCTGCGGGCGCTCGTCGAGCAGTGCGGCGGCTTCTACTTCGGGGCCACTGACGCGACCGAGGCGGAATCGCTCCGTCAGTTCAGCGCGGCTCTGGCCGAGCACGTGGGATCCCCGGTGCCGTTCTCCTTCGCCACCTGGGACGACGCCGTCTCCTATCTCTTCGGGCTCGCCGTCCCGGGACACCGGACCGCTGGGGGGCCGGCCGTGGACAGCCCGTTCCTCGTGGTCATCGACGAGTTCCCGTACCTGGTGAAGGCCGCCCCGGAACTGCCGTCCCTCTTCCAACGCATGATCGACCGCTTCCAAGTGGAGGAAAGCCGCATGCGGCTGCTGCTGTGCGGTTCAGCCATGTCCGTCATGGGTGGGCTGTTGGCCAGCAGTGCGCCGCTGCGCGGCCGGGCGCAGCTGGAACTCGTGGTTCGGCCCTTCGGCTATCGGGCGGCGGCGGACTTCTGGGGCGTCGCCGACGACCCGGCCCTCGCCGTCCGGCTGCACGCGGTCCTCGGCGGAACCCCCGCGTACCGCCGCCAGTTCCTGGCGGACGACGTCCCCTCGAACCTCGGCGGCTTCGACGACTGGATCTGCCGCACGGTGCTCTCGCCGTTCAGCCCGCTGTTCCGGGAGGCCCGGTACCTCCTTGCGGAGGAAGCCGACATCCGGGACACGGCGCTGTACCACTCGGTGCTGGCCGCGGTGGCGCAGGGTAATACGACGCGCGGAGGCATCGCCGGTTACATCGGCCGCAAGTCCGTCGACATCTCGCATCCGCTCAACGTGCTGGAGGACAGCCATCTCCTGGTACGCGAACCCGATGTCTTCCGAGCCGGAAAGTCGCAGTACCGCATCACCGAACCTCTGATCAACTTCTACGAGGCCGTCATGCGGCCCGCCTGGGCCCGGCTGGAAGGTGGTCAGGCCGCGGAGGTGTGGGCGCAGGCGGGCGAACGCTTCGCGGCACAGGTGGCCGGTCCGCACTTCGAATCGGTGTGCCGCGAGTACGTGCTGGGAGCGGGCCGCGCGATGCTGAGTACCTCCCTGGGTACCGTGGGCGGCGGAGTCGTAACCGATCCCAGGGACCGTCGGCAGATCCAGATCGATGTCGCCGTGGTCGAACCGGGATCCGGCGGAAGCCGCCCCTCGGTCGCCCTGCTGGGTGAGGCGAAATGGGGCACGGTCATGGGGCACGCCCACCTCGAACGCCTCGGCCGCGCCAGAGACCTGCTCGCCACCCGCGGTATGGACACGTCACATTGCGGGCTGGCGTGCTTCAGCGCGGCGGGTTTCAGTGACTCCTTGCGGGCCGAGGCGGCAGGGGGTGACGTGCTGCTGGTCGGTCTCGACGAGTTGTACGGCCGGGCAGTGCCGACCGGACTTCTGAGCTAGGTGCGCCGTCCGGACGGTGTGCCGTCAGGCCGCCGCCGTCGCCACCGCCGGTGTCAGGCCCGTCGGCCGCCGCCTGATCACCAGCGCCATCAGCGCCGCCGCCGCGCACAGCGCGCCGGACGCGTACCAGACGACGTCGTACGAGCCGAAGGTGTCCCGTGCGACACCGCCGAGGAAGGCGACCAGCGCCGCGCCGACCTGGTGCGAGGCCAGTACCCAGCCGAAGACGATCGCGCTGTCGTCGCCGTACTGCTCGCGGCACAGCGCGAGGGTGGGCGGGACGGTGGCGACCCAGTCGAGGCCGTAGAAGACGATGAAGAAGATCATCGGAGGGTGGACGGAAGGAGCGAGCAGCATCGGGAGGAAGAGCAGCGAGATCCCCCGCAGCGCGTAGTACACGGCGAGCAGACGGCGCGGTTCGAAGCGGTCGGTGAACCAGCCGGAGGCGATCGTGCCCACGACGTCGAAGACGCCGATCACCGCGAGCAGGGTGGCCGCCGCGGTGACCGGCATGCCGTGGTCGTGGGCGGCCGGCACGAAGTGGGTCTGGACCAGGCCGTTCGTGGAGGCGCCGCAGATCGCGAAGGTGCCGGCGAGCAGCCAGAACGGCCCCGTGCGCACAGCCTTCAGCAGGACCGTGACCGTCCTGCGCGCCGCCCCCGTCACGGGCGCTGGCTTCTCGACGAACTCCTTCGCCCCGTACGGCTTCTGGCCCACGTCCGCCGGATGGTCGCGCAGCAGCAGCCATACGAAGGGGACGACGGCGAGGGCGGCCAGAGCCACCGTCACGGCCGCCGGGCGCCAGTCGTACCGTGTGATCATCCAGGACAGCAGCGGCAGGAAGATCAGCTGGCCGGAGGCGGAGGCCGCGGTGAGGATGCCGCTGACCAGGCCGCGGCGCTCGGTGAACCAGCGGTTGGTGACCGTCGCGGCGAAGGCCAGCGCCATCGAGCCGGAGCCCAGGCCGACCAGCAGGCCCCAGCACAGCAGCAGCTGCCAGGCCGCCGTCATCCACACCGTCAGCCCCGAGCCGAGCGCGATCACGGTGAGGGCGACCGCCACCACCCGGCGGATGCCGTAGCGGTCCATCAGAGCCGCCGCGAAGGGTGCGGTGAGCCCGTACAGGGCCAGGTTGATCGAGACCGCGGCGCCGATCGTGCCGCGCGACCAGCCGAACTCGGCGTGCAGCGGGTCGATGAGCAGACCGGGCAGCGAGCGGAAGGCCGCCGCGCCGATGATCGTGACGAAGGTGACGGCGGCGACGAACCACGCACGGTGGATGCGCGTACGGGAAGCGGGCTTCTGTTCCTCTATGGCTGCGGGAGCCTGGCTTGTCTGGGTCACGTCAGTAAGGGTCCGATGTCCGGCTTCCCTCGACCACTGGCCCGAAGGCCAGCATTCGCTAGGATCGGGCCATGAGCCAAGGCCGTGACCATCGCCCGCACCGCGTCGTCGTGCTCGCCCTCGACGGTCTGCTCCCCTTCGAGCTGGGCATCCCGCACCGCATCTTCGGCCGCCCGAAGGACGCCCGGGGGCGGCACCTGTACGAGGTCGTGACCTGCTCGATCCGGCCGCCGGGGCCGGTGCGGACGGACGCCGACTTCTCGATCACGGTCGAGCACGGCCCGGAGGCCCTCGCCACCGCCGACACCGTCGTCATCCCCGCGTCGTACGAACTCGGCCCGGTCTTCGAGGAGGGCGTGCTCACCGACGACCTCGCCGCCGCCCTCGCCCATCTCCGCCCCGGCACCCGCCTCGCCTCCATCTGCACCGGCGTCTACGTCCTCGCCGCCGCCGGCCTCCTCGACGGCCGCCCGGCCACCACCCACTGGGCCGAGGCCGACCACCTGCAACAACTCTTCCCGAAGATCGACGTCGACCCGGACGTCCTCTTCATCGACGACGGCGACATCCTCACCTCGGCGGGCGTCGCCGCCGGCCTCGACCTGTGCCTGCACATGGTCCGCCGCGACCACGGCACCGCCGTCGCCAACGAGGTCGCCCGCCGTACGGTCGTACCGCCGCACCGCGACGGCGGTCAGGCGCAGTACATCGAGCGGCCCGTGCCCGACCCGCAGCAGGCCGGTACCACCACCGCCCGTGCCTGGGCGCTCGGCCGCCTCCACCAGCCCATCCAGCTGCGGGACATGGCGGCCCAGGAGGCCATGTCCGTACGGAGTTTCACCCGCCGCTTCCGCGAGGAGACCGGGGTGAGCCCGGGGCAGTGGCTCACCCAGCAGCGCGTCGAACGGGCCCGGCACCTCCTGGAGACCACCTCCCTGTCCGTCGACCAGATCGCCCGCGACGCCGGCTTCGGCACGGCCCAGTCGATGCGCCAGCACCTACAGGCGGCGCTCGGCGTCACCCCGACCGCGTACCGCCGTACCTTCCGGACCGAGAACACCGCAACCATCGGCGGCGGGTCCGAGAGCCACGGCGGTGTCGGCGCCCTGCGCTGAACCGGCGGCGCGGCGCGCCTCGCCCCACCAGCCGACTCCCGTGAGCGCCACGGTCAGACCCACCCCGGCCAGAACGGCCGTCGACGGCGCCACCACCTGGAGCAGCGCCCCGGCGAGGGAGCCGGTCGCCGCGTAACCCGCTCCCGCAGCCGCGTACATGACCGAGTAGCCGGCGGCCAGGGCACTCGGCGGCAGGGCCTCGCGCAGGGCGAGGTTGCGGGTGAGCATCGCGGCCGACTGGAGCGCGCCGCCCACGACCAGTACCGGCGCGATGCCCGCCGTGCGGGGTATCAGAGCGGCAGCCGCCACACACACCGCCGTCCCCGCCATCAGCACCACGCTGCGGGTACGCAGCCTTCCCGGCCAGGTCCGAAGGCCGTACGCGAACGCACCGAGCCCTCCGCCCACGGCCATTCCGGCCAGCAGCGGGCCGGACCAGCCGACGCCGATGCCGCGCTGTTCGAGCAGCGCGGGCAGGACGAGTTCGGAGAGCCCGAGCAGGGTGAGGCTCGCCGCGCCCATGACGTACACCGGCCAGGCACCGGCCAGCACCCGCAACTGCGAAGCGCCACCCTCCCGTTCGTCACCCCCACCCCAGGCAGCCGGAAGGAACCGCAGCCCACCGACCGAGCAGGCCATGAGAACGGCGGCGAGCACCAGGGGAACGCGCGGCGCGACACCGAGCGCCAGACCGGCGACCGCGGCCGGGGAGAGCGCCCACACCCCGGCCGTCAGCATCGACTCGACGGACATCGCCTGCGCCACCGCACGCTCCGGCACCAGCGCGGTGAGCAGTGTCCGCAGCCCCCCGGTGGCAGCGGCGGGCGCGGCCCCCGCGACGACCGCGAACGCGGCGAGGACGGCCGGATGCGCGCCCGGAAGGGCCCCCAGCCCCGCGAACCCGACGGCTCCGGCCGCGAGGCCGACGGCAAGGTGCGCACGGGCCCGCTCGGGACGCAGCCTCATCCCCAGCACCGGCGCGCCCACGATCTCGCCGATCACGTACACCGCCGCGAGCACCGCCCCCAGCGAGTACCCGCCGGGCCGCTCGCGCACGAGGAACACCAACGCCAACGGCGCCATGGCCACCGGCATACGGGCGCCCACCGCGGTGCAGGCCCAGACCATGACCCTTTTCGAGGCGACGTCGCGATAGGTCATGGAATCACGGTAGGTGCCGTTCCCTGCCAGGTTCTTCGGTTCGGTCATCCGGCCCTCGGGACCTCGATGTGGTGCGATCGATTCGCGGCTTCCCACAGCACCGATATCTCGTCGCCCGTGTGGCAGGCCGGCTATAGGGTCGCGGGCATGTGGGAGGGACTGGACGCGGTTGACTGGGCGGCGCTGGAGCACAGCTACGGGTCTGCCGAGGATGTGCCCGCCCTGTTGCGCCGGTGCGCGGGAGGGGATCCGGAGGACGCCGACGACGCGGCGTTCGAGCTCGTCATCCGCATCTTCCACCAGGGCGGCTGGATCTGCTCGGCGGCCTCGGCCGCGTTGCCCTTTCTGGTGCGCCTGGCCGGGAGTCCGGAGGTACCGCTCCCGACTCGCCGCGAGGTGACGGAACTGGTGTGGAGCCTGGCGGCCGAGGCCGGGCGGCTGACCGAGAGGTTCGTGGACCCCGGCTGGCAGTCGGCATGGGAAGAGGCTCTGCCGAAGGTGCTTGTCCTGCTCACCGATTCCGTCCCGGAGATCCGACGGGGCGCGGCCCATGTACTCGGTGTCTGCGAGAGCCCCGGTGAGCTCGTCCTGCCGGCGCTTGTGCGGTGCTGGCATGCGGAGGCCGATCCGGCGACACGCCTCGACCTGGTCCTTGCGCTCGGCCGGGCGGCGGGACGAGAGCCCGCCGGCGCGCGGGCCGGCGAGGCTCTGGAACTGCTCCACCGGCTGCTCGACGCTCCGGAGGCGCAGATCCGCTTGGCGGCGGTGCACGCGCTTGCACCGGCCGACCTGAACCTTGCCGTACGGCAGGTCGGCCTCCTGCTGGAAGCGGTCCGGGACCCGAGCGTCGAGTTGTGGCGCCACACCAGCTTGGTCAGTACCGGCGTCAAGGGTGTCCACCGCTGGACCGCAGCACTGTTCACCGGGCCGTCGCCCACCTTCACCCTCGGCCTTCTGGAAGACCATCCCGACGTCGACCAGCGGGTCGCCGCACTGGCCCAGGCAGGCGGGTTGCTGGCGCGATGGCGCTCAGCGAGCACCGCACTCCTCCCCGCCCTCTCCGCGCGGCTGGACGATCCTGCCCCCGAGGTCCGATTCCGCGCAGCCGAGTTGCTGGCCTGCCTCGGCCCGGCCGCCGCAGCCCACGCCGACGAGGTCGCCGTCCTGCTCGGCGACACCACCGCCCGGGACACCGGGGAACGGGCAACCGTCGCCGAGGCCGCGCTGTGGGCACTGGCCCGGATGAACGATCCGCGATGCCTGCCGGGCCTGATCGAGCTGATGGCCGGCACGCGATCGGGCTTCGCGCGTTCCGCGCTCCATCACGACCCCGACCGCCTGCACGATGCCGTCCTCCCCATGCTTCACGAGGTCCTGGGCCACCTTCCCGACCATGCCGAGCTGCTCGTGCCCGCGATCGGTGAGTGGCTCGACGCCGACACGAGCGACCACGTGCTCAACTACCTCTGCCGGCTGCTCGCGGACTGGGGTCCCGCCGCGAAGGCGGCGGTTCCCCGACTGCTCCCCCTCCTGGAGGACGACCGGACCTGGACAGCGGCAGCGAACGCGCTGGCAGGGATCGGAACGGCGGGGGACGGGGCACGAGACCTGCTGTTGGCCCGATCGGGCAGCGGCGAACCCCGCGCAGAAGTCGCGGCCTGGGTCTACTGGAAGCTCGGCGGCGAGCCCGGACCGGCCCTGGAAGCAGTCGGAGGAGTCGCCACCGGGGCGGGCATCCCGCGCCCCGCCCTGCGCATACTCGCCGACCTCGGCCCGCACGCCGCCCGCTACGCGGACCAGCTCCGGGCCATGACCGCCGACAACGACCCCTGGACCCGTGTCGAGGCAGCGCATGCCCTCTGGGCCACGACCGGCGATACCGGGACCACCGTCCCGGCCATGACGAGTGCGGTGCAGGGGCTGGCCGAGGGCACCTGTCTCCCGGTCATGCTCCCCGCCGTGCGCTACCTGGCCCGGATCGGCCACGCCGCCCGACCCACTGCGCAGCTCCTGCGCGATGTGCTGTCCCGTGATCAGCGGCTCCGCTGCTACGGCGGCTGGCGGGGTTTCGTCCAGGACGAAGCCATCCGCGCCGCCCTCGAAGAGCTGCTCGCGGCATGTGACTGACCTGCCAGGTGACCACGACTGACCTGCCCGCACGGTCCCGATGCCGGCTCTAGGACCGCCCGGGGGCATGCTCCTTCAGGAAGGCTCCCGCGTGGGCTGCGGCCTCCTCCTTCGTCGTGTACCAGATGTCGGCGTCGGGCGCGCCGTGTGTTCCGTCGGCGCCCTCGGCGGTCCACCTCCAGCCGCCGGACGAGGTTTCCTGCGTCACTTCGGCTGTTCCACCGCATAGTTCGAGTACGGCGCTTGTGCGCGCTGCCGTGGTCGCCGGTGGACCGACAGCGTCGGGCCACTTCTTGCGGGCGCCCTGCCGGGTGATACCCCAGACGACGCCCATCTGCTCGTAGCTCGCGCCGTAGGACCCCGCGGTTCCCGCCGCGATGGCCGTCAACCTCTTGACCTCCGCGTCCACCACCTTCCAGGCGGCCAGTACGGACAGGGCCACTTCGACCGGTTCCCCCTCCCACATGCGGTCCTCGGGCAGCCCTGACGCTCGGTTGCGCAAGGCCGATGCGAGCGGGTGGAGGGCGTCGTAGAGCGCCTTGGCGAGCTCTGTCTGCTCTTCAGTGGTGATCTCAGACGAGGTCATGCGACAACTATAGTTACCAAGTGGCGATACGTAAACAGTAGTTGTCGCAGCTGCCTAGAACGTGAGCACCCCCCGCGCCACCCGGCCCGCCTCCGCGTCCGCCGTCGCCTTCTCGAAGTCCTCGACGGGGTAGGTCTGGGTGATCAGTTCGTCGAGGAGGAGGCGGCCGTCGCGGTACAGGTCGGCGTAGAGGGCTATGTCGCGCTGGGGGCGGGCGGCGCCGTAGCGGCAGCCCAGGATGGACTTGTCGAGGTAGAGGGAGGAGACCAGGAAGGACGCCTCGGCGGTCGCGGGCGGGACGCCGAGCAGAATCGCCTGACCGTGCCGGTCGAGCAGGTCGATCGCCTGGCGGATCAGCTCCACCCGGCCGACGCACTCGAAGACGTGGTCCGCGCCCGTCGGCAGGATGTCCCGCACGCCCTCGGTGGAAGGCAGGAAGTCCGTCGCGCCGAACTGCCTGGCCACCGCCTCCTTCGCCGGGTTGGAGTCGACCGCGACGATCCGCAGGGCGCCCGCGATCCGCGCGCCCTGGAGGACGTTGAGCCCGATGCCGCCGGTGCCGATGACGACGACGCTCTCGCCGTACCCCACCCGTGCGCGGTTGAGCACCGCGCCCACCCCGGTGAGCACCCCGCACCCGATCAGCGCGGCCGACGGCAGCGGGATGTCCTTCGGGATACGGACCGCCTGCACGGCCTTCACCACGGTCCGTTCGGCGAAGGCGGAGTTGGACGCGAACTGGTACACCGCCCGCCCCGCGCGCGTGAACGGCTTCTGCGGTCGCCCGATCGCCTGCCGGCACATCGTCGGCCGCCCCCGGTCGCACTCCGCGCAGGTCCCGCAGCTGGCGAGGGTGGACAGGGCGACGTGGTCGCCGGGGGCGACATGGGTGACCCCGGCGCCGACCGCCTCCACCACCCCGGCGCCCTCGTGGCCGAGCACGACCGGTGCCGGGAAGGGGATCGTCCCGTCGATCACCGACAGGTCGCTGTGGCACAGCCCGGCCGCCGAGATCGCGACGAGCACCTCACCGGGTCCGGGATCGCGGATACCGAGATCGTCCACGACCTCGGCCCGCTTCCCGTCGAACACCACACCTCGCATCAGACGACCCCCTTGCGCTCTCTGGGCAGGCCGAGCACGCGCTCGGCGATGATCGTGCGCTGTATCTGGTCCGAGCCGCCGTAGATCGTGTCGGCCCGGGAGAACAGGAACAGGTGCTGTGTCTCGTCGAGTTCGTACGGTGCGGAGGGTGTCCAGTCCGACGGGCCGGCGCTCGCCGCCGCGCCGCGCACCTGCACCGCGACCTCCCCCAGCCGCTGGTGCCAGCCCGCCCACAGCAGCTTGGCCACACTGGGCGCCCCCGGCCCGCCGGAGCCGCCCAGAGTCCGCAGCGCGTTCCACCGCATGGTCCGCAGCTCGGCCCACAGCCGCACCAGCCGCTCGCGTACGACGGGGTCGTCGGCCGCGCCCGTCCGCACCGCCGCACGCACCACCTGGCCCAACTCCTGTGCGAATCCGATCTGCTGGGCCAGTGTCGACACGCCGCGCTCGAAGCCGAGCAGGCTCATCGCGACCCGCCAGCCGTTGCCCTCGCCGCCGACCACGTGCTCCGCACGCGCGTGTGCGCCGTCGAAGAAGACCTCGTTGAACTCGCTGGTGCCGGTGAGCTGACGGATGGGCCGCACCTCGATCCGGCCGGGCTGGTCCATGGGGACGAGGAGGAAGGTCAGGCCGTGGTGGCGCGTCGAGTCCGGGTCGGTGCGGGTCAGGACGAAGCACCAGTCCGCCTCGTGGGCGAGGGACGTCCAGATCTTCTGGCCCGTGACGCGGTACGTCCGCCCGTCGGGGGCGAGCTCGGCCCGCGTCCGGATTCCGGCCAGGTCGGATCCGGCGCCCGGCTCGCTGTAGCCCTGGCACCAGAGTTCGGCGCCGGCGGCCACCGGGGGCAGGAAGCGGGACTTCTGCTCGGCCGTGCCATGGGCGAGGAGGGTGGGCGCGAGAAGGTTCTCCCCGATGTGCCCGGATCTGGGCGGCGCGGACGACCGCGCATACTCCTCGGCCCAGGCGACCTGCTGGGTGAGGGTGGCGGTCCGGTTCCCGTACCCCTCCTCCGACCAGCCGATCCCGATCCACCCGTCGGCGCCGAGAGTCCGCTCCCAGGAGCGGCGGTCCGACGCGTGCGGGGCATGCTCGTCGAGCCAGGCGCGAGCTTCGACGCGGAACTCACTGTCCTCAGCGCTGAATCCGAAGTCCACGTTCACCTCCTTGAATCAAGGGTGACTGCAATTCCCAAGGGGCGCGGGGCCGTATCGATATGCGGCTCCGCCGCGTGGGCGCGACCAGCCACAACCAGCCCGCACCCGCCGAACCACAGGTTCCCCGAGCTCTTAGGCGTTCGGTCGGCTCCCCTCCGCCGCGGCCCGCGCCATCTCCTCCAACCGCGCCAGCATCGGCATCGGATCCACCCCCACCGACCCCGGCAACGCCTCCGCGATCCGCTCAGCGGTCCAGGAGCCGCCCTCGGCGTACGCGGCACGCAGTTCCCTCGGCTGTGCCCACACGGCGATCTTCGCACCGGCGACCGTGTAGACCTGCCCGGTTATCCCCAGCTCCCGCGCGCGGTCGGACAAGAGGAAAATCACCATCGCGGCGACGTCCTCCGGCTCCCCGATCTCGGCCAGTTCCATCGGCACGCCCGCCGACATCCTCGTCCGCGCGACGGGCGCCACCGCGTTGGCGGTCACCCCGTACTTGTGCAGGCCCAGCGCGGCGCTCCGCACCAGCGAGATGATCCCGCCCTTGGCCGCGCTGTAGTTGGCCTGCGAGACGGAGCCCTGGTGGTTGCCGCTGGTGAAGCCGATCAGCGTGCCCCCGCCCTGCTTCCGCATCACCGCGGACGCCGCCCGGAACACGGTGAACGTGCCCTTGAGATGCGTGGCGACGACGGGGTCCCACTCCTCCTCGGACATGTTGAACAGCATCCGTTCGCGCAGGATCCCGGCGACGCACACGACCCCGTCCAGGCGGCCGTACGCCTCCAGCGCCACGTCCACGATCCGCTGGCCGCCCGCCATGGTGGAGATGTCGTCGGCGACGGCCACCGCCTCCCCGCCCGCCGCCTCGATCTCCTTGACGACCGCTTCGGCGACCTCGCTGGTGGGTGAGCCGCCGTCCACGGCAACCCCGTAGTCGTTGACGACGACCCGCGCCCCCTCGGCCGCCGCGGCCAGTGCGACCGCCCGGCCGATGCCGCGCCCCGCGCCGGTGACGGCGACCACCTTGCCGGCCAAGAAGTTCCCCACGACGAGCCCCTTCCCCGGTTTCTGACGGACCGTTAGATTCTAAGTCCCGTCGGACGGGCGAGGACAACCCCCGGGGAGGCACCGGATGACACTGCCGGAGGAGTTCCACGAGATCGCCAAGCGCGTCAACAACTGGGGGCGCTGGGGCGCCGACGACGAGATCGGCACGCTCAACCTGATCACCGACGAGGTCGTGCGCGAGGCCGCCGCCGAGGTGCGGAGCGGGCGACGGGTCCCGCTGGCGCTCCCGCTGCGCGAGGACGGCGTGCAGACCGGGATGATCCCGGGGCGGGTCAATCCGCTGCACGCCATGGTGCAGATCAACCAGGAGATCTTCGGTCCGGGCACGGTCGCGTGCAGCGACGACGCCGTGACGATGGGGCTGCAGGCGGCCACCCACTGGGACGCGCTGACGCATGTCTCGCACTCGGGGAAGCTCTACAACGGCCGACCCGCCTCCACCATCACCGCGCACGGCGGCGCGGAGTTCAGCGGGATCGACAAGGCGCGGCACATCGTCTCGCGCGGGGTGCTGCTGGACGTGGCACGCGCGCGTGGCGTCGACCGGCTGGCGGGCGGGCACGCGGTGACGCCCGAGGATCTGGACGCCGCGGAGGAGCTGGCCGGTACGCGCGTGCGTGCCGGCGACGTCGTCCTCGTACGGACCGGGCAGATCCAGGTCTACCTGGCGGGCGACAAGCACGGCTACGGCTTCCCGTCGCCGGGGCTCTCGGTGCGCACGCCGGAGTGGTTCCACGCGCGCGACGTGGCCGCGGTCGCCAACGACACCCTCACGTTCGAGATCTTCCCGCCGGAGATCGAGGACCTGTGGCTGCCCGTGCACGCCCTGGACCTGGTGGAGATGGGGATGCTGCAGGGCCAGAACTGGAATCTCGAAAAGTTGTCCACAGCCTGTGGAGAAGTGGGGCGCTACGCATTCCTGCTGTCGGCTATGCCCGAGCCGTTCGTCGGCGGCACGGGAACTCCGGTGGCCCCCGTGGCCGTTCTCTGAGCCCCGCCCCTCGAAACGCCGGATGGCGGCGCGCCGCTGCCCGCCCCGAGCACGGCACCGCGCGCCGCCATCCGACTCGGCGTACCTTCCCCGGTTCCCCTCCGGCCCTGAGGGATCCGACGCCGAATCGCGACCCACACTCGCCGAGGGCTTCCGTCACCGAGGCCCTCGCCGTCCCCTCACGGCGAATCGCTGTCCACAAGCGTGATCAAACGGACACGCCGCGTCAACACCCGGACGGGAATTTATTGCTTACGCCCCATTTGTGATGGACGCGCACAGAAGCACACCCGGGCGCACCGAGGCCGCGCCGGTACGGGCCGACAGCGCTTTCTGCAACCGTGCGACGCGCCCTGACGGCGCCTCACACCCGTGCGCCCGTCAACCCGCCGTACGGATGGCTCGCCGCACGGCAACGAAGCCCAGGCGGCGTCGAACGCTCACACGGCCTCGAAGGCGAACCCTTCGTACACCGGCTGCGGATACGCCGGCCCCGGATGGGCCGCGCCCAGGCGCCCCGGCACGCCCTGACGCCCCGTCGCGCTCCCGCGCTCCCCCACGCCTTCGCGGTCTCCCACGCTCCCCCGGTCCGCCACACCGCGGTCCGCCGCGTTCTCGTCGGGCCCCTCGCAGCGGTCCAGTTCGCACCAGATGCGCTTGCCGCCGCCCTCGACGTTCCAGCCCCAGCGGTCCGCCAGACAGTCGACGAGGGCCAGGCCCCGGCCGCCCGTGGCCTCGTCGCCCACGCAGCGGGGCACCGGGGCGCGCTCGCTGGTGTCGACCACCTCCAGGCGGACCGTGCTCGTCCCGGCCGGTCCGGCGCCCGGCAGGGACAGCCGCACCACGGCCGGACAGCCGGTGTGCACCACGGCGTTGGTGACGAGTTCGGAGACGAGCAGGATCAGCGTCTCGGCGAGCGGTTCGTCGTCCCCTATGCCGGACCCGGCAAGGCGCGACCGGGCCCACTTCCGGGCCCGCCCCACCTCAGCGGGGTCGGGCCGGATCTCCAGCTGCACTTGAAGCACCTGCACCGCTCACACCATCCGAACCGGCGGACACATGGCCGTGCGCCACGCAAGCCACGCGAGCCGCGTGTGCACCATGACGACGGGGGCCACGATCGTAGCCATTTTCTGCATGACCAGAACAACGGCCAGAGGCAGCGTGACGGAACGTGAATCCCTTACGAGACAGCTTGGTTGACACACAGTCACCTCAACAAGCGCTTCGGGCATATTCCAGCGCGAAGGAGTACTCGTGCGGCATACTGTGCGACGCCCGCCCCGGGGAGTCGAACAGGCGGCGGCCATATGCCCGTCCGCCCTGAGAGCGGCGGCGCGCACCGTCGAATCCGGCACCGCCCCAGGGGCACCACCGGCTCGGTCAGCGCTCGGAACCACTCGCATCCCACAGAAGGTACCGGAGCGACCCACCGACTCCGGGCCGTGACGGGTCACACATCGGACACAACCCGGCATCAACGCTGCGTGACCTCGTGGTGCCACAATCCGCGACACCCGTACGGCCGTCCGCCCCCTCCCGACCCGTCGTCGCAGGCAGGCGCGTTACCGGACGGTCTGCGCCACCAGGTCCTCCGCGAGCGCTTCCTCACTCTGTGTACCACCGCCCGCACGCCGGGTACGCACCCAGGCGCGCTTCAGGAGCAGATGAACGTCCGCCTCCCAGGTGAACCCCATCCCGCCGTGCACCTGGAGGCAGTCGCGGGCGCCGCGCACGGCGGCCTCGTCGGCGAGCAGCCGGGCCGCCGCGATGTCCGCCGGGTCGGCGGTGACGGCAGCCGCGTAGACCGCCACCCGGGCCACCTCGACCCGCACCAGCGACTCCGCGCACAGATGCTTGACGGCCTGGAAGGCCCCGACGGGCTGCCCGAACTGCACGCGCGTACGCGCGTGTTGCACGGCCGCCTCACACGCGCGCGTGGCGGTGCCGAGCTGCTCGGCGGCCGTGAGAAGCACTCCCGCCGGGTCGGGCGCCGAGTGTCCGGGCACCAAGTGCAGCGGCGTCAACGGATCCACCGACCGCACCGCCACAGCCCCCGAGGCATCCCCCCGCACCACATCCGCCGCCGCCAGCCACTCCACCACCCCACCGTCACCGCCGCCAATGCCGCCGGCGCCGCCGTCGATGTCCACGACGACCGTCTCCCCCTCCGCCGCGCCGGGCACGACGCCCGCCGCGAGGTGGGTGGCGATCAGCGGCCCCGGCAACAGGGCCCGGCCCGCCTCCTCGAAGGCCAACACGGCCTCGGGCAGCCCGAGTCCGACCCCGCCGTCCGCCTCCGGCAGCCGCAGGGCGAAGAACCCGGCGGCACCCAGTTCCCGCCACAGCGCCCGGTCCACCGTGGGCCCTTCCGCCTCCGCGCGCGCGAGAGCGGCCCGCAGCGCCTCCCGGCCGAACCGCCGGTCGAGCAGCTCGCGCACACCGGCCTTCAACGCCCGCTGGTCCTCGGTCAGTTGAAAACGCACGTCACCGCCCCTTCGGCAGGCCCAGGATCCGTTCCGCCACGATGTTCCGCTGGATCTGCGAGGTACCGGCCGCGATGGTGTACGACAGCGAGGAGAGCCGGTCGAGCACCCAGGGCCGGTCCAGGTCGAGGCCCGCGTCACCGAGTACGTCGGCCGCGGTGTCGTACAGCTCCTGGCGGGCGTGCGAATACCTCAGTTTGAAAACCGAACCCCCGATGCCGGGCACGCCCCGCCCAGAGTGTCCGGAGCGTCCTGAGTGTCCGGAGCGTCCTGAGTGTCCGCTCGCGGCCTCGCTCACGTTCCACTGCGTCAGCCGCCACAGCGCCCGGAACTCGGCGTTGAGCAGGCCCAGCCGCCGCCGTAGCGCCGGATCGTCCCAGCGGCCGTTGCGCCGTGCCTCGAGGGCGAGTTCGCCGAGCACGCGCCGGCAGGCGACGACCTCCCCGACGAACGCCGTACCGCGCTCGAAGGACAGCGTCACCATGGTCACCCGCCAGCCGTCGTTCTCGTCGCCCACCCGGTTGGCGACCGGCACCCGCACCTCGTCCAGGAAGACCTCGGCGAACTCGGCGGACCCGGCGAGCGTCCGCAGCGGCCGTACGGTGATCCCCGGGGCGTCCATGGGCATCGCCAGCCAGGTGATGCCCCGGTGCTTCGGGGCGTCCGGGTCCGTGCGCACCAACAGCTCGCACCAGTCGGCGACTTCCGCGTGCGAGGTCCAGATCTTGGACCCGCTCACCACATAGTTGCCGTCGTCGCCGTCACCTTCGCGCCACGCGCGTGTGCGCAGCGACGCGAGGTCGGACCCGGCGTCCGGTTCGCTGAAGCCCTGGCACCAGACCTCCTCGCCGCGCAGGATCGGCGGCAGCCAGCGCTCCCGCTGCCCGGCCGTGCCCTCCGCGGCGATCGTCGGCCCGGCATGCAGCAGGCCGACGAAATTGGCGCCCACATAGGGTGCGCCCGCCTTCTCGGTCTCCTCCAGGAAGATGAGCCGTACGGTCGGAGACGTGCCCCAGTGCACTTCGCCGTACCCGGCGTCGTAGAGCGTCCGCTGCCAGCCGAGGTCGTAGGCGCGGCGGCCCGGCCAGTCGTCCGGGGACGGCTTCGGCGGGAGCGTGGGCAGCGCCTTGCCGAGCCACTCCCGCAGCCTGGCGCGGAACTCGGCGTCCTCGGGGGTGTCCGAGAGATCCATTGCCGCGAGATCCCTTACTTGTCGAAGTCCAGGTCCAGCATGCGGATCGCGTTGCCGCGCATGAGCTTGTAGACCGTCCCGTCGTCGAGGCCCTTGACGTGGTCGAGGGCCACCTCCTTGGTGTGTGGGAAGGTGGAGTCGACGTGCGGGTAGTCGGTTTCGAAGGTCGCGTTGTCCCGGCCGACCACGTCCAGGGACGCGACCCCGTGCTTGTCGCGGAAGAAGCAGCAGAACATCTGCCGGTAGTAGTACGTCGACGGCGGCTCGGGGATCAGATCCCTGACCCCGCCCCAGGCGCGGTGTTCCTCCCACACGTCGTCGGCGCGCTCCAGGGCATACGGGATCCAGCCCATCTGGCCCTCGGAGTAGGCGAGTTTGAGGCGCGGGAAGCGCACCAGGACGCCGCTGAAGAGGTAGTCCATCATCGAGGCCATCGCATTGTTGAACGAAAGGGAGGCCTGGACGGCGGGGGGCGCGTCCGGGGACGCGGCCGGCATCTGGGACGACGACCCGATGTGCATGTTCACGACCGTCCCGGTCTCCTCGCACACCGCGAAGAAGGGGTCCCAGTGGCCGGAGTGGATCGACGGCAGCCCCAGGTGGGTCGGGATCTCGGAGAAGGTCACCGCGCGCACCCCGCGGGCGGCGTTGCGCCGGATCTCGGCGACCGCGAGGTCGATGTCCCACAGGGGGATCAGGCAGAGCGGGATGAGCCGTCCGCCGCTGTCCCCGCACCACTCCTCGACCATCCAGTCGTTGTAGGCGCGCACACAGGCCAGCGCGACCTCCTTGTCGTGCGCCTCGGCGAAGGTCTGCCCGCAGAAGCGCGGGAAGGACGGGAAGCACAGGGACGCCTCGACGTGGTTGAGGTCCATGTCGGCGAGCCGCGCCTTGGGGTCCCAGCAGCCGCGGCGCATCTCCGCGCGCGTGATGCCCTCCAGGGTCATCTCGTCCCGGTCGAAGCCGACGGCGGCGATGTTGCGCTTGTACGGGAACTTGAGGTCCTCGTAGATCCACCAGTCGGTGGGCTGGCCGTCGGGGTCCATGGTGATCTGGTACTTCCCGGCGACGTAGGCGAGCTCCCCGATCCCGGCGGTGAGCGGCTGCGGCCCGCGGTCGCGGTACTTCTCCGGCAGCCAGGTCGCGAACAGGTGCGCGGGTTCGATCACGTGGTCGTCGACGCTGATGATGCGGGGCAGTTCCGTCATGGGTCCCCTCCGGCCTGAGGTGCGTGAGCCACCGTCTCTGATGAACCGTTCCCGACGGCCGTTTCTGATGGACCGTCAGATAACTCTCCCCTGGAAGGCTAGCCCCGCGGCTATGGACCGACAAGCCGACCGGCCCTACGCTCTGCCCACGATCTGACTACCCGTCAGCTACCGGCAGGGGGCCGCCGTGAACGACACCGCCCATGAGCTGAGCGCGTCCCGCACCCTCTGGGACCTCCTCGCCCGCCGTGCCGCCCTCACCCCGGACCGGCCCGTGCTCCTCCAGGAGGACCGCACACTGACCTTCGGCGAGCTACGCGCGCGTGCCGAGCGAACGGCGGCCGGGCTGTACGGCATGGGCGTCCGCCCGGGCACGGTCGTCGCCTGGCAGCTGCCCACCCGGATCGAGACGGCCGTGCTGTCCTTCGCGCTGGCCCGCCTGGGCGCCGTACAGAGCCCCGTCATCCCGTTCTACCGGGACCGCGAGGTCGGGTTCGCGCTGCGGGAGTCACGGGCGGAGTTCTTCGCCGTGCCGGGCGTGTGGCGCGGCTTCGACCACGGCGAGATGGCGGTACGGCTCGGCGCGAAGGGCGTCTTCGAGGCGTACGACGACCTGCCCGAGGGCGACCCGGCCGTGCTGCCCCCGCCGCCCTCCGACGGCACCTCGGTCCGCTGGATCTACTGGACCTCGGGCACCACCTCCGACCCCAAGGGCGTGCTCCACACCGACCGCTCCCTGATCGCCGGCGGCTCCTGCCTCGCCCACGCACTGCGCCTGACCGGCGACGACGTGGGCTCGATGGCCTTCCCGTACGCGCACATCGCGGGACCCGACTACACGGTCATGCTGCTGCTGTACGGCTTCCCGGCGGTGATGTTCGAGCAGTTCGCGCTGCCCGACGCGCTGGACGAGTACCGCAGGCACGGAGTGACCGTGGCCGGCGGCTCGACGGCGTTCTACTCGATGTTCCTGGCCGAGCAGCGCAAGCGCCCGACCGCCCCGGTGATCCCCTCCCTGCGGCTGCTCGCCGGGGGCGGGGCGCCCAAGCCGCCGGAGGTGTACCACGCGGTGGTGCGCGAGATGGGCGTGCAGCTCACCCACGGGTACGGCATGACCGAGGTGCCGATGATCACCATGGGGGCGCCGGACGACACCGCCGAGAACCTCGCGACGACCGAGGGACGGCCGCCCGAGGGCATGGAGATACGGATCGCGGAGGGCGGGGAGGTGCGGCTGCGCGGGGAGGCGGTGTGCCAGGGCTATCTGGACCCGGCGCAGACGGCCGAGGCCTTCGACGCGGACGGGTTCCTGCGCACGGGTGACCTCGGGTACGTGACCGGCGGCGGGCATCTGGTGCTCACCGGGCGGCTGAAGGACGTGATCATCCGCAAGGGCGAGAACATCTCGGCCAAGGAGATCGAGGACCTGCTGGCCGCCCACCCGGCGGTCGGCGACGTGGCGGTGATCGGGCTGCCGGACGCCGAGCGCGGGGAGCGGGTGTGCGCGGTGGTGGAGCGGGCACCGGGAGCGGGTGAACCGAGCCTCGACGCGTTGACGTCGTATCTGCGCGCCGAAGGGCTGTCGGTGCACAAGCTGCCGGAGCAGCTGGAGGTGGTGGACGCCCTGCCGCGCAACGACACGCTCAGGAAGGTCCTGAAGTACAAGCTCCGGGAGCGCTACTCGGAGCCGGCGCGGTAGCGGTTGCCGGCTACTTCGGCACGGTAGCGGGGCCGGCTACTCCGGCACGGTGAAGTAGCGGGCGAACGCCGGCACGATGTCCGCCTCGCCGACCCGGCCGTCCGAGTCGGCGTCCAGGGCCGCGGCGACGGTGCGGGCGAGGTCGCCCGGGACGCCCAGGGCCGTCAGCACGCGCGCGGTGTCCTCGACGCTGGCCAGGCCGTCGTCGTCGGAGTCCGCGAGGCCGAGGGCGGCGTGCAGGAAGGGGCGGGCGATCTCGGCGAACCGGTCGGGGCTGTCGTGCAGCCTCTTGACCGCGCCGCCGACGAACTCGTCCCGGGTGATGCGCTGGTCGCCGTCGCGGTCCGCGATGCCCGCCATGCCCTGCCAGAAGGCCTCGGCGCCCGCGTAGAGCGCCTGTCCCTTGTCGGACCGGGCCGCGGTGCCGAACTCGGCGAGCAGCGCCTTGGCGGCCCCGCCGAAGTCCTCCCGGTCGATGTAGCCGTTGCCGTCCTGGTCGAAGGTGGCGAACCGGCGGGCGATCCTGGCTTCGTGCTCGCTGCTGACCATGTCTCCTCGGGCCGCCTTACGTCGTCGCGTACAGATGTTTCCGGCAGCGAGCGTACGACGCCGGCGACGCCCGAACGGCCGGAAGGCGACGGCTGTGCCAAGACCGGGGGAATTTCGGGACAAAGGTGTGGCAGAGACGCCATGTGTGCTGCTACGCCGAAAGCGGTTCCGGCTCCGTGCCGTCCGCGTCCCCGTCCGCGTCCCCGTCCTCGTCGACCGCCGCCGCGAGATCCCCGTACACGTCGAAGAGCCGGCGCACGCCGAGCGCGCCGAGCACCCGGTTGACGTGCGCGTCCTCCACCACCCCGTGGGCGGGCAGGATCAGCCGCAGACGGCCCCGGCAGGACCGGATGAGACGGCGGGCGGCGATGAGCACGCCCACACCGCTGGAATCGCAGAAGTACACCTCGGAGAGGTCCAGGACGAGACTGTGGCGGCCCTCGGCCACCTCGTCGTGCACCCGCTGACGCAGCACCGGCGACGTCACCAGGTCCAGTTCGCCCGACACCCGGAGCACGGCCCATCCGCCTCGCTCGCCGCCGGTCACTTTGAAGGCCACCCTCACGCCTTTCGCTCGCCGTAAACGGAAGCTGTCCCTTCGCTTCCTTGCAGCGCGGCTGCCCAGCGGCGTTGCCCCGAAACGCTTGAGAAAAAACGGAAAGCGACGGAAAGCGGCTGGATACTGTCACACACAGTCCGATTCAATCCCGCATCGGTCTGCGTCAGTCCGCCTCGGTCCGCGTCGGTCCGTGCCGCTCGGGTAGGCGACGCGCAATACCATCCTCTGCCCGGCAGGGGGCGCACATTGGAACAAAGGGGCGTGCGGCGCCGGACGTGCCGACTACATTCGAGGTGGCAGTGGACGCAGGCTGGACACAGGCACGGGCGCAGGTGAGGGGGCCGCATGGCGAAGAAGGACGCACCGCCCCGCTGGGACCGCAAGATGCAGCAGCGACTCGCGCGCGGTGAGGCGGCAGCCCTCGGTGAGTTCTACGACCGCTTCGCTTCGCTCGTGCACGGCCTCGCCCACCGTGTGCTCGGCGACGAACAGGCCGCCGACGGCATCACCCGCGAGGTCTTCGCCCATGTCTGGCAGCACCCCGACTCCTACGACCCCATGCAGGGCCCCCTGCGCACCTGGGTGGCCGCGCTGACGCACCGCCTCGCCGTGCAGCGGCTGCACGCCACCGAGACCGCCGCGCTGGCCGACGGCGGCCCCGGATCCACCGAGGAACTGGAACTGAAGGTGCGGCACGCCTCGGTCGCCGCCCGAGCCGACTACATCGTCCACGCCATGCCGGCGCCGCTGCGGGCCGCCCTGGAGCTGGCCTACTTCCAGCGCCGCGACTACCGCCAGACCGCCGCCGACCTCGGCGTCACCGAGGACGAGGCCCGCCGCCGGCTCCGCCTCGGCCTGCAACTGCTCGCCACGGCCCACGACGCCCCCTCCCCAGGCGCACCGCCCGGATACGGGGGTGCGGCGTGAGCGACGCGGACGACGGCTTCGAGCCGTACGACGGCGACGGCAGGAACGACGGGAACGACGGGAAGGACGAGAAGGACGGGAAGGACGGCGCCAAGGAGACCCGGGACACCCGCGGCGACGGCACGCCCCCGCCCCGCATACCGCTCCCCCGCGCCTCCGTCGAGGACACCGGGCTGCCGCTGCCCGCGCTGGAGGGGCTGCTCACCGCCCCTGAACCGCTGCGGCTGCCGCACCCGGTGCTGAAGTCGCTGCTGGGCGCGTGGGCGCTGGCGGCGTGCTCCGCCGAGGAGACGGCCGCCGTGGAGGAACACCTCGGCGCCTGCGGCTCCTGCGCGGACGAGGCACGGCGGCTGCGGGAGGCCATCGGCCTGCTCCAGCGCCCCGAGAGCCTCGACCTCGACCCGGGCCTGCGCACCCGCGTCCTGGAGGCCTGTCTGGAGCGCCGTCCACCGCGCATCCCGGTACCGGCCTGGGCGGCGTCGTACGACGCCGAGACCGCGCGGCTCGACGCGCTGCTCCAGGACTTCGGGGACGGCGAGTGGCACGCGCCCGTGCGGCTGCGCTGGTTCCGCGGCGCACGGGAGACGACCCGCCGGACCACCGTCGCCGGGGTCATCGCCCATCTCCTCGCGGTGGACGGGCTGATCGCCGTCGCGCTGGGCCTGGACGACCCGCTGCTCCCCGGCGACCAGGACCAGAAGCCGGACGCCCGCACCCCCGCCGAGCGCACGGAGGCCCTCTGGGAGACCTCGCGCTTCCCGCCCACGCGCGCGGTGCGCGGCCCCTGGCGCGAGCAGACCCACGCGCTCGTACGGACCGTCTCCTTCACCGGCGGGGGTCCCGGCACGCTGCCCATCCCGTACGGCGACTTCGAACTGCCGCTGCGGGACGCGATGGTGGACCGGGCGTTCGAGTGCTGGGTGCACGCCGAGGACATCGCGGAGGCGGTCGACTATCCGTACGCCCCGCCCGCGCCGCGCCACCTGCACGGCATGATCGACCTCGCGGCGCGCATGCTCCCCGAGGCGCTCGCCGCACGCCGGCGCGCGGGGCTCGCCACCCCGGCGCCCAGCCGCCACCTGGTGAGCGCCGGCAGCCCCGGGCGCAGTCTGCGGCTGGAGATCGAGGGCGAGGGCGGCGGGCAGTGGCTGATCCCGCTGGACTCCCCCGGCGCGGTGGGCTCCGCCGAGCACGAGGTGGCCCACGTCGCCCTGGACGACGTCGAGTTCTGCCGCCTGGCCGCGGGGCATGTTCCTCCGGAGGAGGCGGCGGCGGGGCAACTGGGGGATCGGGAGGCGATCAGGGATGTGCTGTTCGCCGCCGCGAGCTTGAGCCGGATGTAGTCGGGCGCCCGCAGCCGCCCGTGAAACGGAATTGCCCGGGCTGCTAGGCGAAGACCACCGTGCGGCGGCCGTTGAGGAGGATCCGGCGCTCCGCGTGCCACTTCACGGCCCGCGCCAGCGCCTGGCACTCCACGTCCCGCCCCACCGCGACCAGCTGGTCCGGCGTGACGTCGTGTCCCACCCGCTCGACCTCCTGCTCGATGATCGGCCCCTCGTCGAGATCGGCGGTGACATAGTGCGCCGTCGCCCCGATCAGCTTCACGCCCCGCGTGTGCGCCTGGTGGTACGGCTTCGCGCCCTTGAAGCTGGGCAGGAACGAGTGGTGGATGTTGATGATCCGCCCGCTGAGCTGCTTGCAGAGGTCGTCGGAGAGGACCTGCATGTAGCGGGCCAGCACGACCAGTTCGACGTCCTGCTCCCGCACGAGGTCCAGCACCTTCGCCTCGGCCTCCGCCTTCGTCTCCTTCGTCACCGGGATGTGGTGGAAGGGAATGCCGTACGACCCCACGAGCTCGGCGAAGTCGGTGTGGTTGGAGACCACCGCCGCGATCTCCACCGGCAGCGCGCCGATGCGGGCGCGGAAGAGCAGGTCGTTCAGGCAGTGGCCGAACCTGCTGACCATCAGGACGATGCGCATCCGCTCGTCGGCCCGGTTGAGCTGCCAGTCCATGTGGAAGGCGTCACCGATCGCCGCGAAGCTGGCGCGCAGCTTGTCCACGGTCACCGGCTCCTCCGCCGAGAAGTGGACGCGCATGAAGAACAGTCCCGTGTCGTGGTCGCCGAACTGCTGGCTGTCCTCGATGTTGCAGCCGGTCATGAACAGGTAGCTCGACACGGCGTGCACGATGCCCTGCTTGTCCGGGCAGGAAAGGGTGAGGACGTACTGGTCGGCGGGGGTGGCCGCGGCTCGGGTGGACTGCTCGTTCATGCAGCACAGGGTCTCATGTCCGCCCGAGGCCGCCCGAGGCCGTCCGCTACGCGGACCTCGTCATGATCCGCAGGACCTCCAGCGTGCGCGGCGGCGCGTCCGGGTCGTCCCCGTCGGCCGTCGCCATGCGCACATGAGCGTCGCGGGCCGCGTGGATGGCCTCCGGCCAGCCGGGGTGGTCGACGTAGGCGGAGACGGGGGCGTCCGGGCCGACCTGGTGCATGATGCGCAGCACCCGCAGGACGGCGGTGTCGACGAGGGCCGCCTCCTGCGAGTCGCGGAAGATCGTGCCGACGTACTTCTCGGCGGACCAGTTGTCGAGCCAGGTGTCCTCGACCAGGCGGTAGACGGCGTCGGTGACGTCGCCGTACCCGTCGAGGCCGGCCAGCCAGACGTTCTGCTGGAACACCGGGTCGGAGAGCATGTGCAGCGCGGAGCGCACATTGCTGCGCCAGCGCCACCACGGCATGTCGTTCAGTGGCATGTCGCCCATGGTGGAGGAGCGACGGCCGCGACGGGAAGAGTTCTCCGAACCTTGCACAGTGATCGATCGTACGTTTTCCCGACAGCGGAGCCACAGGGACCCCCCGCAATTCACCCGTAGGTCACCTTACGTTGACCGTGGGTCACTCGCGGGTTAGTTGTGTGGCGGAATCGTGCGTTTACATGATTGGCAGGCGACGCACCCGTCCGCGAAGCACCGTCCTCCCCAGGCTTCTTCGCGGCCTCGGTACCAACAGAGCGACCGCCCTCTCGGCGGGCGCCCTGGCGGCCTGTGCGTCGCTCACCGCCGGCTGCGGGATCATCCCCGGCACGGGTGGCACGGAGGACGACCGAATCGTCGTGATGACCTGGGCGCCCGTGGGCACGGCCGCGACGAACAAGCCCGGCATGACCTCCTTCGCCCGCGCCTACGCCCGCTGGGTCAACGCCCACGGCGGCCTGGGCGGCCGCAAGCTCACCATCCTGACCTGCAACGACCACAACAACACGGTGTCCGCGGCGGCCTGCGCCCGACGGGCCGTCAGGGAGAAGGCCGTCGCGGTCGTCGGCTCCTACAGCCAGTACTCCAACGCGTTCTTCCCGCACCTCGAGGGCGCCGGCATCCCCTACATAGGCGGCTACGGCGTGACCAACGCCGAGTTCACCAGCCCGCTGTCCTACCCCATCAACAGCGGCCAGTCGACCCTCCTGGCCGGCCTCGGCAAGGAGCTGGCGGCGACCTGCGGCGGCCCCGTCACCCTGGTCCGCCCCGACACCATCGCGGGCGACGCCCTGGCGCCCATGATCGACGCCGGTCTGCAGGCGGGCGGCCACGACGACGCCGCCGACCAGCTGGCCGCGGAGGACGCCACCGAGTACTCCGCGCAGGCCGAGCAGGCGCTGACCCGCGCGACCGGCGACCCCGGCGGGAAGAAGGGCTGTGTGGTGCCCGCGCTGGGCGACCGCACCAGCACCTTCATGGACTCCTTCCGCCGCAGCCGCGCCGACTACCCCGACGTCCGCACGGCCACCGTGCTGGGCAGCGTCGACCAGACGGTCCTCGACGCCAGCGGCGGCGCGTCGAGCCCGTACGAGGGGGCGTACGTCACCGGCTGGTACCCCGTCGCGAGCGACACGCGCTGGAAGGGGATGAACCAGGTGATCAAGGAGCAGGCGTTCTCCGACACCAGCATCGACGCCGCGGACACCGGCGTACAGACCACCTACATCGCCTACACCGTGTTCCGGCAGGCCGTGGAGTCACTGGGCGAGGGCAAGGTGACCTCGGCCACGGTCAGCAACGCCCTGGACGACGGGAAGTTCTCCACCGGCGGCCTGACCCCCACCCTGCGCTGGAAGTTCTCCGACCGGCTCGGCGCGATCGGCTTCCCCCGCCTGGTCAACGCGGATGTGACCCTCCAGACCGTGCAGAAGGGCCGTCTGGTGTCCGCGAAGAAGGGCTTCGTCGACGTGACCGGGACCCTGGAGTCGGCCGACATCGACTGACCCGTCCGGTCACAACTGCGTGGGCTGGCGCTGGGTCAGGCCGTACGTCTTCGCGATCGCGTTCCACAGTTTGGCCGCCTCCGCCTTGCGGGCGCTGGCGGTGCCGCTCTCGCGGTTGCCGGCCTGGGTCTCGGCGGTCGTGCGGGCGGCGCCCTTCCGGCAGTTCTTGCGCTTGTTGCCGGCCACCTGGTCGGCCCAGGCCGCGTAGTGGTTGTCGGCCGCCGCGGACGCCTGCCACGCCTTGGTGAGCGCGGATGTCAGCGCCGCGTGGTCCGGCAGCTGGTCGACGGAGAGCCCGGACAGCTTCGTCACCAGGCCGGTGCGCTGGCCGGCCGCGTCCCGCAGGTCCGCGGCGGCCTGGGGGAGGTTGTCGCAGGTCTTCACCGAGGCCACCGCGCTGATCACGCTGGCCCGGCTGCTGCCGCTGTCCGCGAGCAGCTTGTCCAGGGCGACCGCCTGATCCTTGGCCGCGTCCGAGGACGCCGACTCGCCGGTCGCGGGGGCCGACGCGGCGACGGTCTTGTTCGCGCCCTGGTCGTCCCCGCCCCCGCCGCCGAGCAGCGCGCCCGCGCCGATGCCCACGGCCGCGAGAACGACGCCGATCCCCGCGAACAGGGGGACCCGCGAGCGGCTCCCGCCGCCCCGGCCGCCGTCGTGGTCGTCGTCGCGTGCGGGCGGCATGTAGGCGGGCTGGGGGGCGCGGGCGGCCGGGCGGGCGCCGTAGCCCTGCGGGCCACCGCCGCCGTACCCGGGGGGCTCCGGCTCGGAGAACCGCGGGAGCTGCTGCGTGGCCCCGGCGGGGCTCTCGCCGCCGCGGAAGAGGTTCTCGAACCCGGCCGGCGGCTGCGCCTGCGCGCCGACCGGCGGGATGTACTGGGTGGCCTCGGCGTCGGGATGCCCCGCGCCCGGCATCGGACCCGGGTTGCGCTGCGCGCCGCCCCCGGTCCCCAGGAAGTGCGTCGACTCGGCCGGCGTCTCGGGCGGCAGCGCGCCCGGTCCGACCGGCGGAAGGAACTGCGTCGCCCCCTCGTCGGCGGCGGGCGCCGCGGGCACGGGCGGTATGTACTGGGTACGCGCGTCGTCAGCCGGTACCGGCGGTATGTACTGGGTGGCGCCCTCGTCGACGGCGGGCGGCAACGGCATACCGGGGGTGCCCTGCCCGTAGGAACCGTAGCCCTGCGGCTGCTGCCCATAGCTGTCGTACGGCTGCTGCGGCTGTTGTGGCTGCTGCTGCGGTTGTTGCGGCTGCTGAGGTCCGCCTTGGCCGTACGACGGTGTCTGCGCCGGCGGCAGGGCGTCGTGGCCGTACGACGGTGCGGGCGCCGGCGGCTGGGCGGCCTCGGGCGGGAGGGGGCCCGCGCCCCAGGCGTCGGGCTGCTGGGTGCCCCACTGCTGCTGGTCCGCGGGCAGGGGCCAGCTCTGCTCCGGCTGCGGGGCGGGCGGCTGCTGGTCGGGTCCCCAGGACCCGCCCCAGGTCTGCCCGCCGGCCGGCGCCTGCTGCCCGTACGGCGGGGCGTCGTGCTGCCCTCCGACGGGGCTGCCCTGCTGGGCGCCCTGCTGCTGGGCGTCGTACCGCTCCGGGGGGCGCCCGGAGGGGGAGACCGGCTGGGAGCCGCTCGTCGTCATGCCCGGGAACAGGGGCTCGCCCCCGTCGGAGGGCAGCACGATGCCTTCGCGCGCGGGCCGCGCCGAGGGCTCCTCGCCCTGTCCACTCTGCGTCACCGGGACTCCTACGAATGGGGGACTGTCGGAAACGTCGGCTCACGCTACCGGGTACCCGGAACCCCGTGCCACGCAGCTCAGGACGTGACCTCCCTCCCAGTGACATCGGTAACACGACCGGAGCGCCGCCTGCCGCGCCCGTCGCTCCCCGAGGGGGAAAGCGCGTTTCCCCCGCGTTCACTCGGCGGCGCCCCGTCCGTTCACGCCGCGGTCTGCAACTCCAGCCGCGCCCCGAACTCCCGCACCACCGGCTCCTCCCCGTACGGCTCCAGCCGCTGCTGGAGGTCCTCCAGGTACTCCGCGCCCCGGTTGGAGCGCAGGGTCTCGAGGAGCTCGACCGCCTTGAGGCCGGTGTTGCAGGCCTGCTCCACCTCGCGCTGCTGCACCTGCGCGGTGGCGAGGAGGACGTACCCGATGGCCCGGCGCCGCGCCCGGCTCTCCGGGTGCCCGGCCAGCGACTGCTCGGCACACCGCGCCGCCGCCTCGGCCTGGCCCAGGTCACGGTGGCAGTGCGCCAACTCGTCGGCCAGATAGGCCTCGTCGAAGTGCGCGATCCACGCCTGGTCGTCCCCCGAGGACGGATCGGCCGCCTCCAGCGCCGACACCGCCCGGCCGGACGCCAGCTGCGTCGCCCGTACGTCGCCCATCAGCGCGTGACCGCGGGCCTCCGCCGCGAGGAACATCGCCTCCGCGCGCGGAGTGACCCGCCCCCGTGCCCCTTCCTGCGCCGCGCGCGCCAACTGCGCGATCTCGCGCGGGTTTCCGAGCTGGGCGGCGAGATGGCTCATGGACGCGGCGAGGACGTAACCGCCGTAGCCGCGGTCGCCCGCCGCCTGGGCGAGGCGCAGCGCCTGGATGTAGTAGCGCTGGGCCAGGCCCGGTTGGCCGGTGTCGACGGCCATGTACCCGGCGAGCTCCGTCAACCGGGCCACGGCGGCGAAGAGTTCCCGGCCCACCGCCTCCCGGTAGGAGCCGGCCAGCAGCCCCGAGACGACGCTGTTGAGGTAGTGCACGACGACGGGGCGGACATGCCCGCTGCCGTACTGGTGGTCGAGGTCGACCAGCGCCTGGGTCATCGCCTTCACCGCCGACACGTCGGACAGACCCACCCGCGGTCCCGCCGACCGCGCCACCTGGGCGTCGGGCGACGAGATCAGCCAGTCGCGGCTGGGCTCCACCAGCGCCGAGGCGGCGACGGACGAACCGGAGAGGAAGTCACGGCGGCCCACATCGCTGCGCCACAGCTCGCACACCTGCTCGATGGCACCCAGTACGGTCGGCGAGAACTGGAGTCCGACACCCGAGGCGAGGTTCTTGCCGTTGGCCATGCCGATCTCGTCGATCGTGACCGTACGGCCGAGCTTGCGGCCGAGGGCCTCGGCGATGATCGCCGGGGCGCGCCCGCGCGGCTGCTGTCCGCGCAGCCAACGGGCCACGGACGTCTTGTCGTAGCGCAGGTCGAGTCCGTGTTCGGCGCCGCACATGTTCACTCGGCGGGCCAGCCCGGCGTTCGAGCACCCCGCCTCCTGGATGAGCGCCTGCAGCCGTTCGTTCGGCTGCCGCGCGACTAGAGGCCTTGCGGCCATGGGCACTACCCCCTGTGGAGTTCCGCACCGAGAAGTTCCGGCCGAGAAGATCAATGCCCCACGGACATAACGAAAATGCGAGGCATGAGAGGATTGCCGAGTATTTCCTGGTTACCGGCGGAAGCCCGCCCCCCACCCGTGGTTACCCGCTACCGCGCCCGTTCCTTCCACGCGCCCCCTCGCATGCACCCATGCGCCCCGGACGCTGAACCGATGCTCCTCCCCCGCGCACGCTGGCATGCGTAACCCCCGGTGACCGCTAGAGTTGTGCTCACCGTGGAAGAGACCATTGCGGGCGCCGACGCCACTCAAATCCCGAAGCAGCGCGGGGAATCGCTGCTGGACACCGCCGTTCGCTACGCCGAGGAGCGTCATTGGGACGTCTTCCCCGGCACTTGGCTGGAAGCCGTCGACGGAGTGCAGCGCTGCTCCTGCGACTCCGCCACCTGCCCCGCTCCGGGCGCGCATCCCACCCGCCCCGACTGGGCGGGCCAGGCGACGGGCAGCGCGACCGTCGCACGGCGGATGTGGCAGAAACAGCCGAACGCGTCGATCCTGCTGCCCACCGGGCGCACCTTCGACGCGATCTCCGTCCCTGAGACCGCCGGGTTCCTCGCGCTGGCACGGATGCAGCGGATGGAGCTGACGCTCGGTCCGGTCACGCTGACGCCGGACCGGCGGATGCATTTCTTCGTTCTCACCGGGGCTTCGGCGAAGGTGCCCGATCTGGTGCGCAAGCTGGGGTGGTCGATCGGGGCGCTTGATCTCGTGACGCTGGCGGAGGGCGCGTATGTGGCCGCGCCGCCCACGCGGTTCGGGTCCCGGGGGGCCGTGCAGTGGGCCTGTCGGCCCACGGCTGCGAACCGGTGGCTGCCGGATGCGGAGGAGTTGATCTCGCCGCTCACGTATGCGTGCGGCAGGGATCGATAGCCGTTTTCGGGTGCGGGCCCGTCGTGGTTGCTCGCGCAGTTCCCCGCGCCCCTTCAGGGCGCTTGTCGCACCGTAGGGTTCCACCATGACGTCCGTACGCGTGCGTGGGCTCTGGAAGCGGTTTGGGCAGCAAGTGGCTGTTGCCGGGATCGATCTCGATCTGCCCTCCGGGAAGTTCATCGGGCTCGTGGGGCCGAACGGGGCCGGGAAGACCACCACGCTCTCGATGGTGACCGGGCTGCTGCGGCCCGACCAGGGGTCCGTGGAGGTCGTCGGGCATGACGTGTGGCGGGACCCGGTCGAGGTGAAGGCCCGGATCGGGGTACTGCCGGAGGGGCTACGGCTGTTCGAGCGGCTGTCGGGGCGGGAGCTGCTCGGGTACAGCGGGCGGCTGCGGGGGCTGCCCGGCGCCGAGGTGGACAAGCGGGCCACCCAACTGCTCGACGTCCTCGACCTGGCCGGCGCCCAGCACAAGCTCGTCGTCGACTACTCGACCGGCATGCGGAAGAAGATCGGGCTCGCCGCCGCGCTCCTCCACAATCCCGAAGTGCTCTTCCTCGACGAGCCGTTCGAGGGTGTCGACCCCGTCTCCGCGCAGACCATCCGCGGTGTTCTCGAGCGGTACACGGCCTCCGGCGCCACCGTCGTCTTCTCCTCCCATGTCATGGAACTCGTCGAGTCGCTGTGCGACTGGGTGGCCGTGATGGCCGCCGGGCGGATCCGGGCCCACGGGACGCTGGAGGAGGTCCGCGGGGACGCTCCCTCGCTCCAGCGGGCGTTCCTGGAGCTGGTGGGCGCGCAGGGCCGCGACACCGGATCCGATCTGGACTGGCTCGGCGGCGGCGGGGCGCGCCGATGACTCCGCTGACCTCCACCGTCGTACAGCTGAAGCTGTCGCTGCTGCGCAACGGGCTGCGGCGGTCCGGTGGGCGGCGGGCCGCGTACGTCGCCTCCGCGGTGCTCGTTCTGCTGTTCGCGGTGTTGCAGCTCGTCGGGCTGATCGCGTTGCGGGGGCATGCGCATGCCGACTCGCTCGTGGTGGTGCTGATGGCGGTGCTGGGGCTGGGGTGGGCGGTGATGCCGCTGTTCTTCCCCAGCGGGGACGAGACGCTGGACCCCACCCGGCTGGTGATGCTGCCGCTGCGGCCCCGGCCGCTGGTGTGGGCGCTGCTGACGGCCTCGCTGGTGGGAATCGGGCCGCTGTTCACGGCGCTGCTGCTGGTGGGGTCGGTGGTCGCGGTGGCGCACGGGACGGCGGCGTACGTCGTCGCGGTCGTGGGTGTCGTGCTGGGGCTGCTGGTGTGCGTGGCGCTCGCGCGGGCCGTCGCCGCCGCCAACATCCGGCTGCTGACCAGCCGCAGGGGGCGCGATCTGGCGGTGCTGAGCGGGCTGGTCATCGCGGTGGGCGCGCAGGTCGTCAACTTCGGTGCGCAGCGCCTCGGCGTGTCCGGGCTCGGCGAACTCGATCCGGTGGCCGACGTGCTGCGCTGGCTGCCGCCCGCCTCCGCGGTGGGTGCGGTGGACTCGGTGAGCGAGGGCGCGTACGGCACGGCGGTGGCCCAACTGGCCGTCAGTGCCGGGGTGCTGGCGCTGCTGGTCGCGATGTGGACGCGGAGCCTGACGCGGCTGATGACCTCGCCGGACGCCTCCACCCTGTACGGCGCGGAGCCGGCCGCGCGGGAGAAGGGGAGCGCGGCCGGTCTGGCGCGGCTGCTGCCGGGCGGACGGACCGGCACCGTGATGGAGCGCAGCCTGCGTTATGTCTGGCGCGACCCGAAGACGAAGGCGGCCTGGGTGACGTCCCTGGCGATCGGGCTGATCGTGCCCGTGTTCAACGCGCTCCAGGGCACCGGCTCGATCTACTTCGCCTGCTTCGCCGCCGGGATGCTCGGCATCCAGATGTACAACCAGTTCGGCCAGGACACCTCCGCGTTCTGGATGGTCGCGTCGACGATCTCGTCCGCCCGGGACGCGTACGTCGAACTACGCGCGCGTGCCCTCGCCCTGCTGGTGATCACCCTGCCGTACGCGACGCTGGTCACCGTGGTGACGACCGCGCTGCTCGGGGACTGGCCCAAGCTGCCCGAGGCGCTGGGGCTGTCGCTCGCCCTGCTCGGCGCGATGCTGGCGACCGGCGCCTGGACGTCGGCCCGCTTCCCCTACTCGATCCCCCAGGAGGGCTACAAGAACGTCGCCCCGGGGCAGACCGGGCTCGCCTGGATCGCCGTCTTCGGCGGGATGGTCGCGGCGGCCCTGCTGTGCGCGCCCGTCATCGCGGCCACGATCTGGCTGAACGTGAGCGCGGGCGGCGACGCGTGGACCTGGGTGCTGCTGCCGGCGGGCGCGGCGTACGGGACGGCGATCACCCTGCTGGGCCTGCGCCTGGCGGCACCGCGTACGGCGGACCGGCTGCCGGAGATCCTGATGGCGGTGAGCAAGGGCTGAACCCTGTGGGCTCGTGGGGGCTCTACGGGCTCTGTGGTGTGGCGAGCGCGGCTTCCAGGAACGGCTCGATGGCCGCCCGCCAGGCCTCCGGCTGGTCGTAGTGCACCAGGTGCCCCGCGTCGGCCACCTCCGCGTACTCCCCGGACGGCAGCACCCGCACCATCTCCTGTGCCTCCGCCCGCCCCAGCTCGCCGTCCAGGCCGCGTACGACCAGCGCGGGGCAGCGGACCTGGGTCAGCTCCTCCCAGTGCGCGTCGTGGACCCAGGTCTCGCGGGACTTCAGCATCTGCTCGGGCTCGAAGACGGGCCGCCAGCCGTCGGACGACTCGTGCATCACCTCGGCGTAGAACTCGCCGCGGGAGGGGTTCGGACGCTCCACCCAGGGGTCGTCCTCGCCGAAGAACCTGCGGACGTCGGCCAGTGTGGCGAAGGGGAGGGGCCAGGACTTGAACCAGTCGGCCCACTCGCGCTGTGTGGCTCCCCCGAGGGCGGAGGCGCGCATGTCGCAGATGACCACCCCGCGCACCAGGTCGGGGCGTTTCGCGGCGAGCTGCCAGGCGGTCAGCGCGCCCATGGCGTGTCCGATGAGGACCGCCGGGGCGAGGCCGAGCTGTTCGAGGGCGGCCTCCGCGTCCTCGACGTAGGCCTCGCGGGTGAAGGCGGCCTCGGGGGGCTTCTCGCTCTGGCCGTGGCCGCGCTGGTCGAGGGCGATGGCGCGGTGCCGCTCGGAGAGCCAGCGGGCGGTGGACGCCCAGTGCGAGGCGCGGCCCATCAGGCCGTGCAGTAACAGGACGCCGGAGGACAGCCCGGCCTCGGCCGTGGCTTCCTGCCCTCCCCGGGATCCCGTGGACTGCGCCGGGATCATCGCGTGCGCCCCGCTGTCGGCCGGGTCGCCCTTGGGCGGGTCCCCGAACTCCCATGCCGCCAGGCGTACGCCCCCCGCCCCGGTCACGTCGATGCGTCGCGCCACAGTTCTGGCACCCCCCTGACCCTCGTACCCGTTGTGCTGCCTTCAGACGTCGAATCACACGCAGGCTATCGAATACCCTTTCGAGATAGGCACTCTCCGCAAGCAACACCCCTCGTTCGAGTGACCCCGTTCGAGGAATGATCGCCGCTGTCGAGGGGAGATCTTCAGCGGGAGGCGGACCGCTCGGGGAAACCGGTCCGAGGGGAACGACCTTGAGAGCTCGGGGCTCCAGGTCGAAACAGGGGAGGACAGGCCCCGGTGCCGTACGGCACCGGGGCCCTCTCCTTGTCTGCGGCGTCCGCGGCACACCATCCCCGCCCCCCTCAGGTCATATGCCTCACGCGACAGCGTGGCACGGGAAGCCCGTGCGCGCTGCCATTCGGCACAGGGAATCTGCGATTCGACGACATCGCCGGAGCGCCTCAACTGCCCCAGCAGCCCCAGGAGTTGAACATCGCTCAGCATTTCAACAAACGCCGGCGAGCGGGTGGCATCGCTCAGCGCTTGGCGACGAACACATGGGACGCGACGTCCGCCTCCAGCTCGGCCGCCTCGCCGCCGCTGCCGACCAGCACCCCGCCCGCCGACTCCGTCACGCTCACCACCGAACCGGGCTGCACGCCCGCGCGGCGCAGCGTGTACATCAGCTGCGCGTCCGTCTGGATCGGCTCGCCGATCCTGCGTACGACGACCGTCTTGCCCTCCAGGCCCGGGTCGAGGTCGGCCAGCGAGACCATGCCCTCGTCCAGGAACGGATCGGCGCCGTCCTTCTCGCCCAGCTCCTCGAGACCCGGGATCGGATTGCCGTACGGCGACTCGGTGGGGTGCCGCAGCAGCTCCAGGACGCGGCGCTCCACCGCCTCGCTCATCACGTGCTCCCAGCGGCACGCCTCGGCGTGGACCTGCTCCCACTCCAGGCCGATCACGTCGACGAGGAGACACTCGGCGAGACGGTGCTTGCGCATCACGCGCGTGGCCAGCCGGCGGCCCTCGTCCGTGAGCTCCAGGTGCCGGTCGCTGGCCACGGAGACCAGGCCGTCGCGCTCCATGCGCGCCACCGTCTGGCTGACCGTCGGCCCGCTCTGGTCGAGCCGCTCGGCGATCCGGGCGCGCATGGGGACCACACCTTCCTCCTCCAGCTCGAGGATGGTGCGGAGATACATCTCCGTGGTGTCGATCAGTCCGGACATTCGTGCCCCTTGATGAGATCTGCCGAAGGCTCGACGGCTTTCCGGCGCGTGCGCTGGCCCTGGCCTCAATTCTGCCGGATACCACTGACAAGCGTGCCGCGCCGTTGAAACGAGGACGTTACGCCGGTGCGCGGGGCGATGCGACGGCCGACCGGCAGGCGTATTGACAGCGCACTGGTCCAGACCGCACGGTGATCCGCGACACGGACGTGGACACACACCGATCACGGCGAAGGGGCTTCTCGGATGAGCGACCGCAGTGCCACCGGCGGCTCCGGCGATCGCACGCTCGCCGCGCGGTTCTTCGATGCCGCCATCGAGCTGCTGCGGCGGGTCGGCGACGAAGAGGCCGAGGCGGTCGAGGCCGCCGGTTCGCTCCTCGCCGACACCGTGGCGGACGGCGGCCGGCTCTTCGCCTTCGGTGCCGGGCACTCGTCGCTCGCCGCCCAGGACGTCGTCTACCGCGCGGGCGGGCTCGCCCTGATGAATCTGCTCGCGGTGCCGGGCGTCGTGGGCGTCGACGTCGTACCCGCCACGCTCGGCTCCGCCCTGGAGCGCGTGGAGGGCCTCGCGGGCGCCGTCCTGGACACCTCGCCGGCCCGCGCGGGCGACGCCCTGGTGATCATCTCGCTGTCCGGCCGCAACGCCCTGCCCGTGGAGATGGCCCTGAACGCCCGCGCCCTGGGCATGAAGGTCATCGGCGTGACCTCGGTGGCGTACGCCGCGCAGACGAAGTCCCGGCACGCCTCGGGGACGTTCCTCAAGGACCACTGCGACGTCGTACTGGACTCGAAGATCGCGGTCGGCGACGCCGAGCTCACCCTGGACGCCGTCCCGGCGCCGTTCGCGCCCGCCTCCACGGTCGTCACCTCGGCGCTCCTCCAGGCCGTCATGGCCACCGCCGCCGGCTCCCTCGCCGACCGCGGCATCGAGCCCCCGCTCCTGCGCTCGGGCAACGTGGACGGCGGCCACGACTGGAACGGCCGCGTGATGGAGGAGTACGGCGACCGGATCTTCTACCGGCACTGACCGGATCCCCTACCCGTCCGCCAGCTCGACCAGGTCGGCCAGGTCGAGGGCCGCCGCCATACGGACGGCGACGTCCTCGGCGTAGGTCGCGTCGGAGCGTTCGAAGGGGGTACGGCCCGCGCCGCGCAGGAAGGTCACCACGCCCAGCGTGCGGCCACGGCTGCGCAGGACCGCGCACAGGGCGTGCACGGTGTCCTCGGGCCACTTGCGCGCCCGCGCCCACTCCCTGGCCTCCTCCGGCGCCACGGCCCCGGCGGCGGCCCGTACCGAACCGGCCCGGGCGACGCACTGGAGCGCCGGATGGCTCTCCGCGTACCGGACGGGCAGACCGGCGTGTCCGGTGAGCGCGCTGGGCCCCGGCCCGCCGGACGGGGTGGCCGCGACCCGCACCAGCCGCATCGGAGGGGCCGCGGGGTCCCCGTCGGCCGTCGGCCCGCCCGCGACGCGGTCGATCAGGGCGTGGTCGGCGAACCCGGCGAGCGCGAAGTCGAGGTGGACGGTGGCCGCCTCCGCGGGGTCCTCGCACTCGGCCGCCGCGCGGGCCGCCCGGTGCAGCTGGTTGGTGCGGAAGCGCAGCAGGGCCGCCTCCTGCTCGCCCTGCTTGGCCTCCGTGACGTCCTGGAAGAGCCAGCCGACACCGAGCGGCACCGGCTCCTCGGCGAGCGGCGAGGCCAGCCGCAGGAAGCCGCTGCGCCAGCAGCGCCGCTTCTCGCCCTCCGGGGTGCGCACCCCGACCCACACCTCGGCGGGGGCCGGCGGAGCGCCCTCGGCGAGAACGTGCGTCAGCGCGTTCTCCAGCTCCTCCACGCCCCGGGTGAGCAGTTCCCCCAACGGGCGCCCCAGGACGGCCGTACGCCCCGTCCCGAGCGCGCGGGCGGCGTGCGCGTTGACCACGGCGGGCCGCAGATCGGCGTCGACGAGGACGACCCCCCACGACGCGTCGTCGAACAGGGCCTCGCTGAGCGCGATGGACCGCTCGAGGTCGATCTGCGCGTGCACCTCGCTGAAGGCGCAGTACAGGCCCGCGGGCTTGCCGTCGGGCCCCCGCACGGCGGCGGACTGGGTCCGTACGAGCACCCGCCCGCCGTCCTTGGTCAGCAGCGCGAACTCGTGCACCTGACGCCCGGCGGCGTGCATGGCCGCCATGAGGCGGCTCTCCACCTCCTCGGCGTCCGCCTCGCGCACGGCCCACCCGGCGAAGCCCTGTCGCCCCACCGCTTCCGCCGCGCTCCATCCGAGGATGCGCTCGGCCTCACGGTTCCAATGGGTGACGACGCCGTCCGCGTCGAAGGCGCACAGCGCCGCGTCCATGCCGTCGAGCAGCGCGGCCAGCAGGTCCGCGCCGTCGGGCCCGCCAGGACCGTCGGGACCGCCGTCCGGCTGCTCGGGCTCGTCCGGCCCCAGCTCGTCGGTGGTCCCACTACGCCGGGAAGCACTCACCTGGACCCCCTGCAGGTTCGCTCACTTGCCCTCATTCAACTGGAACGTGACGCAGCCCACATATGGTTCCCGCAAGATTGCATGGCAATCGTTGTACCGCCGCGCCCCACAGGCCCGGGCAAGAGCCTCAGGTCGCCCCATTCCGCCGCCGCGTCGTCCCGTCGTCCCGCCGTCGGAAAAAAGAGTTGATTGGCGGTCCGGGGGTTCTTAGGGTGCCTGTTACACGGTGAGAGGAGGTGATCCGGTTCATGAGTGAAACCCGGACGCGTGAGGTGACTGCGGGCTAGCGGCCCGTCGTCAGACTCCGTTCGACGCCGGACCAGCGTGTGCCTGACACGCGCAGCCGGCCAGTTCAACGCAGTCACCCGACCCGCGAGCCGCCGGTACGTCCGGCCGGCCCCTCCCCCTGGGAGGGCCCAGGCTCGCGGGTCGTCTGCGTTTTCGGCGCGCGACCGCGGCGACTGCCGGGACTCAGTGGGCGATGTCGGCGTAGCCCTCGATCGACTGGGGGCCTCGGGTGCCAGGGCCGGTGTAGCGGGCCGAGGGGCGGACCAGGCGGCCGGTGCGCTTCTGCTCCAGGATGTGCGCCGACCAGCCGGCGGTGCGGGCGCAGGTGAACATGGACGTGAACATGTGCGCCGGGACCTCGGCGAAGTCGAGGACGATGGCCGCCCAGAACTCGACGTTCGTGGCCAGGACGCGGTCCGGGCGGCGGGCGTGCAGTTCGGCGAGGGCGGCCTTCTCCAGGGCCTCGGCGACCTCGAAGCGGGGCGCGCCCAGCTCGCGGGCGGTACGGCGCAGGACGCGGGCGCGGGGGTCCTCGGCGCGGTAGACGCGGTGGCCGAAGCCCATCAGGCGCTCGCCCTTGTCGAGGGCCTGCTTGACGTACGCCTCGGCGTCCCCGGTGCGCTCGATCTCCTCGATCATGCCGAGGACGCGGGAGGGGGCGCCGCCGTGCAGCGGGCCGGACATGGCTCCCACGGCACCGGAGAGCGCCGCCGCCACGTCCGCGCCGGTGGAGGCGATGACACGGGCCGTGAAGGTGGACGCGTTCATGCCGTGTTCGGCGGCGCTGGTCCAGTAGGCGTCGACGGCCGCCACGTGCTTGGGGTCGGGCTCGCCGCGCCAGCGGATCATGAAGCGTTCGACGACGGACTGCGCCTTGTCGATCTCGCTCTGCGGGACCATCGGGCGGCCCTGGCCGCGCGCGGACTGGGCGACGTAGGACAGCGCCATGACGGCGGCGCGGGCGAGGTCGTCGCGGGCCTGTTCGGCGTCGATGTCGAGGAGGGGTTTGAGGCCCCAGACGGGCGCGAGCATGGCGAGCGCGGACTGCACGTCGACGCGGATGTCACCGGAATGGACGGGGATCGGGAACGGCTCGGCGGCCGGCAGGCCGGGGTTGAAGGCGCCGTCGACGAGCAGGCCCCAGACGTTGCCGAACGAGACATGGCCGACCAGGTCCTCGATGTCGACGCCCCGGTATCGCAGGGCACCGCCCTCCTTGTCCGGTTCTGCGATCTCCGTCTCGAACGCGACGACTCCTTCGAGTCCGGGTACGAAGTCGGACATGAGGCGGCTCCTCGTGAAGTGTGTGACGGATGTCGCCGGCGGATCCGCGTTCCTGAGGACTCGCGGTCGTGGACGGTCACCCCGGTGGTGCCCGGTTGATGCCCCGTGCGGCCGGTGCTCACGCGTCAGCCTATCTCTGAGTGCCACCTTTGGGGAGTGGTTGCGGCACTGAGTGCCATCTGCTCCGTGGGAGCGGCACGTACGGCAGGATGACCATGTGACCGACGCAGACGCCGCACACTCCGGGCCCGGCCCCGATCCCGCCGCCATGCGCAAGCAGTACCGGGCGGACGGTCTCGCCGAGGAGGAGTTGGCCGGTACCCCCGTGGAGCAGTTCGCACGGTGGTTCGGGCAGGCGGCGACCGAGGCGCATCTGTTCGAGCCGAACGCCATGGTGGTCAGTACGGCCGACGCCGAGGGGCGGCCCAGCTCGCGCACGGTGCTGCTGAAGCAGTTCGACGAGCAGGGCTTCGTCTTCTACACCAACTACGACTCCCGCAAGGCCCGCGATCTCGCGCGCAACCCGTATGTCTCGCTGCTGTTCCCGTGGCATCCGATGGCCCGCCAGGTGATCGTGCGGGGTGTGGCGCGGCGCACCGGGCGGGACGAGACGGCCGCGTACTTCCGGACCCGGCCGCACGGCTCCCAGCTGGGTGCCTGGGCCTCCGCGCAGTCGTCGGTCGTCGCCTCGCGCGCCGATCTGGACACCGCGTACGCCGATCTGGCGGCGCGCTACCCGGAGGGCGAGCAGGTGCCGGTGCCGCCGCACTGGGGCGGTTTCCGTGTCGCGCCGGAGTCCGTGGAGTTCTGGCAGGGCCGTGAGAACCGGCTCCACGACCGGCTGCGGTATATGGCGGAGCCCGACGGCAGCTGGCGCGTGGAGCGGCTCAGTCCCTGAAAACCCGGGCGGACCGGGTGGACCGGGCGGTCACAGCTTGCCCCAGAGGTATGCCGTGCGGTGGCCGTCCAGGAGGTCGGCCAGGTGGGCCCGGAACTCCTCGGTGAGGTCGGGCCAGTTCCAGAATCTCAGGCCGAGGTGACCGAAGGCGAAGGGCGCATCGTCCCAGGCCCAGTCCGGCAGGGGGGTGGGGGCGGCGCAGGCGGGGCAGGGGAGATCGGCCGTACCCGTCTCGCTCCAGGCGGAGATCGCCGCGCTGACACGCGCCCAGCCCTCGGCGTCCAGCGGGGTGCGGGCTCCGCAGCGCGGGCAGACGGCGTGCTCCGGTACGTCGGCGCCGCTGTGGAAGACGCCGCGTCCGGTGTGCACGGCGAGTCCGTCCGACGGCTGCCAGTCCCAGTCGTCGGCCACGGCGCGGTGCCAGTCCGGGCCGGCGGGATGTCCGCCCAGCGCCATGGAGTCGTTCCGTTCGGCCAGGACGACTCCCCCGGCCACGAGCCGCTCGATCAGCCGCCCCGCGAGCCGGGGCGCGTCGGCCTCGCTGACGTCGAGGTCCACGATCACCTGGAAGCAGTCACCCATCGGTCCTCCATCAGTCCAGTGCTCCTTCCAAAAGCCCCGCCCACTGTGCCACCACCCGCTCGCGGCGCCCCCCGTCGTCCGTGAGGAGGTTGGCGAGGCCCAGGCCGCGGGCCATGTCGAGGAGGCCCTGGACGGTTTCGCGGACGCCGGGGCGGGACTCGTCGGCGCCGAGCAGGTCGACGGCTATGCGGTGGGTCTCGCGGCCGACGCGGGCCTCCAGTTCGGTGACGCGGGGGCGTAGCTGGTCCTCGTTGGAGGCGGCCACCCACAGATGGAGGGCGGCGCGGAAGAGGGGGCCGGTGTAGAGGTCGACGAGGGCGGCGACGACCGCCTCGCGGTCGGCGCCGCCCTCGGGGAAGAGGGTGCGCAGCGCGGTCGAGCGTTCCTCGGCGACGTACTCGACGGCCGCGGTGAAGAGGTCCTCGCGGGTGGGGAAGTGGTGCTGGGCGGCGCCCCGGGAGACACCGGCCCGTTCGGCGACGACGGAGACCGTGGAGCCCGCCCAGCCGTGCTCGGCGAGACAGGCCACGGCGGCCTCCAGGAGCCGCTGCCGGGTGGCCCGGCTGCGGTCCTGCTTGGGGCTGCGGTCGGGAACGCGATCGGCGCGGTCGACCGCGCTCACCGTGCCCATGCCGGGTCCCGCCGTTCCAGGAAGGCCGTCATCCCCTCGTGGGCCTGCGGGGTGGCGAACAGCCGGGCCGAGAGCGCGGTGAGGTCCGCCGCGTCCCGGTCGAAGGCCTCCAGCACCCTGGCCGTGAGCAGCCGTTTCGTCTCCGCCAGGCCCTGCGGCGCGGACCGTCGCAGCCCGTCGAGGACGGGTGCGAGTACGACGTCCAGGTCGTCGCCCGCCGTCGTCAGCAGGCCGATCCTGGCCGCCTCGCCGGCGTCGAAGCGCTCGCCGGTGAGGTAGTAGCGGGCGAGGGCGCGGGGGTCGGTGCGCGGGAGGAGGGGGAGTGAGATCACCGCCGGGGCGACTCCTATGCGCACCTCCGTGAAGGCGAAGGTGGACGGTGTCGACGCCGTCGTGATGTCGCAGGCGGCCAGCAGACCGAGACCGCCCGCACGGACATGGCCGTCGACCCGGGCCACCACCGGCTTGGGCAGTTCCACGATCTGCCGCAGCAGGGCCACGTAGGCGTCGGGGGCGGGCGGGTCGCGCAGGTCGGCGCCCGCGCAGAAGGTGCCCCCGGTGTGGGTGAGGACGACCGCGCGGACGTCGGGGTCCTTCCCGCAGTCGGCGAGCGCGTCGGCGAGGCCGGCGACGAGGGCCGAGGTGAGGGCGTTGCGGGTGGCGGGGGAATCGAGGCTGAGCGTCTCGATGCCCCTCGCGCGCGTGCGGCCGATGAGTGCCGTCGTCACGGGGTCTCCGCCTCCCTCAGCTGCCGGCGCAGGATCTTCCCCGAAGCGGCGCGCGGTACCGCGTCGATGAAGGTGACCTGGCGGATCCGCTTGTACGGGGCGACCCGTTCGGCGACGTACATGGCGACCTCTCCCTCGGCGAGATCCGGGGCGGTGGGGCGGCGGACCACGAAGGCGTGCGGCACCTCGTTGCCGTCGTCGTTGTAGGCGCCGATGACGGCCGCGTCCGCGATGGCGGGGTGGGTGAGCAGCAGGGCCTCCAGTTCGGCGGGGGCCACCTGGAAGCCCTTGTACTTGATGAGTTCCTTGACGCGGTCGACGACGAACAGCCAGCCGCCCTCCTCGACCCGCCCTATGTCGCCGGTGTGCAGCCAGCCGTCGGTGTCGATCATGGCGGCGGTGGCGTCGGGGCGGCCCCGGTAGCCCTTCATGACCTGCGGTCCCCGGATGAGTATCTCGCCGGTCCCGCCGACGCCGAGGTCCTGGTCGGGGTCGTCGAGGGACACGATCCGCATCTCGGTGCCCGCGATGAGCTTGCCGACCGTCCCGGGCGGGGCCTCGCGCATGGCTTCCAGGGGGACGACGTGGGTGCCCGGGGACAGTTCCGTCATGCCGTACGCCTGGCCGAGCGGCGGCAGGTTCAGACGCTCGGCGCAGGCGGCGGCGAGGCCGGCGTCCAGGGGTGCGGCAGCGCTGATGACGTACCGCACGGACGACAGGTCGTACTGGGCGACCGCCGGGTGCTTGGCCAGGGCGAGGACGATCGGCGGGGCGACGTACAGGGCGGTGATGCGGTGGGTCTGGATGGCCGCGAGATAGGTCTCCAGGTCGAAGCGGGGCAGGACGACGACCGTGGCGCCCTGGCGCAGCGGCGCGTTCATCAGGGCCGTGAGGCCATAGATGTGGAAGAAGGGGAGCACCGCGAGGATGCGGTCACCGGGGCCCATCGGGATCGTCGGCGCCAGCTGGGCGAGGTTGGTGGCGATCTGCCGGTGCGTGAGCATCACGCCCTTGGGAGTGCCGGTGGTACCGGAGGAGTACGGCAGGGCCGCCACGTCCTCGACCGGGTCGATGTCGACGCTCGGCTCGGGGGCGGCCGAGGCCAGCATGTCGATCAGCGAGCGGTGCCCGGGCGCGCTGTCGCAGACGAAGATCTCCGCGATGCCGCCGGCGAGTTCGGCGGCCCGGCGGGCCGTCTGCAGGAACGGCGAGACGGTGACGATCCAGCGGGCGCCACTGTCGTCGAGCTGCTTGGCGAACTCCTCGGCCGTGGCGAGCGGGTGCACGGTGGTGACGGAGGCGCCCGCGCGCGTGGCGGCGTAGAACGCGATCGGGAACGCGACCGTGTTCGGGCTGTGCAGGGCGAGCACGTCGCCTTTGCCGACCCCGGCCTCGGCGAGGGCGGCGGCCACCCGCCGGTGGAAGCGGTCGAGCTGTTCGTAGGTGAGGACCGTGCCGTCCGCGCCGTCGATCAGCGCGGGCGTGTCGCCGAACTCGGAGGCACGGCCCAGCACCGCCTCGTGGATGGGGAGTTCTACGGGCGGGACGTCTGCGTACTCGCTGCGGAACACGGTTCCTCCAAGGCGGTTCAGTACGACTTGGGCAGGCCCAGGGTCTGGTGGGAGACGTAGTTGAGAATCATCTCCCGGCTCACCGGGGCGATACGGGCCACGCGCGAGGCCGTGATCAGCCTGGCGATCCCGAACTCGCTCGTGAGGCCGTTACCCCCGAGAGTCTGCACCGCCTGGTCGACCGCCCGCACACAGGCCTCCCCCGCCGCATACTTCGCCATGTTGGCGGCCTCGCCCGCGCCCGTGTCGTCCCCCGTGTCGTACAGGTGGGCCGCCTTCTGCATCATCAGGCGGGCCAGTTCCAGCTCGATGTGCGCCTGGGCGAGGGGGTGGGCGATGGCCTGGTGGGCGCCGATCGGGGTGTTCCAGACGGTGCGGTCGCGCGCGTACTCGACCGCCTTCGCCAGGGCGTGGCGGCCCATGCCTATCGCGAACGCGGCCGTCATGATCCGCTCGGGGTTCAGGCCGGCGAACAGCTGGAGCAGCCCGGCGTCCTCGTCTCCGACGAGCGCCTCCGCCGGGAGCCGGACATCGTCCAGGACCAGCTCGAACTGCTTCTCCACAGAATGCAGTTCCATGTCGATCCTGCGGTGGGTGAAGCCGGGGGCGTCGCGCGGGACGATGAAGAGGGAGGGCTTGAGGCGGCCGGTGCGGGCGTCTTCTGTGCGACCGACGATGAGGGTCGCGTCCGCGATGTCGACGCCGGAGACGAAGACCTTGCGGCCGGTGAGGAGCCAGTCGGTGCCGTCACGGCGGGCCGTGGTGGTGATGCGGTGGCTGTTGGAGCCGGCGTCGGGCTCGGTGATGCCGAAGGCCATGAGGCGGGAGCCGTCCGCGAGCGCCGGGAGCCATTCCTGTTTCTGGGCCTCCGTGCCGAAGCGGGCGATCACCGTGCCGCAGATCGCCGGGGAGACGATCATCATCAGGAGGGGGTTGCCTGCGGCGCCCATCTCTTCGAGGACCAGGCAGAGTTCTGTGATGCCGCCGCCGCCTCCGCCGTATGCCTCCGGCAGGTTGACGCCGATGTAGCCGAGCTTGGCGGCTTCCTGCCAGAGGGTTTCGGGGGCGGTGTGGCTCTTGGCGAAGGAGGCGACTGCCTCGCGGAGGGCCTTGTGCTCGTCGGGTTCGATGAGGGTGGTCACTGTGCTCCTTCGGGTGCGGGTTGTGTGTGGCTGGTCGCGCTCACGCGGCGGAGCCGCATATCGATGCAGCCCCGCGCCCCTAGGTTTCTTGCACTACCGCCAGCAGAGTGCCGACCTGTACCTGTTGTCCTGTCGTCACCGGTAGTGCCGTGAGCGTCCCCCTCGTCGGTGCCGAAATGACGTGTTGCATCTTCATCGCTTCGAGCCACACCAGCGGTTCTCCCGCCTCGACACTCGATCCGGTGATGAGACCCTCCGCGAGCTTGACGACCGTTCCCGGCATCGGGGCCAGCAGGGAGCCGGGGGCGTGCTGGGTCTCCGGGGTGGGGAAGCGGGGCAGGGCCGTGAGAGTGGTGGCGTTGACGTGGACGCGGTCGCCGTAGCGGGCGACCTCGAAGCGGCGCCGTACGCCGTCGATCTCCAGGACGACCAGGGCGGGGTCCGCGTGCACGACCTGGACGCCCTCGGCCATGAGGCCGGTCCGGGTGTGCGAGTAGCGGACCTCGGTCTCCTCGGCGCCCACCGCGTACCGCTTCGTCTGCTGCTGGGAGGGCAGGTTGCGCCAGGCGCCCCATCGGGAGCCCGCGCTGTCCGCGAGGGCCGCCGCCAGCGGGACATGGGGATCGACCGTCGGCAGGGTCAGTTCGGGCAGGTGGCGGTCGTAGAAGCCGGTGTCCATGCGGGCGGAGGTGAACTCCTCGTGCCGCAGGGAGCGGACCAGGAGGTCGCGGTTGGTGGTCGGGCCGTGGACCGTGGCCCGCTCCAGGGCTCCGGCCAGCCTGCGCAGCGCCTCCGCGCGCGTGGGAGCGTGGGCGGCGACCTTGGCGAGCATGGGGTCGTAGTGGACGCCGATCTCGTCGCCGTCCTCGTAGCCGGTGTCCAGGCGGACGCCGTCCGGGACGGCCAGGCGGTGCAGGGTGCCGGTCTGCGGGGTCCAGTCGGTCGCCGGGTCCTCGGCGTAGAGGCGGGCCTCGATCGCGTGGCCACGCGCGTGTGGCGGCTCGGCGGCGAGCGCGGCGCCCTCCGCGACGCGTATCTGTTCGGCCACCAGGTCCAGGCCGAAGACCGCCTCCGTGACGGGGTGTTCGACCTGGAGGCGGGTGTTCATCTCCAGGAAGTGGGCCTTCTCGCCCGCCACCAGGAACTCGACCGTGCCCGCGCCGACGTACGAGACGGCGCGCGCGGCGCGTACGGCCAGCCCCTTCAGCTCCTCCTCCAGCGACGCGGAGAGCCCGGGCGCCGGGGCCTCCTCGATCACCTTCTGGTGGCGGCGCTGGAGGGAGCAGTCACGGGTGCCCAGCGCCCACACCGTGCCATGGGTGTCGGCGAGGATCTGGACCTCGACGTGCCGTCCGTTCTCGACGTACGGCTCGACGAACACCTCGCCGTCGCCGAAGGCGCTCGCGGCCTCCGCGCGGGCGCTCTCCAGGGCGGCGTCCAGCTCCTCCAGGCGGCGTACGACGCGCATCCCGCGGCCTCCGCCGCCCGCCGCCGCCTTCACCAGCACCGGAAGGTCGGACTCGCCCACATCCGACAGCGGCGCCAGGCCCATCAGCTCCTTCGCGCGCGTCTTGGACGCCATCGCCTCGATCGCCTCGGGCGGCGGGCCGATCCAGACCAGACCCGCGTCCAGGACGGCGCGCGCGAAGCCGGCGTTCTCGGAGAGGAAGCCGTAGCCGGGGTGGACGGCGTCCGCGCCCGCCGCGACGGCCGCCTTCACGATCAGGTCGGCGCGCAGATAGGTGTCCGCGGGGGCCGCGCCGGGCAGTCGTACCGCCGTGTCGGCCACGCGCGCGTGGAGCGCGTTCTCGTCGGCGTCCGAGTGCACCGCGACCGTCCGGATTCCCCACTCACGGCAGGTGCGGAAGACACGGCAGGCGATCTCGCCGCGGTTCGCCACCAGAACTGACGTAATCATGTCCCTCACATCCGGAAGACGCCGAAGCCGCCGCGCGCACCCTCGTACGGCGCGGTGTGGATCGCGGACAGGCACAACCCCAGCACCGTGCGGGTGTCGCGCGGGTCGATGACGCCGTCGTCGTACAGCCGCCCGGACAGGAACATCGGCAGGGACTCGGACTCGATCTGCTGCTCCACCATGGCGCGCAGGGCGGCGTCGCCGTCCTCGTCGTAGGGCTGCCCCTTCGCGAGTGCCGACTGGCGGGCGACGATCGACAGGACGCCCGCGAGCTGCTGCGGGCCCATGACGGCCGACTTGGCGCTGGGCCAGGCGAAGAGGAAGCGCGGGTCGTAGGCGCGCCCGCACATGCCGTAGTGGCCGGCGCCGTACGAGGCGCCCATCAGCACCGACAGGTGCGGCACCCTGGAGTTCGAGACCGCGTTGATCATCATCGCGCCGTGCTTGATGATGCCGCCCTGCTCGTACTCCTTGCCGACCATGTAGCCGGTGGTGTTGTGCAGGAAGAGGAGTGGGATGTTCCGCTGGTTGGCGAGCTGGATGAACTGGGCGGCCTTCTGTGACTCGGCGCTGAAGAGCACGCCCTGGGCGTTCGCCAGGATGCCGACCGGATAGCCGTGCAGGGAGGCCCACCCCGTCGCCAGGCTGCTGCCGTAGAGCGGTTTGAACTCGTCGAAGTCGGAGCCGTCGACGATCCGGGCGATGACCTCGCGCGGGTCGAAGGGGATCTTGAGATCGCCGGGGACGATGCCCAGCAGTTCCTCGGCCGGATATTTCGGCGGCTCGGCCGGTCCTGGATCGTCGTACGCCTTGTGGTGGTTGAGCCGGGCGACCACCCGTCGTGCCTGGCGCAGGGCGTCCCGCTCGTCGACGGCGAAGTAGTCGGCGAGACCCGACACGCGCGCGTGCATCTCCGCGCCGCCGAGCGACTCGTCGTCGCTCTCCTCGCCGGTGGCCATCTTCACCAGCGGCGGCCCGCCGAGGAACACCTTCGCCCGTTCCTTGACCATGATCACGTGGTCGGACATACCGGGGATGTAGGCGCCGCCGGCCGTGGAGTTCCCGAAGACGACCGCGACGGTCGGGATCCCGGCCGCGGAGAGACGTGTCAGGTCCCGGAAGATGGCGCCTCCGGGGATGAAGATCTCCTTCTGGGACGGCAGGTCGGCGCCCCCGGACTCCACCAGGCTGATCAGGGGCAGCCGGTTGGCGAGGGCGATGTCGTCGGCGCGCAGGGCCTTCTTCAGGGACCAGGGGTTGCTGGCGCCGCCGCGCACGGTGGGGTCGTTGGCCGTGATCAGACACTCGACGCCCTCGACGACCCCGATGCCGGTGACGAGGGAGGCGCCGACCGCGTAGCCGCTCCCCCAGGCGGCGAGCGGCGACAGCTCCAGGAACGGTGTGTCCGGGTCGAGGAGGAGTTCGACGCGTTCGCGGGCGAGGAGTTTGCCGCGCCCCCGGTGCCGGGCGACGTACTTCTCGCCGCCGCCCGCCAGTGCCTTCGCGTGCTCGGTGTCGAGGTCGGCGAGCTTGGCGAGCATGGCCTCGCGGTGGGCTCGGTAGTCGGGGCCGGTCGTGTCCAGCGCCGACGGCAGGACGGTCACAGCAGGTCCTCCGGAATGTCCAGGTGACGGGAGCGCAGCCATTCGCCGAGCGCCTTGGCCTGCGGGTCGAAGCGGTGCTGGGCGGCGACGCCGGCGCCGAGGATGCCCTCGACGACGAAGTTCAGGGCGCGGAGCCGGGGCAGGACGTGCCGGGTGACCGTCAACCCGCCGGTCTCCGGGAGCAGTTCACGGAAACGGTCGACCGTCAGGGTGTGGACGAGCCAGCGCCATGCCTCGTCCGTGCGTACCCAGACGCCGACGTTGGCGTCCCCGCCCTTGTCGCCGCTGCGGGCGCCGGCGACGAGCCCGAGGGGGGCGCGCCGCGTGGGCCCCGGCGGCGGGGGCTCGGGGAGCGGCGGCTGCGGCACACCGTCGAGTACGAGGGTGTCGGCGCCCGGCGCCACGGGGATCCGGCGTCCGTCGTCGAGGACGGCGAGGTGCTCGACCTCGCCCCGGGGGACGTGGGCGGCCTCGAAGACGCCGTACGGGGAGCCCTTGCCGGGTGGGGCGAGGACATGGAAGCCGGGGTAGCTCGCGAGGGCGAGTTCCACGGCCGCGCCGCTCAACGCCCGCCCGACAGCCGCTTGTTCGGGGTCGCGTACGACGAGCCGGAGCAGGGCGCTCGCCGTCTCCTCGGTGTCGGCGTCGGAGCGGTCGGTGCGCACCAGCTCCCAGCGGGCGTCGGCGACTTTGCCGAGTGCCGTCGCCAACTGGTCCTGTACGAGAGCCGCCTTGGCCTCGATGTCGAGGCCGGTGAGCACGAAGACGACCTCGTTGCGGAAGCCGCCGACGCGGGTGCGGCCGACCTTGAGGGTGGGCGGCGGGGCCTCGCCGCGGACGCCGTCGACACGGACGCGGTCGGGGCCGTCCTGGGTGAGCCGTACGGTGTCGAGGCGGGCGGTGACGTCGGGACCGGCGTACCGGGCCGGGCCGGTCTCGTACAGGAGTTGGGCGGTGACCGTGCCGATGTCGACGAAGCCGCCGGTGCCGGGGTGCTTGGTGATGACGCAGCTGCCGTCCTCGTGCAGCTCGGCGAGGGGGAAGCCGGGGTGGCGGACGTCCCCGTCCCGGAAGAACGCGTAGTTGCCGCCGGTGGCCTGCGTCCCGCACTCCAGGACGTGCCCGGCGACGACGGCCCCCGCGAGCCGGTCGTACTCCCCCGGCGCCCAGCCGAAGTGGGCGGCGGCGGGCCCGGTGACCAGGGCCGCGTCCGTGACCCGCCCGGTGACGACGATGTCCGCGCCCTCGCGCAGACAGGCGGCGATGCCGAAGCCGCCGAGGTAGGCGTGCGCGGTGAGGCTGCCGGGGTGACGGGAAGTCAGGTCGTCGCCCTCGACGTGCGCGACACGTACGGGGATGCCGAGACGGTCCGCCAACTTCCGTACGGCGTCGGCGAGTCCGGCCGGGTTGAGGCCGCCGGCGTTGGTGACGATCCGGACCCGGCGGTCGTGGGCGAGGCTCAGGCACTCCTCCAGCTGGCGCAGGAAGGTGCGGGCGTAGCCGGCCGACGGGTCCTTGAGCCGGTCCCGGCCCAGGATGAGCATGGTCAGCTCGGCGAGGTAGTCGCCGGTGAGGACGTCGAGTTCACCGCCGGTGAGCATCTCGCGCATCGCGTCGAGACGGTCGCCGTAGAAGCCGGAGGCGTTGCCGATGCGCAGGGGCGGCGTCATGCCGGCTCCCCCTTGGGCGCACGGCCGTTTCCGGGCGGGCCCGCGAACGCCTGGGCGACGTCCAGCCAGCGGTCCGCGTCCGGGCCCACGGCGGTGAGGGCGAGGTCGGCGCGGTGGGCGCGCTGGGTGACGAGGAGGCAGAAGTCGAGCGCGGGGCCGGTGACGCGGTCGTCGGCGTCCTCGGGGCCGTACACCCACAACTCGCCCGACGGGCTGGTGAGTTCGACGCGGAACTCCTCGAACGGCACGGGCTGTCCGTGCACGCCGAAGGCGAAGTCGCGGGTGCGGATGCCGAGCCGGACGATGTGCCGGATGCGGTCGGTGGGGGTGCGGACGACGCCGAGCGCGTCGGCGATGTCCAGGCCGTGGGCCCAGGTCTCCATGAGGCGGGCGGTGGCCATGGAGGCGGTGGACATGGGCGGGCCGTACCAGGGGAAACGGGCGCCGTCGGGGGCGGCGTGCAGGGCGTCGGCGAGGGCCGCGCGGCCGGTCCGCCAGTCCGCGAGGAGTTGCGCGGGCGGCTTCCCCGCGCCTTCCTCCGCGCCGTTGTCCACGAAGTCCCCGGGTTCGGCCAGCGCCTTCTCGATCTGCCGGGAGAAGGCGGGCTGGTCCGTCACCGCGAGCAGCGAGGAGTGGTCGGTCCAGGCGAGGTGCGCGATCTGGTGGGCGATGCTCCAGCCCGGGGCGGGGGTCGGGAGTGCCCACTGCTCGGGCGCCAACTCGACGACGATCAGATCGAGTTCGTCGCTTTCGGCACAGAGGTCGTCGATCACGGGCGTCGGGTCGGCCATGGGGTGGAGCATGGCAGGGCCCCAAGAAACAAGCAAGCGTGCTTGCATTTAATTTGCCGTCTCGGAGGGACCGCAGAGGGCACGAGATCCGGCCACAGACACCGGCGGTACCATCCCCACGCCCTCACGCGTCCGGTGCCGTGCGGGGCCTGCGAACGGGGGAGTTCCGGTGGACGACGGGATCGAGCGGGAGTACCGCAGACGGCGAGGGGTGCCCGCGGCGCACCTCACCCTGGTGGCCGCGGCGGTACTGGTCGTCGTCAGCGCGCTGAAGGCGACGACGCTGTCCGGGACGTCGCCCTGGGACATCGTGACCCCGGTGATCTGGCTGGGCCTCGGTGGCCGGGTGGTGCTGGAGCAGTGGCGGGCACGTACGTCCGTCACGGCCGCCGGGATCACCGTACGAGGGCTGCTGCGCACCCGCACCTGGGCCTGGTCCGAGGTCTACGACATCCGGGTCGAGGGCACCAAGCGGGGCACCTCGCGCTGGCCCGCCTACCTCTACGGCACCGACGGGCGACGGGTCCTCCTGCCCCACATCGACGAGCATCAGCTGGCCGACCCGATCGCCGAGGTCGAAGGCCTGTGCGCCACCGCCGTAGGAGCCGGACTGATGCGTCGGGAGACCCGGCCCGAGACGGAGGAGCGCATCCTGCGCGGGGCGCGTCGGCGCACCGCGGGGAACCGGGCGGTCCTCGGCGCCCTGACCGTCGCGGTCGCGATGTTCGCCCTCGACATCTGGATGATCTTCACCGACCGGCCGACGCACTCCGTCCTGCTGATGGTGTGCGTCCCGCTGCTCTGCCTGCCCCTCTTCTTCCTCGCCCTGGACCGCATCGGCGAGGTGCTCGCCGCCCGGCGCTCCCCCGCCCCCTCCTGACGGGTCAGGCCTCCGGGACCGGCGGCTTCCCCCGCCTCACATGGCTGCGCACCGCGCCCATGCTCGCCCCGATGACCAGGGCGATCGCCGCCGCCTCCACCAGCGACAGGGTCTGGCCGAGGACCAGGAAGCCCGTCGTGGACGCGATCGCCGGTTCCAGGCTCATCAGGATCGCGAAGGTGGAGGCGGGCAGACGGCGCAGGGCGAGGAGTTCGAGGGTGTAGGGGAGGACGGAGGAGAGGAGCGCGACCGAGGCGCCGAGGCCCAGGGTGACCGGGTCGAGGAGTTTCATGCCCGACTCGGCGACGCCCAGCGGGAGGAAGAGCAGCGCGCCCACCGCCATCGCCAGGGCCAGGCCGTCGGCCTGCGGGAAGCGGCGGCCGGTGCGGGCGCTGAAGACGATGTACGCCGCCCACATCGCGCCCGCGCTCAGGGCGAACGCGACGCCCACCGGGTCGAGGTGGCCGAAGCCCTCGCCGCCGCCGAGCAGGAAGACGCCGGCGAGGGCCAGACCGGCCCACAGCAGGTTGACCGCGCGGCGGGAGGCGACGACCGAGAGGGCGAGGGGGCCGAGGACTTCGAGGGTGACCGCCAGACCCAGCGGGATGCGGGCGACGGACTGGTAGAACAGGCCGTTCATCGCGGCCAGGATGACGCCGAAGACGACCACCGTGCCCCAGTCGGTGCGGGAGTGACCGCGCAGCCGGGGCCGGCAGACCACCAGCAGCACCACCGCCGCCACCGCCAGCCGCAGCGCCACGACGCCCAGCGCGCCCGCCCTCGGCATCAGCGTCACCGCGAGCGCGCCGCCGAACTGGACCGAGATGCCGCCCGCGAGGACGAGACCCACGGGGCCGAGGGAGCCTCGGCGGCGGCCGGGAGTGCCGACGGAGACGGTGGCGGTTTCTGACGTGGTGGTCACGGGCGGTCCAAGGGCTCATGTGTTCATCGCGGTGCACTGGCGAGTCCACGGTAATGGACTACGTCAGGTGCGTAAACCGCTTATACCGCTGTCTCAGATGCCGGGCGTCCAGTACTCCTCGTCGCGGAACAGGGGGCGGCCGTCGGGCAGGACGGTGGGGATCGGGGCCGGGGCGGCGTACGGGTCGTAGGGGGCGTACACCGGCTGCGGCCAGTGGGCCGCGGGCTGCCCGTGGTCGTAGGTGCCGTGGTCGTACGGGTAGTCGTACGCGACCGCCGCCGGTACCGGCTGTTCCACGAACAGCGGCATACGCAGCTCGCCCGTGTCCGTCACCGCGCTGTTCTGGGAGCGATGGAGGCGGGCGTACGCGCCGCCGCGCGCCAGGAGGTCCTCGTGGCGGCCGGTCTCCACGATCCGCCCCCCGTCCACGACGAGGATGCGGTCGGCGTCGGGGGCGAGATTGAGATCGTGGGTGATCATGATGGTGGTGCGGCCGGCCATCAGGCGGCGCAGGGGTTTGACGACCCGGCGGGCGGCCATCGCGTCCAGACCGGTCGTCGGCTCGTCCAGCACCAGGACGGGCGCGTCGCGCAGCAGCGCGCGGGCGATGGCGAGGCGCTGGAGCTGGCCGCCCGAGAGGCGGGCCGAACCGGGGTCGATCCTCGTGTCGTAGCCGTCCGGCAGGCCCATGACGAACTCGTGCGCGTCTGCGGCCCGCGCGGCCTCCTCGACGGCATGCTCACTGGCGCCGGGGCGGCCACAGGCGATGTTGGCGCGGACGGTGTCGTGCAGCACGAGGGTCTCCTGCGGGAGCAGGGTGACGTACTCACGCAGCCGGGCGAGAGGCAGGTCGCGGACCGGGGTGCCGTCCAGGAGGACCTCGCCCGCGTCGGGGTCGTAGAAGCGGAGGAGGAGCTTCGAGACGGTGGACTTGCCCGCGCCGCTCGGGCCGGTGACGATCACCAGCTCGCCGGGGTGCGCGGCGAACGTCAGCCCCTCCAGGGCCGTACGGTCCGCGCCGGGGTAGCTGAAGGAGACGTCCCTGAGCTCGACGGCGCCGTCCGGGCGGCCGGTCTCCACGGGGCGGCGGGGGTCGCTGACGGACGGGCGGACGTCGAGGATCTCGATGAGGCGTTCCGCGCCCGCCGTCGCCGCGGTGATCGTCAGACCGAGCTGGGCGAGGCCGCGCACGGGCGGGTAGAGGTAGCCGAGGAAGGCGGCGAACGCGAGGAGCTGGCCGAGGGTCATCCGGCCGGTGGAGATCTCCCAGGCGCCGATGCCGATCACCGCGAGCACACACACCGTCTCGATGACCTGCACGAGCTGCTCGTACGCCTCGTTGAGACGGGTGGAGCGGACGGAGGCGCGGAACCAGGCCTGGGCCTCCTCGCCGAGCCGGCGGCGTTCGGCGTCGCGGCGGTCGTAGGCCTGGGTGAGCACGATGTTGCCGAGGGACTCCTCGACCACCGAGGTGATCGCGCCGTCGGCGACCCGGCCCGCGCGGGAGACGTCCTTGATCGAGCCGGAGAAACGGCGCGCGGCCAGCCAGAAGAGGGGGGCGAGGACGAAGGTGGCGACGGCGAGGTCCCAGCGCAGCCAGAACGCGGCCGCCGCGTAGAAGAGGGCGGAGAAGGCGGCGGAGGCGGCGCCGACGAGCCCGGACACGACCATCGTCTCGATCGCCTCGACATCGCTTGTGAGGCGGGACAACAGGTCGCCCTGGCGATGGCGTTGGAAGAAGTGCGGCGGCAACTGCTGTACGTGGTCGAAGACATGCTCACGCAGCCGCATCACGAAGCGTTCGGTCGCCCAGGCGGCCAGGGAGTTGCCGGCGTAGGCCACGACCGCGCCGGCCGCGGCGACGCCCAGCCACTTGGCGGCGGGCGCCCAGAACGCGGCGAGCGAGCCCTGGCGCAGGGCGTTGTCGGTGAGCTCACCGAAGAGCAGGATCGCCTCGGTCTCGGCGAGCGCGGTGAGGATCGTGCACACCCAGACGATCAGCAGCCATTTCCGCAGACCTCTGGCCAGCGGCCAGAAGCGGCGGAAGGCGGTCCGGGCGGGAATGGTGGGGGTTTCGTACTCGTACTCTTCACCCTCTTCATCCATCATGAATTCCCTTCCCGATAATTCTTGATATTCCTCCCGAAGGAAAAGAGAAAGGGCCGACGGTGCCCCATCGGCCCTTTTCAGCTGTGAACCGTGGGCTCAGTTGTCCCGGCCGGGCAGCGGCGGCTGCGGCTTGAGCTTCTTCTTCGGCTTGGGCTTCGGCGGGGGCGGGAGCTGCTTCGACTTGGGCTTCGCGGTCAGCGGGGCAAGCTTCTTGAAGCTCATTCCGACTCCTTGGGGGATGCGCTGTACTTTCGTTTACTTCCATCGTTTCGGGTTTCCGCGTCCGGCTCCCGATGTCGAGAAACCTACACGCTCCCCCTCTCTGCAAACAGCAAAAAGAGCAAAGGCGCACTGTGAATACTCTGGGAAAAGCTGGCAGTTACGTGAGGAGTCCGTCCGCCAGTACCTCCGCCAGATGCCGGCCCTGTACGCCCGCCAGCTGCTCCAGTTGCGTCCGGCAGGAGAAGCCGTCCGCGAGGACGACCGTGCCGGGCGGGGACTGCCGTACGGCGGGCAGCAGTTGCTCCTCCGCGCAGGCCGCCGACACCTCGAAGTGCCCTTTCTCGAAGCCGAAGTTGCCGGCCAGGCCGCAGCAGCCGCCGCTCAGCTCCCCGGTGAGGCCGGCGGCCTCGCGGAGGCGGCGGTCGGCGGCGTCGCCGAGCACCGCGTGCTGGTGGCAGTGGGTCTGGCCGACGACCGTGCGGTCGAGGCGGGGCGGCCGCCAGTCGGGGGCGTACCGCTCCAGGGCCTCCGCGAGGGTCAGCACGCGGGCGGCGAGCCGGGCGGCGCGCGGGTCCTCGGGCAGCAGTTCCGGCAGATCCGTGCGCAGGGCCGCGGCACAGCTCGGTTCCAGGACGACGACCGGCGCCGCCGTCTCCAGCACCGGTGCCATCAGGTCGAGCGTCCGGCGCAGCACCACGCGCGCGTGGTCCAGCTGTCCGGTGGAGACGTACGTCAGCCCGCAGCAGACGCGGCCCCGGCGGGCGGTGAGCAGGGCGAGCGGGTTGCGGGAGCGGCCGTCGCCGACCGGGCGCCCCCGCATCCGCAGGGTCGGCGGCAGCGCCACCCGCAGCCCCGCCGCCTCCAGGACCCGGACGGCCGCCCGGCCGACGGAGGGCGAGAGATACTCGGTGAAGGTGTCGGGCCACAGCACGACGAGATCACCGGCACCTTCGGCAGTCGGGCGCCCGACGCCGCCGGCAGCGGCAGACTCACCCCGCCGACCCCACCGCCAGACACCGGCAGACTCGCGGCGCCTGCCCCACTGCCACGCAGCGGCAGACTCGCCCCGCCGGGGACGACGGCCGGTGGTCGTGGGTGCGCCTCGGCGGCTCCACCATCGGCTGAACGGCTCCCCCGCCAGCGCGGGGATCCGCCGCTCGGGAGCGATGCCGGCGGCCCGTTTCGCCGCCCACGCCAAGGGCTTCACGCGCGCGAGGGCGTTGAGAAGTGCCGTCACGCGCGTGCGGGACGCCCAGCGCAGCCACTGGGGCAGCCGGCCCATCGCGTAGTGGGCGGCGGGGCGGCGCCGTCCCGCGTAGTGGTGGTGCAGGAACTCCGCCTTGTAGGTGGCCATGTCGACGCCGACCGGGCAGTCGGACCGGCAGCCCTTGCAGGACAGGCACAGGTCGAGCGCTTCGCGCACCTCCTCCGACCGCCAGCCGTCGGTCACGACCTCGCCCGCGAGCATCTCGTGCAGCAGACGGGCACGCCCGCGCGTGGAGTGCTGTTCCTCCCCCGTCGCGCGGAACGACGGGCACATCACGGCGGGCCCCGCCGCCGGCACCGTCGTCGTACGGCATTTCGCGACGCCCACGCAGCGGCGGACGGCCGCGGCGAAGTCGCCGCCGTCGGACGGGTAGCCGAAGGCCACCGGGACGGGTTCGCGGGGGAGGACGGAGAAGCGGAGGTTGCTGTCCAGGGGGGCGGGGCGGACCAGCATGCCGGGGTTGAGGAGGTCGTCGGGGTCCCAGAGCCCTTTGGCCCGTTCGAACAGCGTCACCATCTCCGCGCCGTACATCTTCGGCAGAAGCTCGGCCCGCGCCTGTCCGTCGCCGTGTTCGCCGGAGAGGGAGCCGCCGTGGGACACGACCAGTCCGGCGAGTTCCTCCGAGAAACGGCGGAAGCGGGCGATGCCCGCCGACGTCAGCAGGTCGAAGTCGATACGGACATGGATGCAGCCGTCGCCGAAGTGGCCGTACGGCGTCCCGCGCAGGGCGTGGGAGGCGAGCAGGGCGCGGAAGTCGCGCAGGTAGGCGCCGAGGCGGGCCGGGGGCACCGCGCAGTCCTCCCAGCCGGGCCAGGCCTCGGAGCCTCCCCCAGCCCTAGGGGGCTGGGAGGTGCCCCCAGGCATCCGGGTCGCCGTACCGCTGGCGTCCTCGCGGACGCGCCACAGCACCCGTTGGGCGGTCTCGTCCATGACCACGGTCGCGTCCAGGACGTCCGCCGCCCGCACGATCGCCCGCGCACGCGCGTGTGCCTCGTCGGCCGTGTCGCCGCCCGTCTCGACGAACAGCCAGGCCCCGCCCCGGGGCAGTCCGGCCGGCGCCCCGCCCTTGGCCGGCGACGGCACCAGGTCGGCCGCCATGCCCTCGACGGTGAGCGGCCCGTACGGGAGGAGCCCGGCGGCTGCGTCCGCCGCGGCGCCCTCGTCGGCGTAGCCGAGCACGGCGAGCACACGCGCGCGTGGGGCCTCGACGAGATCGACGACCGCTTCGGTCAGCACGGCCAGCGTGCCCTCCGAGCCGCAGAAGGAGCGGGCGACGTCGGCACCCCGCTCCGGCAGCAGCGCGTCCAGCGCGTACCCCGAGATACGGCGGGGAAGGACGGGGAATCCGGTGCGCAGCCGCGCCAGGTCGCCGTCCACCAGCTCCCGCAGGCCGTCGGGGGCCCCGGCCCAGCCCTGCCCCAGCCGCGCCCGCCGCCCGCGCGCGGTGACGACCTCGACCTCACGCACGTTGTCGGCGGTCGTGCCCCACGCGACCGAGTGCGAGCCGCAGGAGTTGTTGCCGATCATCCCGCCGAGCGTGCAGCGGCTGTGGGTGGACGGATCGGGGCCGAAGCGCAGTCCGTGCGGGGCGGCGGCCTCCTGGAGCCGGTCCAGGACCAGCCCCGGCTGGACGACGGCCGTGCGCGACCCCGGATCCAGGGTGACCAACCGGTTCAGATGGCGGGTGAAGTCCAGCACCACGCCCGTGCCGGTCGCCTGCCCCGCGATCGACGTGCCCCCGCCACGGGCCACGACCGGCACTCCGTGCGCCCGGCACACCTCCAGTACGGCCGCCACGTCGTCGGCGTCCCGGGGCGCGACGACGCCGAGCGGGACCCGGCGGTAGTTGGAAGCGTCCATGGTCATCAGCGCGCGGGAGGTGACGTCGAAGCCGACGTCGCCCCGGACGGCCTTGCGCAACTCACCTTCGAGATCCGGCATACGTCCAGCAAATCAGCCCGCCCGGAACCGGCCCACCCACTGGAACGCCGTCTCACCCGACGGACGAGGTTTCGCCGAGGTTTCCTCCACCGGCTAACCTCCCTGCGTGGCTGAGATCCAGATTCCTGCTGACATCAAGCCCGCCGACGGTCGATTCGGCGCGGGCCCCTCCAAGGTGCGGGTGGAGGCGCTGGACGCCCTGGCCGCCACCGGTGCCTCTCTCCTGGGCACCTCCCACCGCCAGGCACCGGTGAAGAACCTGGTCGGCCAGGTGCGTGAGGGCATCTCCGAGCTGTTCTCCCTCCCCGAGGGCTACGAGGTGATCCTCGGCAACGGCGGCTCGACGGCCTTCTGGGACATCGCGACCCACGGTCTGATCGAGAACAGGTCGCAGCACCTCACGTTCGGCGAGTTCTCGTCGAAGTTCGCGAAGGCCGCGAAGCTCGCGCCCTGGCTGGCCGAGCCGACCGTGATCTCCTCCGACCCCGGCACGCACCCCGAGCCGCGGGCCGAGGCGGGCGTCGACGTCTACGCCTTCACCCACAACGAGACGTCCACGGGCGTAGCGGCCCCTCTCGCGCGCGTGCAGGATGCCGACGAGGGCGCGCTGGTCCTCGTGGACGCCACGTCGGGCGCCGGCGGCCTCCCGGTCGACATCGCCGAGACCGACGTCTACTACTTCGCGCCGCAGAAGTCCTTCGCCTCCGACGGCGGCCTGTGGATCGGCGTGTTCTCCCCGGCCGCGATCGAGCGCGCGGAGCGGATCCACGCGTCCGGCCGTCACATCCCGGAGTTCTTCTCGCTCCCGACGGCGATCGACAACTCCCGCAAGAACCAGACGTACAACACCCCGGCGCTGGCCACCCTGTTCCTGCTGAACCAGCAGCTGGAGTGGATCAACGGCCAGGGCGGTCTGGCGTGGTCCTCGGCGCGTACGAAGGACTCCTCGACGCGGCTGTACACCTGGGCGGAGGAGTCGAAGCACGCGACGCCGTTCGTCACCGACCCGGCCAAGCGCTCGCAGGTCATCGGCACGATCGACTTCTCCGACGAGATCGACGCCGCCGCGGTCGCCAAGGTCCTGCGCGCCAACGGCGTCGTCGACACCGAGCCCTACCGCAAGCTCGGCCGCAACCAGCTCCGTGTCGCGATGTTCCCGGCGATCGACCCGGCGGACGTCGAGGCACTGACCCACTGCGTCGACTACGTGATCGAGAAGCTGTAGCAGTTCTCTGTACGACATGATCTGTACGACCTGATCTGTACGACCTGAGGGGCACCCGGTGGATCACCGCCGGGTGCCCCTCGAGGTTTCTGGCTCAGCCGCGGGAGCCGAGCAGCCCGTGCAGGGTGTCGGCGGGGGCCGTGGTGGCCGTGGTGGCCGACCGGTCCGTGGTCAGGGCGGACTTCGCCGTGCTCGCCGGCTTGGGGTCGGCGGTCTTCTGGCAGACGGCGTCGGCCACACCGCTGCCGTGCGGCACCGTGCCGTCGGTGAGGTACTTGGCCAGGTACTTGTCCAGGCAGGTGTTGCCGCTCAGCGTGATGCCGTGGTTGCCGCCGCCCTGCTCGACCACCAGGCTGGAGTGCTTGAGCAGGCGGTGGACGGTGACGCCGCCCTGGTACGGGGTGGCCGCGTCGTTGGTCGCCTGGAACAGCAGCACCGGCGGCAGCTTGCTGTTGGCGACGTTCACCGGCTTCATCGACTTCGTGGGCCAGAACGCGCACGGCGCGTTGTACCAGGCGTTGTTCCAGGCCATGAACGGGGCCTTCTTGTACACGGCCCAGTTGTCCTTGCGCCACTGGTTCCAGTCGCGCGGCCAGGAGGCGTCACGGCACTGCACAGCGGTGTAGACGCTGTAGCCGTTGTCGCCGGAGGCGTCGATGGCCGCGAAGTTCTCGTACGCCTCGACCAACGGGTCGGCGTTCTTGTCGTTCACGTAGGCGGCGAACGCCTCGGCGAGGGAGGGCCAGTAGCCGTTGTAGTACCCGCCGGGGATGAAGGTGTCCTCCAGCTCGGAGGCACCCACCTTGCCGCCCGCAGGCTTCTTGGCGAGTTCCGCCCGCATCGCGTACCACTTGGCCTCGATCTTGGCCGGGTCGGTGCCGAGCTTGTACGTGCCGTTGTACTTGGCGATCCATGCCATCAGCGCCTTCTGCCGGGCGTCGAAGGCGTAGTCCTGGGAGATGTTGGCGTCGTACCAGACCCCGTCGGGGTCGACGATCGAGTCCAGCACCAGGCGGCGCACCCGGGTCGGGAAGAGCTTGGCGTAGACCTGGCCCAGGTAGGTGCCGTAGGAGTAACCGAAGTAGTTGATCTTCTTGGCGCCGAGGGCCGCGCGGATCGAGTCCATGTCCTTCACGGCGTTGACCGTGTTGATGTACGGCAGGACATCCGCGTACTTCGTGCCGCAGGCCTTGGCGAAGGACTTGGCGCGCGAGAGGTTGGCCTTCTCGATCGCGGAGGTGCTGGGCACGGAGTCCGGACGGACCGGGTTGAAGTAGCCCGGCTTGCAGTCCAGGGCGGGCTTGCTCTCGCCCACCCCACGCGGGTCGAAGCCGATGACGTCGTACTGGGCCGCGACCGCCTTGGGCAGCGAGGACGCGACGAACCCGGCGAGGGTCAGGCCACTGCCGCCGGGGCCCCCAGGGTTGACCAGCAGCGGGCCCTGGTACTTCCTCGCGGTGTGCGGGACGCGGGACAGGGCCAGGGTTATCTTCCGGCCTCGCGGCTTGGCGTAGTCGAGCGGCACCTTCACCGACGCGCACTGGAGGGTCGGGTAGTCGTCCGTGGCGCACTTCTTCCAGGTGACCTTCGCCGCCTGGACGGCCTGCGCGGACTGCGACGTGGCGGCATCGGCCGGGACGGCCGTGAGTGACCCGGCCAGTACGACGGTCGCGCCGCACAGCACGGCTGTGCTTCTTCTCATGAAGTTCCTTCACAGCATGGGGGGTTGATCCGAGCAGGACCGGAAGGTTCACGATCCTGGCTGGATCCTTTCGAAGAAGCACCGCCACATGAAGGTTTTCGACGGAAGATTTGGAACTCATTTGAGCCAGAGGCGCCTGACGGGCGACGGAAAGCTGTAGCAACGTCAGGGCAAAGACTTACGCGGCGCGTTGAGCCCCCTCAGCCACACGCCACACACTGTTGAGCCCACTCGCTCACCAGCGAGCCGTGCGCCGGAGGGGACCGCCAGGGCATGAACAGACCGATACCCGGAACCGTGCAGGTCGCGGTGCGGCACATCCTCAGCGACAAGGTCACCGGCGGCATCATCCGGCCGAAGACGCGCACCGTCACCTGGCAGGACAGTCTGTACCGGGTGCGCCGTCCGAAGTCGGGCCGAGAGATCGTGGAACTCACCTGCCCGGTCTGCGACGCCTCCCTGCTGGCCGAGGTGAGCACCGAGGCCCGCACGCGGCGGACGGCGACCCTGTGTCTCGTCCTCGCGGCAGTCTGCGCGGTGGTGCTGGTCGCCGCCCTCGGCTACGCCTTCCACGAGGGCGGGCGCACCCTTCCCGAGGGCCAGTCCCTGCCCGTCCTCTTCTCGGTCAGCGTGATCGCCGTGTTCGTGATGTTCGTGGCCGGTCCCATGTTCTACGTCGTCGGCCGCGGCTACAACGGCGTCAGCCTGCTCGCCACCTGGCGCGAGCGCCGCCTCCACCAGGTCAGACCGGTGCGAGGAGGTTGAGGGGTGCCCTTGCCGCGCACGGGGCGCGGCCCGTTGTCAGTGGCTGGGGCTACGTTGGTGGGCACGGCATCCGACGGGGAGAGGGCGAGACCATGACCACACTCGAGAACCGGCCGAACACCGCGCTACTGGTCGTCGACGTGCAGAACGGCGTCGTGGACGGGGCGCACGCACGCGACGCGGTCGTGACCAACGTGGCCGCGCTGGTCGAGCGGGCGCGGCGGGAGGGGGTGCCCGTGGTCTGGGTCCAGCACTCCGACGAGGAACTCACCCGGGGCAGCGACGCCTGGCAGCTCGCCCCCGAACTGAAGCCGGACGCCGCCGAACCCCTCGTCCACAAGAACTACGGCGACTCCTTCGAGGACACCGGCCTGGAGACCGTCCTGTCGGACCTCGGTGTCGGACGGCTCGTCGTCGCCGGCGCGGAGAGCGACGCGTGCATCCGCTCGACGCTGCATGGCGCGCTGGTGCGCGGTTACGACACGACGCTGGTCGCCGACGCCCACACCACCGGCGACAAGACAGCCTGGGGCGCGCCCCCGCCCGCCCAGGTCATCGCCCACACCAACCTCTACTGGGCGTACCAGACGGCCCCGGGCCGGACGGCCGGCACCGTCAGCACGGAGGACGCCGACCTCACCGGCAAGCCCTGAATCCGGACACTCGCCGACTTTCCTGACCTCCGCGACCTCCCTAACAGAACTGAATTCAGTTACGGTTCTGCTGATGTCGTTGACGAGGAGGTCGACCATGGCGTTCGTTCTCATCCACGGGGCGGGTTTCGGCGCGAACTGCTGGGACGAGCTGATCCCCCACCTAGAGGCGGAAGCGCTGGCAGTGGACCTTCCGGGGCGCGGGAGAAGGGCCGAAGTCGATCTGGGATCGGTGACTCTCGCGGACTGCGCCGACGCGGTCCGGGAGGACGTCGAGGCGAAGGATCTGCGGGATGTGGTGCTGGTCGGTCACTCCTTCGCGGGAGTCACGGTCCCGCGCGTCCTGAACCTCATACCCGACCGGATCCGCCACGTCGTCCTTGTGTCGGCCGTGGTGCCGGCGGACGGATCCCGGGTGCTCGACCAGATCGATCCCGCAGTGCGGAATCTGGTCGAGCAGTCCATCACCGGCGGCGTCTACCACCAGAGCCGCGAGGGCGCCGCCGCGATGCTGTGCAACGACATGGACGAGGCGACCGCCGCCGCCACCCTGGACCGGCTCGCCGACGACTCGGCCGCCCTGCTGAGCGAGACCGTGGACCTGAGCGGCTACGGACGCCCGATCCCGCAGACGTACGTACACCTCACCCGGGACCAGTGCTACGTCGAGGAACTCCAGCAGCGATCCATCGCGCTGCTCCGGCCCGAGGTCATCGATCTCGACACCGGCCACATGGCCATGATCAGCGCGCCCGAAAAGCTCGCCGCCGTCCTCAACAGCCTTCACGGCCCGTCGAAATGAGGCGAGTGAGGGCCCGGCGCGGAAGTCCGCGGTGAGGTTGTTGACGGACCGCACGTCGGCAGCCGAGGTCACCGGGTGCTGGGCTGTGGCTGCGGCTCGGCCGCGATGAGCGCGAAGGACTCCCGCACCGCGTCGAGCGCCGCTGCCCGGTCATGGTCGGCCAGGCGTGCCGGCCCGTAGGTGATCACGGGAGCCAGGACACGGTAGCCGACGAACTCGAGCATGCCGCGTTGACATCCTCCCCCTCTTACAAAGAGGGGGATTCCAACCCAGGTGGGTTGAGGTTCACGGGCGTTCGCACGGCTGGTGGCCGTTGTCACCCCTCCGGCACCGGCTGTTCGCCGGGGGCGGGGGATCCCGCCCTGTCCTGCCGCGACGTTGGATGCTGCGTTGGTGTCCGCGTTGCAGGTGAAGCCACAGGAGGAACAGACGAACTCGGCTTGGCTCTTGCGCGAGTTCTTGTCGATCCATCCACAGGCACTGCACCGCAGAGACGTGTACGGGGCCGGGATGTCCTCGACGCGTCCTGGGGCCTTGTGCCCGGTGCGCTGCCGGAGCAGGCCCCAGCCCTGGGCGAGGATGCCCCGGTTCAGGCCCGCCTTCTGCGCCACGTTCCGGCCGGGCCGCTCCACGCTGCCCTTCGCGGAGCGGGTCATGTTCTTGATGTTCAGCTTCTCGAAGCGGATCAGGTCGTAGGTGCGGGCGAGCAGGGTGCTGGTCTTCTCGCACCAGTCCTTGCGGCGATTGGCCTCGCGGGCCCTGAGCCGGGCGACTGCCGCGTACCCGGCCGCCTTCTGCTCGCTGCCTTCGGGGGCGCGGGCGGCGCGCCGCTGGTGTTCGCGGACCTGGGCGCGCTCCCGGACGGTGAGCTGCGGGCAGTTCAGTTTCCGCCCGTCGGAGAGAGCGGCGGTGATGGTGACGCCGCGGTCGATGCCGATGATCTCGCCGGTGCCGGGTGCGGGTGTCGGCTCGGGGACGACGGCGAACGCGGCATGCCACTGCCCGTTGCGGAAGGCCCTTGCCGCCGGTGCTGAGGCGGAAGCGGACCCAGCCGCAGCCGGGCACCTTCACCTGCGCCCACCGCCGGTTCAGCCTGCGCACCACGACCGAGCGGCCCATGACCTGTCTGCCGGTCTTCGCGTTCAGCTTCACCGAGCCGTCCGCGTGGTACTCGGGGACGCGGTCGGTGCCGATGACACGGAAACCCTCATGTACGAACTTCCTGC
>NZ_JBHSFK010000042.1:0-104596 GCF_042653945.1 Streptomyces vulcanius | reverse complement strand
GATCCCCCGCCCCCGGCGAACAGCCGGTGCCGGAGGGGTGACAACGGCCACCAGCCGTGCGAACGCCCGTGAACCTCAACCCACCCGGGTTGGAATCCCCCTCTTTTAAGAGGGGGAGGATGTCAAGTAGGCCGTACTGATCAGCCGGCCTTCGGCCGCCGTACCCGCCTCCGTGAGGAACCCGGCCTCCAGGACCGGTTCCGGCGCCATGCGCGTGCCCCGGAAGCCCGTCCGCTCCAGCGCGCGGGCGCACAGGGCGGCCCGGTGCGGTGAGGCACCGGCGTACACCACGGCCTGCGCCTCGGCGGCGAGTACGGCGGCGGCCGCGGGGCCGAAGTCCTCGCTGTCCGCACTACGACCGTGTCGGAGTCTCCAGGACGCCGGACCGAGGGTGCACCACGATCGTGTTGGGGGCGGCGTGGCGGCGTGTCACACGCGGGCTGGGGCGACCTCGGCGACATCCTGTGCGACCAGGGCGGCCGCGGCCGGCGCGTCGCCGTCGGCCCGCACCAGCAGACGGTCCACGTTCCAGGTCAGCGGGGTGTCCCCGGCGGTGAGCGTCAGGACGGGCGTGGCTTCCATGCGGTGCGCGGACACGGCCGCGTCGGTGTCCGGCAGCAGCCGGTACACCTCCTCCAGCAGGGTGGCTGCGGCTCGGTCCCGGCGCTCCCGTCGCCCGGGGGCACAGGCTTCCAGCGCCTCGGCCACCCCGGGGTCCGCCGGCTCGTACCGCTCCAGCGCGGGCAGCAGCGCCGGGTCGGCGAGTACGGCCGCGGCCCGGAAGGTGTGCAGATGCGCGCTGTCGGCCGCGAGCAGTTCCGTGAGCAGCGGCACCGCCCGCGGGTCGCGTCGCAGCGCGAGACCGCGCACCGCCTCTTCCCGGGTGTCCGGGTCGCTGTCGTCCAGCCGTGCCCGCGGTGCGGCGCGGACGGCGGGGCCGTCCGTCGGGGCCGGCGTGCCCGGCGCGAACGTCGCCTGGTCCCTGACGTCCGGTGCGGCGTCCTGGGTCAGCCGGATCAGGGCGCCGACCGCCGGATCGTCCTCCCGGCCGGTGACCGCCGTGGCCAGCCCGCATGCGGCCTCCGCCCGGTCACCGGCGTCGAACTGTCCGGCCTGCGCGATCAATGCCGCGGCGTTGGCATCCACCGCCCCATCCTGGCCCGCGGCCGATGCCACCGGTAATGAGTTCCCGGGTGGATGTCCCTCCCTGCCCGGTTGCGGGGGCGTGGCCGCCGTGCCGTTCGTACCCTCACCGGGAGTGCCGGAGAAGAGAGAAGGGGTCCCGTATGGCCGTCGAGCGCGTCCGTCCCGAGCTGATCCGCGACGAGGATCCCTGGCAGCCGCGCCACGGCCGGCGGGGCCGCGCGCATGTGCGGGTGTGGCGGACGGGGCCGGACCAGGTGGTCGTGGTGATCAGCGGCAGCGGCGCCGAGTTCGATCTGGAGACGGTGCTTCCCCTGCTCCGGGCCGAGTACCCCGACGACACGGTCGACTTCTTCTTCCACCGCCCGATGGACTGGACGGACCTGGGGTACTACGCGGAGCTGACGCCGGGTGACGACGGCACGGTGACCCGGACACACATCGCGGGGGACACTCTGGCGGCCCGCCTCGGGCCTGCCCTGTACGCGACCGAGGACCCGGACGACGAGTCGGTCGGCGGGGACAGCCCCTGAACCACGAGGGGATGCCCTATGCGCCGGATGGCCGTTTGATGAGCTGTGTGTGACATGTGTTCGCCATGCCGGATTCGAGCCATGTGACGTGTATCACATTAACTTTGCTCATGCGAAGGTTGCTGAGCCCGGGGGTCCGGCGGGGCGGCGGAGGTCGGTGTCTGCTCGGCGTGCGGGTAAAAGCCGTACGGCGCAACGCATGTGATGATCCATCAGGTCGGTCGTAGGTGGCCTGATGTGGGTGGTGCGGCGGTGGATTCTTCGCTCAAGGGGCGCCTGTTTTGTGAAGTTTTCGTGCATGCGACAGGTGAACTTTGTGTTGCCCGTGTGTCGAGAGGGATCGTTTCGGCCCTAGATTTCGCCGTGTAGACCGCGAACATCGCACATTTCGCCCATGTGTTTGGGCAACGCTCCGGCTGGGGGGTCTGAGTTCGTGTCGGGATTCTTCGACGATTTCTGGTCATGGATAGTCACGGTGACTGCCGAGACGTCATGGCGTGAGGTGATGCCGCTGGGCATCGCCGGCATCTTCGTCTGGGGGCTGTGGCTCTACCGGGCGGTGCTCTCCCGGTTTGCCAAGCCCGTGGTGAACAACTACCGGACCACGGTGTCCGTGGTGGTTCCGGCGTACCGCGAGGACGCGGAGATCCTGCTGGACTGCCTGGACACCTGGCTGTCCCAGGATCCCACCGAGGTCATCATCGTCCCGGACGTGGCGGACACCGAGGTCATCCAGAGGCTGGCGCAGGTGCAGGACCCCCGGGTCCGGGTGCTGGCGTTCGAGCACAGCGGCAAGCGCTCGGCGCTGGGCGTGGGCATCCGCGCCGCGAAGAGCGAGCTGGTGGTGCTGGTGGACTCCGACACCCGCTGGGAGCCGGGGCTGCTGGCCGCCGTCCAGATGCCGTTCGTCGACCCCGCGGTCGGCGGTGTCGGCACCCAGCAGAACGTGTACCAGCGCCGGACCAGCATCTGGCGGCGCGTCGCCGACTGGCTGGTCAACCTCCGCTATTACGACTACGTCCCGGCCATGGGCCGCGCGGGCGCCGTGGCCTGTCTGTCCGGTCGTACGGCGGCCTATCGGCGGGCCGCGATCGAGCCCGTCCTGGAGAACCTGGAGAACGAGTTCTTCCTGGGCCGGCGCTGTGTCGCCGGCGACGACGGACGGCTGACCTGGCTGGTGCTGGCGTCCGGTTACAAGACCGTGCACCAGTCGTCCGCCCGGGCGATGTCGATGTTCCCCTCCTCCTTCCGCGCCTTCGTCAAGCAGCGGGTGCGCTGGAGTCGGAACTCCTACCGCTGCTATCTGACCGCCGTGTACAAGGGCTGGCTCTGGAAGGTCCCCCTGGTCACCAAGATCACTGTGCTGCAGATCCTGCTGACGCCGGTGACGATGGGCATGGCCCTGGGCTATCTGGTGTTCAGCCGTCTGGAACTGACCGGCCGGGGCATCGTCCTCGTGCTGATCTGGCTGCTCGTGGGACGCGGTATCCGCGGCTACTCCCATCTGCGCAGACATCCCCAGGAGGTGCTGCTGCTGCCGGTGCTGGCCCTTGTCGTCATCATGATCTCGTTGCCGATCAAGCTGTTCGCCTTCGTCACCATGAACAAGCAGGGCTGGCTGACCCGCACCAGCGACAGCGTCGGCGGCGAGGGACAGAACTCGGCGTCCCTGAGCGGATCGACGCGGACCGCCACGGCCTCGTGGCCGGAGGTGCAGCAGTCATGACACGTCATCATTTCCTGGCCGGCCTGCGCGGAGTGGTCGTACTGGCCCTCGCCGCCGGCGCGCTCCTCGCCTCCGCCCCCGGTGCCCCCGCCGCGGACGGAGACGACAAGCCGAAGGTCAACGCCACGGACGCGGAGAACGAGACCGCGCTCGTGGCCGCCGAGGACCACCGTCTGGACCAGGTCCGCGCGGTGGCCGCCGTGGCCCCCCTCAAGGGCGGCCAGTGGAAGGCCCCGTACCGGCTGGACACCGGCAGCGGCTACACCCTGGTCCTGACCCAGCGCAGCAACCCCTACACCGTCTCCGACCTGCTCGAACTGGCTCCGCAGACGTTCGTCCGCGAGCGCGACGGCTCCTATCTGCTGACCGAGAACCTCTACCTCAACGCCGGCGCCAAGCTGAAGCTGTCCAACCCCGGCGGGCTCACCCTGCGGATGGCCAGCAGCAACAAGGGCTTCGTGAGCATCGTGTCCTTCGGCGGCCGGCTCACCCTGGAGGGCACCCCGCAGGCACCCATGCGGATCGTCGGCTGGGACGACAAGAAGAACAAGCCGGACACGGACGTACGCGACGGCCGGGCCTACATCCGCGCCATCGGCGGCCAGTTCTCCATGACGTACGCCAAGGTCAGCGACCTCGGTTTCTGGAGCGGTCGCACCGGCGGACTGAGCCTCACCGGAACCGACCGCCCCGACACCGGCAACATCAAGGACTCGTCGGTGCCGTCGGACACGGACGCGGGCAGCGGCGACGTGGTCGCCCAGCCCTCCGGTTCGCTGGCCACGCCGGACACCCGGTTCTCGGTGCCCAGCCTGTCGTACGTCTCGGCGGAGATCGGGCACTCCACGCTCACGGAGAACGCGTACGGCCTGTTCATCTCCGGGGCCAACGGGGTCAGCATCAGCGACAGCACGGTGCAGAAGAGCCTGGAACACGGTGTGGTCCTGCACCGGTTCGTCACCAACGCCGTCGTCGAGCGGACCGTCTCCAAGGACAACGGCGGCGACGGGTTCGTGATGGCCCGTGCCACCGAGCAGGTCCGGGTCAGTGGCTCCACCGCCACGGGCAACGGCGGCAACGGCTTCACGATCAGCGGCCGTCCGCTCGCCAGCGGCCCCTCGGCCTCGGGCGAGTCCATCAGCAGCTACGGCTCCAACTCAGTGTCCGACAGCACCGCCAAGGACAACGGCCACTACGGCATCGAGATCTTCGGCGGCACGGACGTGGGCGTGCAGAACAACCGGATCGAGGGCGGCGACATGGGCATCGTGGCCCGCAAGGACGCCACCAAGGTCGCCATCACCGGAAACCACCTCAGCGGCCAGTCGAGGCAGGGCATCTCGGTGCGCGACGGCGTGACCGCCGCGACGATCACCGGCAACATCGTCGAAAGCACCGACACCGGCATCTACGTACGGGACTCGGTCGGCGAGATACGCGGCAACACCGTCCAGGACGGCACCAACCACGGGATCAGCCTCGTCGGATCGGTCAACAAGTCCCTCGTCACGTACAACGTGATCTCGGGCGTCGGCCCGAGCGCCGTGGACACCACCCGCGCCCACGGCGGCATCACCGTCAAGCAGAACCAGACGTTCGCCTGGCACGACACCAGCTCCTTCTGGATCAAGTTCCGGCACTACGCCAGCCCCATGACCCTGCTCTGGGCGGGCATGCTGCTGCTCATCCTGTTCTCGGCGGTGCTCGGCCGACGCCAGAGCCGCCGCGGCCGCCGTCGCGCCGGCCGAGGGGTCCTGGGCGTTCACCCGTACGACGACAAGAGGCCGCTGTCCGGAGCCGTCAAGGAGGTTCCCCTCCGGCATCATGCGGCTCAGCTCAACTGGTTCTCGAAGGACGACGAGGAGACCACCGCCCTGCGCGCCCTGACGCCACAGTCCGCCCCGCCCCGCTGACCGCCGGCCCCCACCCCCTGCCCCCCTGCCGACTGCCCGACCGGACGGACCGGAGTTGCCGCCCATGTCTTCCACGCCGACCACGCCGTCGACCCCGCCGCCCAGCCCTGGGGGCGGTCGCTTCCGGCAGCCAGCCGTCTGGCTGGCCGCGGGCGCGTTCCTGCTCGCCCTGACCGCGCTCGTCGTGGCGGTGGCCGGCGGCGGCGGAGGGGACCCGGAGGTGAAGGCCGGGGCCAGTTCCGCCGGGCCCAGGGCCTCGGCGACCGAGGAGCCGGCGTCCGAGGACACCCCGTCGGTCCTGCCGTCCCGGTCGGCCACCGACAAGGCGCCGTCCTCGAAGGCCACGAGCGGTTCGGTACCCGACTCCGAGGTCAGCTGCCCGAAGGCCTCCATCAAGGTGAGCGACGCCGCCACGCTCGAACAGGCGCTCGCCCAGGCGCAACCCGGCGACAGCATCTCCCTGGCCAACGGCACCTACGCGGGCAACTTCACCGCCGAGGCCTCCGGTACGGCCGAGAAGCCGATCTTCCTGTGCGGCGGCTCCGGAGCCGTCATCGACGGCGGCGGCACCGAAGACGGCTACGCCTTCCACCTGAACCACGTCGGCTACTGGCGGCTGGTCGGCTTCACCGTCCGCGACGCGCAGAAGGGCGTCATGGCGGACGGCGTGGTGGGCACCGTCATCCAGGGCCTCACCGTCGAGCAGATCGGCGACGAGGCCATCCACCTGCGGGACTTCAGCTCGGACAACATGGTCCGGGGCAACACCGTCCGCACCACCGGGCTGCGCCGCGAGAAGTACGGCGAAGGCATCTACATCGGCACCGCCGAGTCCAACTGGTGCACCGTGTCGAACTGCAAGACCGACACCAGCGACCGCAACGTGGTGCTCGGCAACCACATCAGCGACACCACCGCGGAGGCCATCGACATCAAGGAGGGCACCAGCGACGGCAAGGTCATGGACAACACCTTCGACGGATCGAAGCTGAGCGGCTCCCACAACAACGACTCCTGGGTCGATGTGAAGGGCAACGGCTGGCTGTTGCAGGGCAACACCGGAAGCCACTCACCGCAGGACGGCTTCCAGACCCACCAGATCGTCAACGGCTGGGGCACCGGCAACACCTTCCGGGACAACACCGCGAACGTGGACGGACCCGGTTACGGATTCCACCTCACGTCCGACGGCAACAAAGTCACCTGCGACAACAAGGCGAACGACGCGGCCGAGGGCCTCGCCAACATCGCCTGCACCTCCTGACAGCTCCGCTGTCACCCCTGACTTCCCCCGCTTCCCTCGCTTTCCGCAGGCCGCCACCGGCCAGTGCGGCGGGCCGACGTGCCCGGACACCTCAGGAGACCACCGTGACCTCTACGACCGTTCTGGAAGACACCCAGAGACCCGCGCCCCGCCTCACCGTCATAGGCACCGGCTACCTCGGCGCCACCCACGCCATCTGCATGGCCGTCCTGGGCTTCGACGTCCTCGGCGTGGACGTCGACCCGGCCAAGATCGAGCGGCTCGCATCGGGCGAGGTGCCCTTCTTCGAGCCCGGCCTCCCGGAACTGCTCGCGAAGGCCCTCGACACCGGCCGGCTCCGGTTCACCACGGACTTCGCCGAGGCCGGCGCGTTCGGCGACGTCCACTTCATCTGCGTGGGCACACCCCAGCAGCCGGGCTCGTACGCGGCGGACATGCGCTACGTCGACAGCGCGGTCGGAGAACTCGCCCAGCACCTGCGCCGACGCACCCTCGTGGTCGGCAAGTCCACCGTCCCGGTGGGCACCGCCGCCCGGCTGACGGACCTCGTCCAGCGGACGGCCCCGGCCGGGACGGACGTCGAACTCGCCTGGAACCCGGAGTTCCTGCGCGAGGGCTACGCCGTGGACGACACCCTGCGGCCCGACCGGCTGGTCTTCGGTACGGCGTCGGAGTGGGCCGAGGAGCAGCTGCGCGCCGCCTTCGCCCCGGTGATCGCCCAGGGCACCCCGGTGGTCGTCACCGACCTGCCCACGGCCGAACTGGTCAAGGTCGCGGCCAACTCCTTCCTCGCCACGAAGATCTCCTACATCAACGCCATGGCGGAGGTCTGCGAGGCGACCGGCGCCGACGTCACCGGTCTCGCCACCGCGCTCGCCTACGACGACCGGATCGGCGGCCGGTTCCTCAAGCCCGGCCTCGGCTTCGGCGGCGGCTGCCTGCCCAAGGACATCCGGGCCTTCAGCCACCGCGCCGAGGAACTGGGTGTCGGCCAGGCCGTCTCTTTCCTGCGCGAGGTCGACGCCATCAACCAGCGGCGCCGGGCCCGTACGGTGGACCTGGTCCGCGAGCTGGCCGGCGGCGAGCTGGCCGGCGCCAAGGTGACCGCGCTGGGCGCGGCGTTCAAGCCCAACTCCGACGACATCCGTGACGCTCCGGCGCTGGACGTCGCCCGGACCCTGCACCAGTCCGGGGCCCAGGTGACCGTCGTCGACCCGGCGGCCGTCGAGAACGCCCGGCGTGCCTACCCGGACCTGACCTACGGCACGGACGTGCTCAGCGCCGCCGCCGGCGCGGACGTCGTGGTGCTCCTCACCGAGTGGGCCGAGTTCCGGCAGATCGACCCGGAGGTCATGGGCGGCGTCGTCGCCCAACGCCGCATAGTGGACGGCCGCCACGCCCTCGACCCCGCCCAGTGGCGCGCCGCGGGCTGGGAATACCGCGCGTTGGGCCGCCCCTGACGGCAGGGTCGGCGGCGTCGGCGGTGACCTTGGTGGGCCGGCCTTGGCGGTGTGCTGGGCCGGCCCTGACCGCACGGGGCGCACCTGAGCTGTGCCGTGAGCGGTTCCTTGCGGTGTCAGCCGGTGACGAGGACCTCCGGTGTGGACCGGGTGAGTTCGGCGAGCGTGCCGCGGCCGACGGTGAACGCGGTGGCGGGCACCACCCCGATGCCGTGCCGTGCCGCGCGGCGGCGCCGGCGAACCCGGCGAGGTGCCCTTCACGGTGCCGTTCTGCTGCCAGAGGTGGGCCACCCCCAGGGCGAACCGCCCCAGGGCCCAGCCGCCCGACCGGGCGTGCAGCCGGCCGCGGGCGGTGTCACAGCAGGGCCGCGCCGGTCAGGAACGCCGCGATTCCGGCGGTCAGCAGGGCGAGGACCAGACCGATGTCCTTCGCGCGCTCCCGGCGGTCGAAGGCGAGGTCGGGTGTGTGGACGGCTGGGTCGTCGGGGGCGTAGTGGATGGTGAGCTCGCGGCCGAGGGAGCGGCCCGGGTCGGGGAGGCCGGCGCGGGACAGGACGGTGACGTCGATGCCGTCGAGCGTGGTGAAGGCGACGACGGGCGCGTGGGTGACGAACTCGCTGCCCTCCCCGTCGGTATGGACGTCCGTGGTGACGGCTACGACGCGCGCCGGGACGGCGACGGCCGAGGCCAGCCGGGCGGCACGGGCGCGCGCCCGGCGGATGTCGGGGCTGAGTGCCGCGACGGCGGTCAGCAGGGCGCCGAAGCCGAGCAGCGCGTACGGGTAGCCCCGGGCGACGGCCGCATGGATCACCAGCCCGACGAGCAGGAGGGCGACCGCGCAGTCGGGACCGCCCCGTCCGCTCCTGTCGATCGCGTCGGCCCCGTCGGCCACGACGAGGAACCGGTGCGGCTGCCCGGGCGGGTAGCGCACGTCGAACTCACGGCCCACCCAGGCCTCCCGGACCGCGTCACCGTGCTTGCCGGCGTTCGGCAGGGCGAACTCCCGCCCGGTGGCCGGGTCCCGGAACGCGAACGTCACCGGTATCGCGGGCCCCTTGGATTCGCCGTGCGCCGGCTGCCCCACCTCCACGATCCGCGCCCTCACCCACACCGCCCGCTGGGCACGGGTCAGCCCGGCGAGCGAAAGCCCGTAGCCGAGCAGCGCCAGCCCCGAGGGCACCACCCACCACAGCTCCAGCAGCGCGTAGCCGTTCATCCCGCCCCGGGCAGGCTCCGCGCCAGCAGATCAGCCAGCACCTGCACGCCGGGGAGCAGATGGGCGTCGTACGGGATGCTGTGGCGTCGGCCGCTCCTGACGGTGATCGTCAGTCGGCGGAAGCGGCCGGTGCCGATCTCGATCCGGGGCTCCTCCCAGACGTGGTACCGGGCGTCGTCGACGTAGCCGAACACCTCCAGCACCCGGCCGTCGAAGGAGAGCAGCACGGAGTCGTTCGCCGGTGCCTCGCACAGCGGTTCCGGGCTCACGGCGCCACCCCGTCCCCGGCGTAGAGGTAGCCGCCGGGCCGGGTGGGGTCGGCGACCAGCAGCACCTGGTCGCCGGCGCGGGGGATGCGCAGCTTGGAGACGATGGTCTGCAGGGCGATCCGCTCGGCGGCCCCGGGCAGTTGGAGGACCAGGTCGACGACCGGGTCGAAGTTGACCAGCTTGCCGGTGTCGCCGATCGACACGACGACGGCCGGTATGGTCGGCGCCCCCGCGGCGAGCAACTGCTGTACCTCGACGCCGGAGTGGTACGCGCCGATCGACTGCTGGACCCTGGCGAAGTCGTCGTCGCCGAGGAACGCGCGCGTGGCACGGCCGTAGAAACCCTTGCCGCTCGCCACCTTGCCGGCGATCTCGGCGGCCCGCTCCTCGCGGCTCTTGCGCTTTCCGAAGATTCCCATGACGTCCTTCCCAGCTGCGGGTTCTGCCCGATGGCGGGGACCCTAGGGGGGCGCCGACGCCTACCGATCCCAGGTTCGTCCCCCCGTTTCCGGTCGGCGTACGCTCCTCACATGCCGCCCCCGAGCCAGCCGACCGGAGAGCGCCGGCCGCGCGCCATGGTCATCGACCATGCCTGGCGTGGGCTCGGGCCGGGGCTGGAATCGCTGAGCGGACCCGGTGGGGCACCCCTGACCCGGACGGTCAAGCTGATCGTGCTGCCGCTGATCGTCAGGCCGGCGCTGCGTCCCGAGCTCGCGGCGGACTTCCTCGGACCGGACCGGGCCGCTCGTCTCGACGGGCTGATCCGGGAGTCGGGTGCGCGTCTCGCGGCGACGGCACAGTGGTTCACGCTGCTGAAGAAGACCCGCCGGGCGCTCGGCATCGTGGCGGGCAACCCTCAGGACCTGTACTTCCAGCGCTGCTTCGAGCTGGCCACCGAGCACGGAGCCCCCTCGGCCGAAGCGGACGCGGACGCCGACGCCGACGCCGACACGATCGCCAGGGCCGTCGTCGAGGACCTGGCGGACTCGGCCGACGGACGCACGGTGGAGGCGCTGAAGGACTGGCTGGCCGACCCCGTCCGGCGCTCCCGGCTCGACGGAGAGCTGGCCACCGCCTGGGAGAGCCGTCCCCCGGCCGCCTCCGCGGCCGCGGCGGTCGCGCTGGCGGCCGAGGTGCTGGAGGCATGCGGCGCGCCGGACCGGGCGGCGAACGCACCGCAGTACGCGGCCATGGTCGAGGCGGGACACGGCGGCCTGTTCGGCCGGGCCCTGTGGGCGCCCGCGAGCGGTGTCTGGGACCGCGACGACCTGCCGGCGCATCTGGGGCTCACCGCACGGCAGGTGCCGCCGCGTCCGGAGGTCGGCCGGGGCGCCTCGACGGCCACGCTTCCCGCACCGCTGGACCGCACCCTCTTCGAACGGCTCTTCGTCGTACTGCAGTCGTCGGCGTCGGCTGCCCGGGGCGAGGAACTGCCGACCGTGCCGGAACTCGTCGGACGGGAGGCCGGCCGCAGCTGCGCTCCGCTCGGCCTGTACGACGAGAGCCTGCGCGTCGCCGTGGTCCTCGGCGGCCGGCTCGCGGCCGGCCTCGATCCCCTGGGTACCGGGGAACCCGCGCCGGGGCGGACGGCGGCGCACCGGGCCGTCAACAGCCGCTGGCGGCGCGAGGCCTCGGTCCTCCGCGCCCGCCGGATGACCGTCTCTCCCCGCCCCGAGCCGGACGGCGGCACCCTGGACGCCATCGCCCGCGACCTGCGCACCCCCTGGGCCGCCTACATGCGGCGGCTGTGGGTGCGGCTGCACGGGCGGGACGTCCGTGGGGCACCGCTGGGGGACCTCGCGTCGGCCTGGGCGGTGCTCGACGGGGTCGCCCGCTCGGTGATGATGGACCACCGCGCCAGGGTCCGCTCGGCACTGCGCGCGCTGTCCACGACGGCCGCGGAAGCGGCCGAGCCGAGGAGCGCGTGATGGCGCCGGCCCCCGTCGACGTCCGGGTCGCGCGGGGCGAGGACGGCACGATCCGCATCGCCCCCGGTAGCGCCGCGGGCCCCGACTTCGCCCGGGCCGTGCTCGACGTCGCGGGAGCGGTGCTGGCCTGGTCCGTCCTCGGGGACCCGGGTCCGCCGGTGGCGGAGGTGCATGACGTGGGCCGGGCGCAGCAGTGGCTGTGGGCGGTCTACGGCGAGCGCGTCGCCGCCGCCGTCCACGACTGCGCCTCGGGTGCCCCGGACGCCGTACGCGTGAGGGCGGACCCGACCGCTCTCGCGGGTGCCGCCGCCCGGCTCGGCCTCGGGCACTGGGCGGCCCGCTGGTGGCCGGCGTCGCACACGGACGGGATACCGGCGCTCGAACCGGACGTGCTCGGCCTGGAGCTGGCCGCGCTCACCCACGGTTGCCAGCAGCTGTTCGACGACGTCGGCGACCAGCCCGACGACTGCGTGCCCGAACTGATCGAGGACCACCGGGCCGCCCTCGAACCGCTGATCCGGTGGTGGCGCGCGGCGCCCCAGCCGGCGGACACGGCACGCCACTTGGAGCGTGTCCTGCGGCTGATAGACGGCGCGGCCGACGCCGCCGGACTCGACGGGCCGCACCTGCGGCACCTCCGGGCCGCCTTGGACGATGACGGTCCGGCCGGTACGCCCGTCGACCCCGGCGCGCTGTTCGCCCGGCCCGGCGGCTACGCCCTCGCGGCGGGCGGACCGCTCGCCACGGGTGGCCGGGTGATCGCGCGGGGCTCGGGGACCAACGACTGGCGCCGCTGTCCGCCCGGCCTCGTCGACGCCTCCGAGACCGCGGTGACCTGGACCGCTCGCGCACTCGGCGCGCGCCGGCGGATCGACGTCGAGGCCGTCGCACATCTCGCGGCCCCGGCCGCCGGGGCGCACCTCGTCGCGGAGGTCCGGGTGGACGACGGCCGCCCGCACCGGGTACCCCTCGCCCGCCGGGACGACCTGTGGACCGGCCACGCCGACCTGGACCTGCCGGCCACGGCGATGCCGTCGCGTATCGAGGTGGGGGTGCTGCTCCCCGGCTTCGACCCGGGTCCGGGTCCGGGGCCGGATGCGGGTCGGGGTCCGGGTCCCGACGCCCGCACCTCCGGCCGCGCCGACCGCGACGCCGTCCGCGCGCTGGTCCGACGACGGCTCGCCACCGCGGCCGAGCCCCACGCGTCCGACGCCGGACTGTTCCTCGCCGAGATCGCCGCCGCCGCCACCGACGAGGACTACTGACGAGGACTACTGACGAGAACTACTGCCGAGAACTACTGACGAGGACTGCTGACCGATGCTGTACGGAGAGCCCTTCGACAGCGGCTTCGCCCGGGCCGAGGAGCATCAGCTCGCCGCCGATCCCGCCGCCGCCGGCGCCGTCTACGAGGAACTGCTCACCGCGGCCGAGTCGATCGAGGACTCGCCCGACGTGCGGTTCCTGCGGGCGCATCTGCTGTCCGACCTCGCGGGCGTCCGGCTCACCGCCACGGACCTGGCCGGGGCGGCGGACGCCGTCGAGCGGTCCCGCGCCCTGCTCGACGGCGTCGCGGCGGTGCCGATGGGGCCGCGCGGGCGTCAACTGTGGCTGGAGGTCCTGCTGAAGACGCTGCTCGCCGAGGCCGACCTGCTGCGCAGGACCGGACGCCTGGACGAGGCGCTGGCCCGGCTCGACGAGGCGGCGGCCCGGCTCCCCGAGTTCGAGGACCCGGAGGGGCTGCGCACCGCCGAACTCGGCCTGAACCGGGTGCATCTGCTGATGGAGCGGGGCGAGTGGGGAGCGGCCGAGGAACAGGCGTCCGCGCTGCTGTCCGTCACCCCGGCGAGCGCGGCGGAGGCCGTACCGAGGCTGCTGACCGCCCTCGGTCTGATCTGCGCCTCGACCGGCCGGTTCGACCCGGCCGAGGACTACTTCGCCCGCGCCGAGGACGGCTTCCGGGCGACCGGGGACATCGGTGAGCGGCAGTCGCTGCTCGCGCACCGGGCGTACGCCGCGATGCTCCGGGGCGACCTCGACCTCGCGGAGCGCTGGTACGCCGAGGCATCCGCGTTCTTCGAGGAGCGGCGCCAGTTCGGTGATCTGGCGGTCTGTGAACAGGCCCGTGGCTTTCTCGCCGGTCTGCGCGGCGACGCCACCGGCGCGGCGGACCTGCTGGACGCGAGCCTGGCCCGCTTCGAACGGCTCGGTGCCTCGGTCGCCGCCGCCGACACCATGCTGCTGGGCGCCCAGCAGGCGTACGACCGGGGCGACATCACCGAGCTGAAGCGGCTGGCCCAGCAGGCCCGCGACGTGTACCAGGCGCGGGGGGTGTACGAGCGGTGCGCGCAGGTCGACCTCCTGCTCGCGAGGACCCTCGAGGACAACCTGGACCGGACCGACCACGGCGACCGCGAGCGGGAGTCCGTCGGTACCGCGCTCTCCCTCGCCCTTCCCGCCGCGCTGGCCCTGGCGGCGGCGCGCTTCGACTTCGTGACCGCCCACGCGCGCAGCCAGTGGCTGGAACTGGCGGACGACGCCATGCGGTTGGCCTTCCGCCTCGCGGTCCGCGCGCAGGACCAGGGACTCCTCTTCGAACTGGTGGAACACCGCTGCGCGGGCGCCTCCCTGGCGCTGGGCCGTACGCCCGGGCCGACGACGCCCGACTCGCCGGTCTTCCCCAGCCCGGCCATGAAGACGTACGGGCGCCTCGAAGGCACGACGACGCTCGGCGGTGTCGCGGCGGAGGCCGCCGCCTCCGCCGGACTGCGGGTCGCGCCGCCGCCGAGGGTGCGGATGTCGCCGGAGTCCGGCCGTGTCGCGCTCCAGGAGTACATCGCGGCGGCCGAGTTCCGCTATCACCGGCGGATCGTGAGCGAGGAGGAGACGCCGTTCTGGCTCACCGACGACCTGACGAGCCGCCCGGTGGTCCAGGTCCGGCTCGCCGACGCGGGCGATCTGTTCATGACCTGGACGTGGGCCGGCGGGGTCCAGGGGTTCGGCACCGGCCGTGCGCCGGCCGACGAGGCCGACCGGGCGGTCCGGGCACTGACCGCCGCGCTGCCGGGGGCGGGCGAGGGAGCGGAGGGGATGCGGCGGGCGTTCGGCTCGGGCGCGCTGGCCGGTCACCGCACCGAGCACCGGCTCGCGCGGACGCTGGCCGAGGCGCTGTGGCCGGAGGGGCTGACGGCGCAGATACGCCGGGTGTCGGAGCGGGCGGGCCGTCCGCTGGTACGGATCCAGCCGTCGCCCCGGGTCGCCCAGGTCCCCTGGGAACTGCTCGCCGTCGACGACGCGACCGACGTACGGCTCATCGATCTGGCGGACGTCGTGACCACCGCGCCGGTGTCGTCGGGGCGGCGTCCCGGTCCGCGCCCGGCGCCGGACGCCGACGCGGTCGTTCTCGTCCTCGATCCCCGGATCCCCGGATTCCGGGCCGACTCCCCGCTCGGCTCGGTCCTGGGACCGCCGGGCTCGGACCCGGAGCTGCTGTCGTTCGTCCGGCGCCGGCTCGACGCGGGTGCCGTCGTGCCGTCCGTCACCGCCCCCGCGGAGGCCTTGCGCCGCACAGACCTGGACCGGGACTGGCTGAGCGGTGCGCTCCGCGCGGGGGCTCGTCGGCTGATGTACGTCGGCCATGTGAGCGGCGCGCCGGTCGAGGGCGGGCAGAGCGAGGACGGCACGCTCCATCTGTGCTGCGGCCCGGAGGCCGTCGGCCTGACGGAGCCGGTCCGCGCCCATCGGCCGCTGTCGGCGAAGGACCTCCTGCTGGGCACGCTCCCCCTGCGCGCGGACGGCGAGCCGGGCGCGAGGATCTGGCCCGCGCCGGCCCGTGTCGCCCTCATCGGCTGCGAGAGCGGCGGCGATCTGCGGTTCGCCGAGTCGTTCGGCCTGGCCACGGCGATGATCCACAACGGTGCCGAGCTGGTCACCGCCACCCGCTGGGTGCTGCCGACCAGCTTCGCGTTCCACCGGCTGGGCGACCTGCCCGAGTCCGTACGCCCGCTGACGGAGGCGGTCGTCGCCGTCGACACCGCCCATGAGCACGACGACCCCGTGCACCGGCTCGGCCGCTGGCAGCGCGAGCAGCTCGACCGCTGGCGCACGGGCGGCCGGATCGAGCACTCGCCCCTGCTGTGGGCGGCGATGACCTGCATCGTCGTCTGACCGACCGTCGTCTGACCGACCGTCGTCTGACCGACCGTCGGCTGAACGCCGCGGCCCCCGCCCGGTGGGGGGACCGCGGCCAAGCGGTGCCGCCGGTCAGCCCAGTAGCCGTATCGGTGTCCCCGCCAGATACGCCCTGATCGCGTCCGCCGCCTGGCCGTAGTACCGCTCGTAGTTCGCGCGGGACACGTAGCCGAGGTGCGGGGTCGCCAGCAGGCGGGGGGCCGTGCGCAGCGGGTGGTCGGCGGGGAGGGGTTCGGTGTCGAAGACGTCGACCCCGGCGCCCGCGATACGCCCCTCCCGCAGGGCCGCCAGCAGTGAGTCCTGGTCGACGATCGCCGCGCGGGAGGTGTTGACCAGGTACGCCGTCGGCTTCAGGAGGGCCAGCTCGGCGGGGCCCAGCAGGCCCCGGGTGCGGTCGCTCAGCGCCAGGTGGACGGAGACGAAGTCGCTCTCCGCCAGGAGGTCCTCCTTCGAGGGAGCCCGCGCCACCCCCACCTCCGCCGCCCGGTCCGCCGTCAGGTTCTGGCTCCACGCGCTCACCTCCATACCGAAGGCCAGCCCCACCCGTGCCACCAGGCTGCCGATCTTTCCCAGGCCCAGCAGGCCCAGCCGGCGCCCGTGCAGGTCCGCGCCGACCGTCGACTGCCACGGCCCACCCTCCCGCAGGGCGGTGTTCTCCCGCACCAGCCCCCTGGCCAGGCCCAGCAGCAGCGCCCAGGTCAGCTCGACCGGCGGGGTGGAGGAGCTCTCCGTACCGCACACCGTTACCCCGTTTGCCGTAGCCGCCGCGTAGTCGATGACCGAGTTCCGCATACCGGAGGCGATCAGCAGCCGCAGCCGGGGGAGGCGGTCGAGGAGGGACGCCGGGAAGGGGACCCGTTCCCGCAGGGTGACCACGCAGTCGAAGTCGGCGAGGGCGGCGGCCAGTTCGTCCTCCGTGCCGAAGTGCTCCGTGAAGGGGACCACCGTCACTTCCTCCCCTCGCACCGACCAGTCGGCGAACGACGTCGCCACGTTCTGGAAGTCGTCGAGGACGGCACAGCGGAAGGGCATCGCGTTCTCCTGCAGGTGAGGCGGCTTCGATGCGAGGTTACGGTGTCACCGTGAGCGACAGAGAACGACCTGAATCGCCGTAAACGGGACACCAAGTGAACCGGTGTCCGGGCAACCTCCGTATGTGAGGCAACATTTAGGTGAATGACGGGCGTCGTGCGACGGGGGCATGGGGTACTGCCGTCGCCGGCCGGATGAAGTGAGGGACGTGGTGGTGGAGCCGAGGATCGCCGTTGCCGTGGTGACGATGGGGAACCGGCCGAACGAGGTCGACGCCCTCCTGGAGTCCGTCGCCAAACAGGAGCTCGCCCCCGCCCGCGTCGTGATCGTCGGCAACGGCTGCCGGCTCCCCGAGTTCGCCCACCGCCTCGGCCTGCCCGGCGAGGTCACCACCATCGACGTCGACGAGAACCTCGGCTGCCCCGGCGGCCGCAATGTCGCCCTCGCCCGCCTCCGTGAGTTCGGGGACGTCGACGTCGTCGTCGAACTGGACGACGACGGGCTGCTCGTCGATCCCGAGGTGCTGCACCGCGTACGGGACCTGTACGCCGCCGACCCGCGCCTCGGCATAGTCGGCTTCCGCATAGCCGACGAACACGGCGAGACCCAGCGCCGGCACGTGCCGCGCGTCGGTGCCGCCGACCCGATGGAGGGCGGGTACGTCACCGGCTTCCTCGGCGGCGGACACGCGCTCAGCATGCGCATGCTCGCCGACACCGGCGACTGGCCCGCCGAGTTCTTCTTCGCGCACGAGGAGACCGACCTGGCCTGGCGCGCCGCCGACGCCGGCTGGAAGATCCTCTACGCGCCCGAGCTGCTGCTCCAGCACCCCAAGACCTCGCCCGCCCGGCACGCCATCTACCACCGCGTCACCGCCCGTAACCGGGTCTGGCTCGTCCGCCGCAACCTTCCGCTGCCGCTCATCCCCGTCCATCTGGGGATATGGACGGCCGTCACGCTGCTGCGCACCCGCTCGCTCGGCGGCCTCAGGGCCTGGTTCGGCGGCTTCGTGGAGGGCGTACGCAAACCGGCCGGTCCGCGCCGCCCGATGCGCTGGCGAACGGTCTGGCAGCTGACCCGCCTCGGCCGCCCACCGGTGATCTGACCCACCCCGCTGACCCACCCCGCTCACTTCGCGTCGGCATAGCACTCCACCACCGCCGTCGTGAACGGGAACCGCACCGGGGTGTCGCCGAACGTCAGCCGTCCGGCCAGATCGGCCGCCTCCCGGATCGCGGCCACGACCGCCTCCGTCTCCTCCTCCGGACAGTGCACGATCACCTCGTCGTGCTGGAAGAACACCAGCTCGGCCGCCAGCCCCGCGCAGGTGCGGCGCAGCGCGGCGAGCAGCAGCAGGGTCCAGTCGGCGGCACTGCCCTGCACGACGAAGTTACGGGCGAAGCGGCCACGCGCGCGTGCGTTGCTCGACGCGTACCCCGGAACCCACTGCCGGCCGTCCCCGCCCTCTTCGTCGCCGCCGACCGGGATGCCCGCCTCCTCCGTCCCCTCGTCGCCGGCGCCGGCCGCGGGCGGGCAGGTGCGGCCCAGCCACGTCCGCACCAGCCGGCCCTCCTCCCCGGCCCGGGCGGCCTCGTCGACGTACGCCACCGCGCGCGGGAAGCGGCGGCGGAGCGCGGCGAGGTTCTTCAGTCCGTCGCCGGAGGTCTGGCCGTAGACCGCGCCCAGCACGGCGAGTTTGGCCTGCTCGCGGTCGCCGGAGAAGGCGCGCTCGGAGACGGCCTGGTAGAGGTCGCTCGCGCGCCCCGCCACCTCCATCAGACCGGGGTCGCGCGAGATCGCCGCCAGCACCCGCGGCTCCATCTGGTCGGCGTCCGCGACGACCAGCCGCCAGCCCGGGTCGGCGACCACCGCCCGCCGGATGACCTTGGGGATCTGCAGGGCACCCCCGCCGTTGGTGACCCAGCGGCCGGTGACCGTGCCGTGCGCCATGAACTCCGGGCGGAAGCGGCCCTCGCGCACCCAGTCCTGCAGCCAGGACCAGCCGTGCGCGACCCAGATGCGGTACAGCTTCTTGTACTCGACGAGCGGCCGCACGGCGGGGTGGTCCAGGGACTGGAGTTCCCAGCGGCGGGTGGACTTCACCCGGATCCCGGCCTGGGCGAAGGCCTTGATCACGTCGGCGGGCAGGTCGGGGCGGACCCGGCGGCCGAAGGCGGCGGACACCTCGTCGGCCAGCTCGGCCAGCCGGCGCGGCTCGCCGCCGCCCGCGTACCGCTCGCCGAGCAGTTCGTGCAGCACCGCGCGGTGGACGTCCGCGCTCCACGGCAGCCCGGCGTGGTTCATCTCGGCGGCCACCAGCATCCCCGCCGACTCGGCCCCCGTCAGCAGCCGCATCCGCTCCGGGTGTTCGGCCCGGCCGTGCCGCCGCTGCTGCTCGGCGTACACCTCGGCGAGGTCGGCCAGCGGCACGGGGACGGACTGGACGGACCCCGGCTCGAACAGCGAGGACTGGGCGCCGGGCGCGGCGGAGCGGTGCGCCGGATCCGGCGGTACGGGGCCGCCGCGCAGCCGGGCCAGGGCGGCGGCGGCCGAGCGGGGTTCGCCGTGCCGCCCCTCGTGGCCGAGGAGGAGGGTCTCGGCGTCCTCCACGTCGTAGCACCGCTCCACCCGGAGCCCCGCGGCGAGCAGTCGCGGATACACCTCGGCCGTGGAACGCCAGACCCAGCGGGTGACGTCGGGCCGCTCGCGCACGGCCCGCACGAGGTCCGCCTCCCGCAGCACCGGTCCCGCGAGCAGCCCGTCGGGACCGAGGGCCGCGACGTCCACGCCACCGCCCTCGGCCGGAGCGAGCACCCACCGGTCGGCCATGCTGCGAGTGTGCCAGGGGGGTCTGACAATGCCCGCCGGGCAGCCTTCCCGGCGCTTCTAGGCGTTGCCCTGCGGGCGGAACGCGACCTTCTCCAGGGCCTGCGCGACCCACCGCTCCGTGGCCGACTTGTCGATGCCGAGGCCGCTCAGCACGCCGTCGCCGTTCTCGAACTCCAGGAGCGCCAGCAGGATGTGCTCGGTGCCGACGTAGTTGTGGCCGAGGCGCAGCGCCTCGCGGAACGTGAGTTCCAGGACCTTCTTGGCGTCCGAGCCGTACGGGATCAGTTCGGGCACCTCGGCGGCGGCCGGCGGCAGCGCGGCGGTCGCGGCCTCGCGGACCGCCTCCAGGGTGACGCCCTGCGCGAGGATCGCCTTCGCGGCGAGCGCGTCGGGTTCGGTGAGCAGACCGAGGACCAGGTGCGCGGGGAGCCCCTCGGTGTTGCCGGCCGTCTTGGTCGCGTTGTGGGCGGCCATGACCGCGCTCCGCGCGCGCGTGGTGTAGCGGTTGAAGCCCTCGCTGACGTCGACGGCGCTGGACTCCTTCGGCACGAACCGCTTCTGCGCTGCCTGCCGGGTGACTCCCATACTGCGGCCGATGTCGGTCCACGAGGCCCCGGAACGGCGTGCCTGGTCGACGAAGTGGCCGATCAGGTGGTCGGAGACCTCGCCGAGGTGCTCGGCGGCGATGACCGCGTCCTGGAGCTGTTCGAGCGGCTCCTCGTGGACCTTCTTGATCGCGTCGATGAGGTCGTCGAGACGGATGGAGGAGGTGGGGTCGGGTCGCTGACTCGTCATGTGTCAACCGTAGGTTGACACCCTGCCACTGTCAACCTCGGGTTGTCAGTCCCGAACGTGTCGGCCATGCCCGCACGCGCGCGTGTCACGATCTACCGGTGAGCAGCACCCCCACCACGGTCGTCGACCGCGCCTTCCGGGCCGCCCTGTACGACACCGCCGAAACGGCCCTCGACACCGGCGCCTCCCTTCTCGCCGCCGACCCCGCCGCGGACGCCGAACTCGCGCGGCGCGGCACGGAGTTCCTGGCGGCCATCTGGCGGCGGCACTGGCAGCCCGCCGACGCCGTACGGATTGTGCGGCGCGAACTGGACGACGTACACGTACTCCTCGTCGCCGGACTGATCCGCGCGCAGGCGCGGGACGATACGCACGCGCCGCGCGGCCCCCGCTGGGCGGCCCAGCTGGCGGACCTGCCCGCCGGTGCCCCGCCCCGCGCCGACCGCTTCACGCACGCCACCGCGGTCCTGGAGCTCTACCGCCTGCTGCTGCGCCTGCCCGCCCTCGAACCCCTCCAGGAGCGGCAGCAGCGGACCGGCCGCCGCTCCGACTCCCGCATGCCGACCCGGATCCGCGCGCTGCTCGCCAAGGCGGAGGCGACCGGCTACCCCCAGGAGGCCGAGGCGCTCACCGCGAAGGCGCAGGAGCTGATGGCCCGGTACAGCGTCGACGAGGCGCTGCTCGACGCGCAGGCCCCGGACCCGGACGCGCCCGGAGCCTGCCGGATCGGCGTGGAACCGCCGTACGAGGAGGCGAAGGCGGTCCTCCTTGACGCGGTCGCCGGCGCGAACCACTGCCGCGCGGTGTGGAACGAGCCGTTCGCCTTCTCCACGGTCGTCGGCTTCGAGGCCGACCTGGCGGCCGTGGAACTGCTCTACACCTCGCTCCTGGTGCAGGCCCAGTCCGCGATGGCGAAGGCGGAAGCCGCGCAGCGGGCCGGCGGGCGCAGGCGGACCAAGACCTTCCGGCAGTCCTTCCTCGCCGCCTACGCGCACCGGATCGGCACCCGGCTCGGTGAGATCTCCGCCGCCGCCGGGACCGAGGCGGGCGGCGACCTGCTCCCGGTCCTCGCCACCCGCGAGGTCGCCGTCACCGAGACCATGGACCGGATGTTCCCGGACACGGTCACCACCCGGCTGCGCGGCGTCGGCGACGAGGCGGGCTGGACGGAGGGCGCCGAGGCCGCCGACCGTGCGCAGATGCGTTCCCGGCCCCGGCTGCCCTGAGGCGGGCCGGGCGGTCTCTCAGTCGCCCGCCTGCTGGAACGCGCTCACCGAGGCGTCCGGCGCGCTCTCGCCCTTCAGCGCGACATCGCCGTACGACCAGTTGAAGCTCTCGGCCTCGGTGGCTCCCGGCAGGCTGTACTTCACCGTCTTCACGGCGAGGCTCTCGGCGCCGCTCGCCCCGCGCGCGTAGGTGATCGTGAAGGACGTGGTGCCCTGCTCCGCGAGGGTCAGCTTCTGCGCCTCGGCGGCCTCGTCCTTCGGCACGGTCGCGGACGTGTCGCCGGCGTGGAGGTCGACGGTCGGGAAGCCGTCCAGGGTGCACTCGGCGCCCTTGTTGGTGATCGTGACGGTGACGGTGCCGGTGTCCCCGGCGGCCGGCGCGGCACTGGCGTCGACCTGCTGGGTCAGATCGCCGAGGGCGCAGGCGGCACCGGCGGCCTTGCTCTCCGTACCGCCCGATCCGCTGTCGTCGCTGTTGTCGCCGCCGGAACAGGCGGTGAGGAGGAGGGCCGCGGCGAGGGCGGTCACAGTGATCGGAACGGCGCGCATGAAGTGTCCCCTGAGGTGCTCGACGGTGCTCAAAGGATCATCACGCACGCGCGAACCACCCCCACGCGCGCCCCCACCCCTCACCCCACGCCCGCGCCCGCCTCCACACCCCACGCCCCGCCGACACACCCCACGCCGGTTCGTCCCGCCTCGTGCCCCCGCCGGCCGGCACGCCTGGAGTCCCCGCCCACGCCCCGCCGACACACCCCTCGCCAGCTCGTCTCACGTCGCGCCCACGCCAGCTCGTCCCACCTCGTGACCCGCCGGCCGGCACGCCTGGAGTCCCCGCCAGCTCGTCGCACCTCGCGCCCGAGCCCCGCCGACACGCCCCGCGCTCCCGTGCACGGGCACGCCCGGCGCCGCTGCAAGCCGGCACGCCTGGATTCCCGCCCGCTCGTCGCGCCCCGCCGACACGCTCCGCGCTCCTGCGCACGGGCGCCCCCGCGGGCCGGCACGCCACGCCCGCTCGTCGCACCCCGCGCGGCCCGGAGCTCCCGCCCCTATCCGAGCCCCGCCGTCGGCAGTCCCGACGGCAGTTGGCCGTCGGCTGCCTTGGTGTACGTCTCCTCGCCGGTCTCGCCCGTCCAGGTGACCTTCATGGAGTCGCCGGACACCGAGTCGACCATGCCGGTCGTGCGGTCCTTCGCGCCGCTCGTGCAGACGAGGTGGATCATCTTCATCCCCGCCTCCTCCCCGGCGGTCCCGCTGCACACGGTCCCGCCGGTCGCGAAGAGGGCGGCCTGCTTCCCGTTGACGATCAGCACGACGGCCTTGCCGTCCACCGTGGTCTGCCAGCTGCCCGCCAGCTCGCTGGACGCGGCGGCCGTCGATCCGGAGGACCCCCCGGTGGTCGCGGTGGCCGTCGCGGTCGGGCTCGCGGGGGCCGAGGAGGCCGCGTCGGACCCGCCGTTGTCGCTGCTGCACGCCGTGAGCGTGAGCGCGCCCGCCAGCGCGGCGGCTGCCGCCACGGCCCGCAGCGGCCGACGGGACGTACCGTGCGAGTGGATCGCCGAAGTCACTGCAAGCTCCAAGCTGTCACCGGACCGAAGGACTTCGGCAAGCTACCAGCCGGCACCCGGCAGAACCCTGGGGGCGGCCTGAGAGTACGGCCAGAACCACGGGCACGGGAACGGGGCCTACCAGGACGACTTGCGCACCCCCGGCAGGTACCCCGCGTGCGCCTGCCCCCGCAGGCTCACCCGGGACAGCCCGAACGCCCGGAAGTATCCGCGCGGCCGGCCGTCCACCTGGTCCCGGTTGCGCGCGCGCGTGGCGCTCGCGTCCCTCGGCTGCCGGCGCAGCTCCGCCTGCGCCGCGAGCCGTTCGGCCTCCGTCGAGGACGGCCGCCGGACGATCTCCTTCAACTCGGCGCGCCGCTCGGCGTACCGCGCGACGACCGCCTGCCGCTTCTCGTTCTTCGCGATCTTGCTCTTCTTCGCCATCAGACCCGCACCCCCCGCGCACGGATCCGCGCCACGGCCGCCTCGACGCCGATCGTGTCGACCGTCCTGATCCCCTTCGTGCTCAGCCGCAGCCGTACATGCCGGCCCTCGCCCGGCAGCCAGTAGCGCTTGGTCTGGATGTTCGGGTCGAAGCGGCGGGAGGTCCGCCGATGGGAGTGGGAGATGCGGTTGCCGAAACCGGGCCGGGCCCCGGTCAGCATGCAGTGCGCGGACATGGGTGACGTACCTCTCTCTGCCGATCGACGGCGCCTGTCGCTAATGGAAGTCATTTTCAGTAAGATAGCAGCATGGCACGCAACGAACTCCGCCCGGTCGTCAGACTCCGCTCCACGGCGGGGACCGGCTTCACCTACGTCACCCGCAAGAACCGCCGCAACGACCCGGACCGTATGACCCTGCGCAAGTACGACCCGGTCGCCGGCCGCCACGTCGACTTCCGAGAGGAGCGCTGACCATGCGCGAGGGAATCCACCCGGCCTACGGCCCGGTCGTCTTCCGGGACCGGGCCGCCGACTACGCCTTCCTCACCCGCTCGACGGCGACCAGCGCGAAGACGGTCGAGTGGGAGGACGGCAACACCTACCCGGTGGTCGACGTCGAGATCTCCGACGTCAGCCACCCCTTCTACACGGGCACCGCCCGCGTTCTGGACACCGCGGGCCGAGTCGAGCGCTTCGAGCGCCGGTACGGGAAGAAGGGCTGATGCTCTCCGTCGTGATCGTCGGCGGGCTGCACGCCGACGCCCGCCGGGCCACGGTCGCGCGCCTGCTGGCCGACGTCCCCGGGAGCGTCGTACTCCACCACGACCTGGCGACCGCCGCGGCCGGCACGGTCGTGCGCACCGTACGCGACGCCGACGGGATCCTCTCCGTCGGCGAGGCGCCCCTGGTCAACGACTGCGCCTGCTGCGCCCTGCGCGAGGACCTGGTCCCGGAGCTGCGACGGCTCGCCGAGGACGGCACCACCCGGCTCGCGGTCGTCGAGCTGTGGGACTCCGTCGAGCCCAAGGCCATGGCCGAGGTGGTGGTGTCCGGCGGCCTCACCGTCACCGGTGTCGTCACCGCCGTCGACCCGGCGCTGCTGCTGCCCTGCCTGGGCAACGGCGACGACCTCGCCGAACGCGGCCTCGCCGCGGCCGCCACCGACCGGCGGACCGTCGCCGACACCTTCGCGCGGCAGCTGGAGTACGCCCCTGTCCTGGCCGTCGTCGACTCCGAGGAGGCCGACGACGAGGACCGCGAGCTGCTCGCCCAGCTCCATCCGACCGCCCGCCAGGTCCCCGTCCGGGACGGCCGCTCCGAGCCGTCCTTCCAACCGTCCCCCGAGTTCTCCTCCGAGCTCGCGGCGGCCGTCCTCGCCGGTTTCGACGTCGAGGCCGCCGCCGCGGCCCAGCACCCGGCCTGCGCGCTGCTCCCCGCCGAGGCCGACGCGCACGGCGTGAGCACGTTCGTCTGGCATCGCCGCCGCCCCTTCCACCCGGAGCGGCTGTACGCGGCGCTGGAGGATCTGACCTGCGCCGCCGCCCGCAGCCGGGGCCGGTTCTGGCTCGCCGACAAGCCCGACACGCTGCTCCACTGGGACGCCGCCGGCGGCGCCCTGTGCGTGGAGTCGGCGGGCCCCTGGATGGCCGCCCTGCCGGACGCGGCCTGGGACCTGGTGCCGCCGGTGCGCCGCGCAGCCGCCGCGCTGGACTGGCATCCCGAGCACGGCGACTGCTGTCAGCACCTGGTCTTCACATCCCCCGGCCTCGACCGCGACGGACTGGAACTGCTCCTGGAGTCCTGTCTGCTCACCGACGCCGAGTACGCCGCCGGAACCGACGCCTGGCGGCGGCTGCCGCCCGCCTTCGACACCCTCCTGGAGGTCTGAACCCCGTGTCCCGCAAGCCCGACCGCGCACCCGCCAAGTCCCGGCCCAACCCCCTCGACCAGGCGGGCGTCCTGTACATCGACTACAAGGACACCGATCTGCTGCGGAAGTTCGTCTCCGACCGGGGCAAGATCCGCAGCCGCCGCGTCACCCGGGTCTCCGCCCAGCAGCAGCGCCTGCTCGCCCGCGCGATCAAGAACGCGCGCGAGATGGCCCTGCTTCCGTACGGCAGCCGCTGACGCCGCCGGAGCAGGTCGTCGTACGAGTCGATCCGGGTCCGTCGTCTATGCCGACTGGACGGTGACCGGCTCACTCACCATCTGAAAATCCGACCCAATCCTCCTCTTCGGGTCCACCCATGACTCGCCCTCGCGTACGACACTCGCCGTCGTGCACGGGGGCGAGTGTTCGTCGTTCCCGGGCATGAACGGTCCAGACCTGTTTCGCGCCGTCCGGACCCCGGGCGCGGAACCCACACGTCCGGAGGGCGTGCCCACCGCCCGGAACGGATGCCGGGAGTCCGCCGGAACGGCTGATTTCCGCCCCTTCGCTGCGTCGAGGATGGAACACGACGGTCGTGCCGTGCGTCTGTCCCTAGTGCATGAGTGGTTTCGAACTGGACCACTTCGGCCGGGTAAAGCGGGCGTCAACGCTGTAACCGCTCAGCCACCCCCCGTGCACGTGCATCTGCTCATGCAACTGCACATGAACAGGGTTATGATCCGGGACAGTTGACCATCACCGGCACCAATGGCCACTCGAGCCAGTGCACCACCTAGGAGCGACCTGTGGACCACCACGTTGACGGGAAGCACGACGTGTACAACGGCATGACGGCCACCGCGCTGTTCGGGGTTGCCTGGCAGAAGAGCCGGCACAGCAACTCGCAGGGGTCCTGCGTGGAGTTCGCTCGGCTGCCGGGCGGCGACGTCGCCGTGCGCAACTCGCGGTTTCCCGACGGCCCGGCACTCGTCTACACCCGTGCCGAGATCGAGGCGATGCTGCTCGGCATCAAGGATGGCGAGTTCGACCACCTGATCACCAGCTGAGGCGCCGCGCATCCCCCGAGAAGTTCGGGTAAAAGGTCCTACAAAAGGGCGTATTGGCGGTCACAACGCGCGTAGAACCGCGGCACCAGGAAGTGCCGCGGTTCCTTATTCCGCGGGCGTACGCAGCCGGAACAGGGCCCAGACGACCTTGCCGCCGAGGGTGCCCGAGAGCGGGTGCCAGCCCCAGCCGTCGGCGAACGAGTCCACCAGGAACAGACCGCGGCCCGACTCCGCCGAGAAGTCCTCGTCCTCCCGGGGCAGCGGGCTGTCGCGGCTGGGGTCGCGCACGGCGCACACCAGTCGCTCCGTCCAGCGCATCAGATGCAGCCGCACGGGCGGATGCTGTTCGGGTACACGCGGGGCGGTGTCGCAGGAGAGTCCGTGCCGCAGGGCGTTGGTCACCAGTTCCGAGACGACCAGACAGGCGTCGTCGAAGCGGTCGCCCACATCCCACTGGTCGAGAGTTCTTCGGGTGAACTGCCGGGCCTCGCGCACCGCTTCGAGACGGGCGGGCAGAGCGCAGGACGCGGCATTGGACACGGCCGCGGGATCAAGCGGCGGAAGGCCCTGCCGTAACGGCTCGAGCATGGTCGATCCATTCGTCCCCATGCGAGGCACTCCCGAAATTCGCGGTCGTTGCGATGCAGCGGTGGCGCGAGACCATGGTTTCGGATGCGCACGACGGATGCAAGGGCAGATGCACGTGCACGTGACCGAAATGGACCTTCCCGTACCGCTTCTTGGCCATTTTTTCCGCCATCTTCTCGTCGGTCGAGGGCTGTTCTTTGCCTACTCCTCTCTCTTCCCTCTCTCTTCCCTCGCATCGCCCGGTGCGTATCCTTTGGCTTCTTTCCATCTCTGTAATCGGACGAGTACTGCTCGAAGTGTTTTAGTGGCAGACTGCGGGCCCTGAGGACGGCTGGGGAGGCTGGCGAAGGTGAGCGCGGGAGAGCCCGGATCGGTGGTGCGGCGGATGCTGCTCGGCTCGCAACTACGGCGGCTGCGTGAGGCACGCGGTATCACGCGGGAAGCGGCGGGCTACCACATCCGGGCGTCGGAGTCGAAGATCAGCAGGATGGAACTGGGCCGGGTGAGCTTCAAGACCAGGGACGTGGAGGACCTGCTGACGTTGTACGGCATCACGGACGAGGCGGAGCGCCGGGCGCTGGTCGGCCTCGCCCGCGAGGCCAACGTGGCCGGCTGGTGGCACAGTTACTCCGACGTACTGCCCAACTGGTTCCCCACCTACGTCGGCCTGGAGGGCGCGGCCTCACTGATCCGCGCCTACGAGGTGCAGTTCGTGCACGGTCTGCTGCAGACCGAGGCGTACGCCCACGCCGTCGTCAGCCGGGGCATGAAGGGCGCCTCCGCCGCCGACATCGACCGCCGGGTGGCCCTGCGCCTGGAGCGGCAGAAGTACCTCGTCGCCGAGAACGCCCCCGACTTCCACATCGTCCTCGACGAGGCCGCCCTGCGCCGCCCCTACGGCGACCGCGAGGTGATGCGCGGGCAGCTCCAGCATCTGATCGAGATCTCCGAGCGCTCCAACGTACGGCTTCAGGTCATGCCGTTCGGCTTCGGCGGCCACTCCGGCGAGTCCGGGGCCTTCACCATCCTCGGCTTCCCGGAGTCCGACCTGAAGGAAGTCGTCTATCTGGAGCAGCTCACCAGCGCCCTCTACCTGGACAAAGCCGAGGACGTCGCCCAGTACGAGCAGGCACTGAAGGAACTCCAGCAGGACAGCCCCGGCCCCGACGCGAGCCGGGACCTGCTGCGCGGACTCATCCAGCTGTCCTAGGGATTCCCCTAGAAGGCCGGGGGCCGCCTTCAACTCCCCTGAAACACACGTACGATGACGTGTGATCAGATCGTGATGTCGATCGCAGCAGGGGATTGAGGGATCACAATGTCGTCCTACTTCACGGACCTGGCCCAGCAGTACATCGACGGTAAGTGGCGTCCAGGGACGGGGTCCTGGGACATCATCGACTTCAACCCCTATGACGGCGAGAAGCTCGCGGCGATCACCATAGCCACCGTCGACGAGGTCGACGAGGCCTATCGCGCCGCCGCCCGCGCGCAGAAGGAGTGGGCCGCGACCAACGCCTACGCCCGCCGCTCGGTGTTCGAGAAGGTGCTGCGGCTGGTCGAGGAGCGCGAGGCCGAGATCAGCGAGGTGCTCGTCGCCGAGGCCGGCGGAACCTTCGGCAAGGCCGCCTTCGAACTCCACCTGGCCAAGGAGTTCCTGCGCGAGTCGATCCATCTCTCGCTGCGCCCCGAGGGCCGCATCATCCCCTCGCCGATCGACGGCAAGGAGAACCGCGTCTACCGCGAGCCGGTCGGCGTGGTCGGTGTGATCAGCCCCTTCAACGTGCCCTTCCTGCTGTCGCTGAAGTCGGTCGCCCCCGCGCTGGCCCTCGGCAACGCCGTGGTGCTCAAGCCGCACCAGAACACCCCGATCGCCGGCGGCACCATCCTCGCCAAGCTCTTCGAGGACGCGGGTCTGCCCCCGGGTCTGCTGAACGTCGTCGTGACCGACATCGCCGAGATCGGTGACGCCTTCCTGGAGAACCCGATCCCGCGGGTGATCTCCTTCACCGGCTCCGACAAGGTCGGCCGGCACGTCGCCACCGTCTCCGCCTCGCACTTCAAGCGGTCCATCATCGAACTCGGCGGCAACAGCGCGTTCGTCGTCCTCGACGACGCGGACGTCGACTACGCGGTCGACGCGGCCGTCTTCAGCCGCTACGTGCACCAGGGCCAGGTCTGCATGGCCGCCAACCGCATCCTGGTCGACCGGTCCGTCGCCGACGAGTTCACAGAGAAGTTCGTCGCCAAGGTGAGGACCCTCAAGGCCGGCGACCCGCGCGACCCGGGGACCCTCATCGGCCCGGTGATCAACTCCCAGCAGGCGGAGGCGGTTTCGGGCGCCGTCGAGCAGGCGATCACGGAGGGCGCGACCGCGCTGCTGCACGGTACGACCACCGGCAACCTGGTCGAGCCGTCCGTCCTCGCCGGGCTGCCCCTCGACTCCGCCCTGCTCCAGCAGGAGGTCTTCGGGCCGGTCGCCTTCATCAACACCTTCGACGGTGAGGACGAGGCCCTCCGCATCGCCAACGACACGCCGTACGGCCTGAGTGGCGCCGTCCACACCGGCGACATAGAGCGGGGCGTCGCCTTCGCCAAGCAGGTCGTCACCGGCATGATCCACGTCAACGACGCGACCGTGCACGACGAGCCGATCGTCCCCTTCGGCGGCGAGAAGAACTCCGGCGTCGGCCGCCTCAACGGCGAGTCGACCCTGGAGGCCTTCACCACCACCAAGTGGATCTCGGTCCAGCACGGCCGCAGCCGCTTCCCGTTCTGACCCGCGCCTGATGCCAGGGGGACCAGTCCCCCTGGCATGCGGACAGGTCCTAGTGGTGGAAGCCCGTCGCCGCCGCCTTGTCGCGGATCACCGGGCCCGACTGCCGGCGCAGTTCCGGCAGGAGCCGGGTGAGGTCCTCCACGAACAGGTCCGCGAGGTCCTCCGAGAAGCCGTTGCGGCACACCACCCGGATGACGGACAGGTCCTCGCGGTTCGGCGGGAAGGTGTACGCCGGCACCAGCCAGCCGCTCTCCCGCAGCCGCCGGGAGACGTCGAAGACGTCGTACGACGTCACCTCCGGCGTCGTCGTGAAGGCGAACACCGGAAGCTCGTCGCCGCGGGTGAGGAGCCGGAAGTCGCCGAGCGCCTCCACCCGGTCGGCGATGCCCCGCGCCACGTCCCGAGTGGACTGCTGCACCGCGCGGTAGCCCTCCCGGCCCAGCCGCAGCAGCGTGTAGTACTGGGCCACCACCTGCGCGCCGGGCCGGGAGAAGTTCAGCGCGAAGGTCGGCATGTCGCCGCCCAGGTAGTTCACCCGGAACACCAGCTCCTCCGGCAGCGCCTCCTTGTCGCGCCACAACGCCCAGCCCACGCCCGGGTAGACCAGCCCGTACTTGTGCCCGGAGGTGTTGATCGACGCCACGCGCGGGAGGCGGAAGTCCCACACCAGGTCCTCGTCGAGGAAGGGGGCGAACATGCCGCCGGACGCGCCGTCCACATGCACCGGGACATCGAGGCCGGTGCGCTCCTGGAGGGCGTCAAGGGCGGCGCACAGCTCGGCGATGGGCTCGTAGGAGCCGTCGAAGGTGGAGCCGAGGATGCCGACGACCCCGATGGTGTTCTCGTCGCACAGGTCGGCCGCGGCCTGCGGGTCGAGGTGGTAGCGGTCGCCCTCCATGGGAATCAGGCGGGCCTCCACCTCCCAGAAGTTGCAGAACTTCTCCCAGCACACCTGGACGTTGACACCCATCACCAGGTTCGGCCGCGCCCCCGGGGTCTGGTTCCGCTTGCTCCAGCGGCGCTTGAGGGCCATCCCGGCCAGCATGCAGGCCTCGCTGGACCCGGTCGTCGAACAGCCCACGGCGGCCGACGGATCCGGCGCGTTCCACAGGTCGGCGAGCATCGCCACACAGCGCCGCTCCAGCTCGGCCGTGCGCGGGTACTCGTCCTTGTCGATCATGTTCTTGTCGCGGCACTCGGCCATCAGCACCGCGGCCTGCGGCTCCATCCACGTCGTCACGAACGTGGCCAGGTTGAGCCGGGAGTTGCCGTCCAGCATCAGCTCGTCGTGCACCAGCTGGTACGCCGTCGACGGCGGCATCGGGGCGTCCGGCAGCCGGTGCTTGGGCGGGGCGTCGGTCATGCCGGCGACCGGATTGGCCTCGCCGTAGAAGGGGTTCACGGACAGCGGGCGCTCGTCGGATTTCGCGGGACCTTTGTGCAACGCCATGGCGGGCCTCCTGGAGAGATGAACGGATGTCAGCGGACCTGAGTTCCGTCCGCGTGCAACTGCATCTGCGGACGCCCCGTCACCAGCAGCCAGGCCGGCAGCGAGGCGATGCACAGCAGGGCGATGATCGAGGGCGAGGCGACCAGGGCGGCGGCGGTGAACAGGCTCAGCCAGCCCTGCCGGGTGACCGCCAGCAGCACCCCCAGAACGCCCGTCGCCACGCCGACCGCGGGGTGTACCCCCGGCACCAGCGCGTGGGCGGTGAGCCCGAGGGCACTGCCGACGAAGACGGCAGGGAAGATCCGCCCGCCCCGGAACCCGCAGGACGCGGCGACCACCAGCGCGGCCAGTTTCACCACCGTCATCGTGGCGAACTCTGCGGCCGTCCAGCCGTCGGGATCGGCCGCGATCTCCCCGACCTCGTCCAGGCCCTTGAAGAGCGTCAGATGGCCGCCCAGGGCCGCCAGGAGCCCCAGTACGACTCCACCGACGGGCAGGGCCAGCATCGGGTGCCGCAGCCGCCGGAACACGGCGTGCGCGTACGGGAAGACGTACACGCCGGCCATGCCGAGCAGCGCGGCCACCGACGCGATCACGAGGGCCGCCAGCAGATCGCCCCAGTCGGGCTGCCCGAGCGCGGGCAGATCCAGGTCGAACACCGGTTCGTCGACGAGGTAGGTGGTCATCGCTCCGGCCGCGGCGGCCACCAGCGGCGCGAACACGTTGTCCCAGAGCGCGCCCTTCGTCTCCCGTTTGGCCAGCGCCTCCGACAGCAGCAGCGCCGCCGCGACCGGCGTCCCGAACAGCGCCCCGATCGTCGCCGCCTCTGCCAGCGCCACCCATACCTGCCCCGGCGCCCGGGGTGCGATCTTGTGTCCCAGCCACCACGCGAGCGCCACGTTCACGGTGATGATCGGGTTCTCCGGGCCCAGGCTCGGCCCGCCCGCGAGCATCAGCCCGGTCGCCAGTACCAGGCCGGGCAGCACGGCGAGCGGCAGCACGGGCGCGTCCAGGCCGATGGTGGCCGGATCCGGCCCGGCGTGCCCCGGCACCTTCCACACCACCAGCCCCACCAGGATCCCGGTCGAGGTGAGCATCACCAGCATCCACAGCACCGAGTACCGGCCCACCCCCAGCGCGTCCGGCAGATCGCCCCACAGCACGTCCTCGAGCTGCTCGGCCGCCCAGCTCACCAGCAGGAGCAGCAGGCTCGCCATCACGCCGACGACCAGGGCGGGCAGGATCGACGGCAGCAGAGTGCGCGCCGGGGTCGCCGGAACGGGGGGCGGCTGCCGTGCGGTGTCCTGGGCCACGCGATCACCATAAGCGGGCGAATCGGACGCCACATCCGGAGATCGGTACGGGGCGGGTGCGGGGCCGGTGCGGGGCCGGCAACTGGGTCCGGTGCGGGCTTGCACCTCACGCGGCGTGAGGACCCACCGTGGAGCACGACACCGGAAGGGAGCGGAGAACGTGAGCTACTCCGTAGGACAGGTCGCCGGATTCGCCGGCGTGACGGTGCGCACCCTGCACCACTACGACGAGATCGGCCTGCTCAGGCCGGGCGGTCGCAGCCACGCGGGCCACCGCCGCTACGACGACGCCGACCTCGACCGGCTCCAGCAGATCCTGTTCTACCGCGAACTCGGCTTCCCGCTCGACGAGGTCGCCGCCCTGCTCGACGATCCCGCGGCGGACCCGCGCGCGCACCTGCGCCGCCAGCACGAACTGCTGACCGCCCGGATCGAGAAGCTGCAGAAGATGGCCGCGGCCGTGGAACACGCCATGGAGGCACGCAAGATGGGCATCAACCTCACACCCGAGGAGAGGTTCGAGGTCTTCGGCGACAAGGACCCCGAGCAGTACGCCGAGGAGGCGGAAGCGCGCTGGGGCGGCACGGAGGCGTACGCCGAGTCGCAGCGCCGCGCCGCCCGCTACACCAAGGACGACTGGAAGCGCATGCAGGCCGAGGTCGACGCCTGGAGCGAGCGCTACACCACCCTGATGGCCGCAGGCGAGCCGCCGGCCGGCGCGGCGGCCATGGACCTCGCCGAGGAACACCGGCGGCACATCGCCGCCTGGTTCTACGACTGCCCCTACGACGTGCACCGCGGCCTGGGGGAGATGTACCTCTCCGACGAACGCTTCAAGGCGTTCTACGACTCCATGCGCCCGGGCCTCGCCGAACACCTCAGGGAGGCGATCACGGCGAACGCGGCCCGGCACGACTCCTAGTACTCCAGTCGGTACTCCAGTCGCAGTCTCACTCCTGGGTCACGACCACCGCCGTGCCGTACGCGCACACCTCCGTGCCCACGTCCGCCGCCTCCGTCACGTCGAACCGGAACGCCAGTACGGCGTTGGCGCCACGCGCGTGTGCCTGCTCGACGAGCCGTTCCATGGCCTGGTTGCGGGTCTGCACGAGGGTCTTCGTCAACCCCCTGAGCTCACCGCCGATCATCGACTTCAGGCCCGCGCCGATCTGGCTGCCCAGATGCCGCGAGCGCACGGTCAGTCCGAAGACCTCGCCGATGACCTGCTGCACCCGGTATCCGGGAATGTCGTTGGTGGTGACGACCAATACGTCCGGCTGGGGGCCCTGGCCGCCGCCGTAGTCCTCGATGCCCATGTCCACAGCTTTGACCGAGGAGGCGCACAGTGCATCCTGAGGGGAGCCCTGGGAACCTGGTCCTGTGGCGCCGCGTTGATAACTTGGGGCGGTCTTTTCGCCGCACCGACCGCCTTCCACCCTCAGGAGCCCCGAACCGTGACGACTCTTGCCCTCGGACCGAGCTGGCTGGACCCCAACCATCTGCTCGACACGTTCGGCATCTGGGGACTGCTGCTCATCGTCTTCGCGGAGTCCGGCCTGCTCATCGGCTTCTTCCTGCCCGGTGACTCCCTGCTGTTCACCGCGGGCCTGCTGATCACCTCGGACCAGCTGGACTTCCCGCTGTGGGGCGCGGTGGCCCTGATCTGCGTCGCGGCGATCCTGGGCGACCAGGCGGGTTACATGTTCGGCAAGAAGGTGGGCCCGTCCCTCTTCAACCGCCCGGACTCCCGCCTCTTCAAGCAGGAGAACGTCACCAAGGCGCACGAGTTCTTCGAGAAGTACGGCCCGAAGTCCCTGGTCCTGGCCCGCTTCGTGCCCATCGTGCGCACGTTCACGCCGATCATCGCCGGCGTCAGCGGCATGAAGTACCGCTCCTTCCTGATCTTCAACGTCATCGGCGGCGTCCTCTGGGGAGCGGGTGTCACCCTGCTCGGCTCCTGGCTCGGCAACATCGACTTCGTGGAGAAGAACATCGAGGCGATCCTCATCCTGATCGTCTTCGTCTCGGTGATCCCGATCATCATCGAGTTCCTCAGGGCCCGCTCCCAGGCCAAGAAGAACCCCCCGCGGCAGCAGCCCCCGGCGATGAGGGAGCAGCAGTACCCGGCCATGGACGACGCGACGACCCAGCTGCGCCGCGTCGACGGGCCGCCGCCGCAGGACGAGTACTACGGCCAGCAGCAGCCGCAGCACCAGGCCTACGGCAACGGCAACTACGGCGGCCAGCAGCAGTACCCGCAGCAGCACAACCCGTACAACCAGAACCAGGGTTACTAGAAGCCGCGGGTCCGCTTCGCGGCCCGCCGTTTCTCCAACGACCCGATCCGCAGGAACATCCGGGACACCTCCGATCCCAGGTTGACCCCGATGGCGATGGCCATCGCCAACGCCGCGGCCTTGGTCAAGGACACCAACCCCGCGTCGAGCTCGTTCTGCGCGATGGCCAGCAGCCCGAAGTACGTGGCCGACCCCGGCAACAGGGGCCCGATCGCCGCGGTGGTGTACGGCAGCGCCGACGCGAACCGGTACCGCGCCAGCAACTGCCCGAACAGGCCCACCACCCCCGCCGCGACGGCCGTGGAGGCCACCGGCGAGATCTCGCCGGCGTAGTGCATCGCGCCGTACACCGACCAGGCCACGCCCCCGTTGAGGCTGACGGCCAGCACGGTGGATCGTTCCTGCTGGAGCAGTACCGCGAAGGTCAGTGACAGCAGTATCGACGCCGCGATCTGCCACACGGGCCGCTTGGTGACCCCCAGGGCCGCGTCGGGGTTGAGATGGGCGCCGAGCTGGACACCGACGTAGAGCATCACCAGGACGCCCACGACGATGCCCACGAAGAAGTACAGGACCTCCAGGAGCCGCGCGGCGGCGGTGATGTAGAACCCGGTCAGTCCGTCCTGCGCGCCCGCCACCAGCGCCCGCCCGGGCAGCAGCGCGAACAGCCCACCGGTGATGACCGCGGACGCCTTCACGTCGACGTGCCCCAGCGTCAGGGCGACGCCCAGCGCGGCGGGCGGCATCGCGGCGACCAGGAACTGGTAGAACTCCGGCAGCCCGCGCCCCGCGCACAGCCAGGCCAGCCGGTCGCCCAGCATCGCGCCGAGCGCGGCGGTGACGAACACCACCAGGTCGCCGCCGACCAGCACCGAGGCCGCGCCCGCGAGCAGCCCGCTGGCCGCTGTCAGCACCCAGGTCGGGTAGGGGTGCCGGTTGCGGCGGATCTCCGCGAGCCGCCGGTAGGCCTCCTCCAGGGTGAAGTGGGTCTCCGGGTCGCTCAGGTCGTCCACGAGCCGGAAGACGGCCGCCAGACGCGTGTAGTCGGTGCCCCGGCGCCGTACCGTCCGGGACGCCGTCACCGGATCCTCCACCAGGGAGGGCTGGTACGAGATCGACAGCAGGGTGAAGGTGACGTTCGGCTCGCAGCGGTCGAGGCCGTACGACCGGCAGACCGCGAACATCGCGGCCTCCACGTCCTCCGCGCCCTCGCCGCCCGCCAGCAGCAGTTCGCCGATGCGCAGCGTCAGGTCGAGCACGCGCGGGACGGCCGGACCGCCCTCCTCCGCCTTGGGGACCGGTTCGGGCGCCGGCCGCTCGGCCACCGGCATGCGCAGCATCGTGCGCATCCGGTCCTGCCAGGGCAGATCCTTGATCAGGCTGACCACCGGTATGCCCTCGGCCGGGGTGAACGCGACCGGGGCGGCGCGGGCGCTGTACGTGCTCGGCGGAGTGAACGCCGACCCCTCCGGCTCCCCGACGGGCGCCACCTCCACGCCGCGCGGGACGGCGAACTCGGAGGTTATCTCGGGGTCGTAGGCCCCCCTCGCCTCGTCCGACTGCGGCTTGCGGTCCTCCGCCTCCGTCACTGAGCAAGCTCCCTGAACGACACCTTTCGTGGCCCTCAGTATGCGCACAGACGCGCGAAAGGGCCGCACGCGTACGCGTGCGGCCCTTTCGCTGCGGGAGCCTCAGTGGCCGCCCTGGTCCTTGAAGCGCTTGTACGACCGCTCGATCTCGGCCTCGGCGTCGGTACGGCCCACCCAGTCGGCGCCCTCGACGGACTTGCCGGGCTCCAGGTCCTTGTAGACCTCGAAGAAGTGCTGGATCTCCAGGCGGTCGAACTCCGACACGTGGTGGATGTCCCGCAGGTGCTCCACGCGCGGGTCGGTCGACGGGACGCACAGCAGCTTGTCGTCGCCGCCGGCCTCGTCCGTCATCCGGAACATGCCGATCGCGCGGCAGCGGATCAGGCAGCCCGGGAAGGTCGGCTCGTCCAGGATGACCAGCGCGTCCAGCGGGTCGCCGTCCTCGCCGAGGGTGTTCTCGACGAAGCCGTAGTCGGTCGGGTACGCGGTCGAGGTGAAGAGTCGACGGTCCAGGCGGATCCGACCGGTCTCGTGGTCCACCTCGTACTTGTTGCGCGAACCCTTCGGGATCTCGATCGTGACGTCGAACTCCACCGGACGCTCCTCCATGATCAGCACATAGTTCTGGTGGTTAAGTGTCCCTCACGCAGGTGTGTGATCGCGAAAGGGGCTGGTGGTCGTGCCAGAACTGAGGCCTTGGCGGGCCGCGAGACCGCATGTGGCGCGGATCGCGGACACCGTACGACCACGTCTGGCAAGGGTCGCAGGGATCGTACGGCCTTCCCTCGCGCGCGTGGCGACGGCCGCCGGGCCGCATCTCGTACGACTGACGCGGGCGGCGCGACCGCGGCTCGCGCTGGTCACGAAGGCCGGAGCGAACGCCAGGTCCTGGCAGTACACCGCGGGTGCGGCGACCGCCGGGCTGGCGCTGGCCGCCGGCGTGGTCACCGCCGCCGGCCCCTGGGACTCCACCGGTCAGCGTACGGCCGAGCGGGACCGGGCCACCGCCCTGGAACGCACGGGTGGCGTAGATCACGGCCGTAAGGGCGATTCGCCCCAAAAGGCCGGTAGATCTGATACGTCCGACCCGTCCGGCACGGCGGCCGGAGCACCCCGCCCGGCGCCCAGCGCGCCCTCCGTCCTCACCGGCCTCGGCGGTGCCGCCGGCGCCGTGCAGGCCGCTCCGGACACCGTCCCGAGCGCCACGGCCCTCAAGACCGTCCTGGACCGTCTGCTGGCCGACCCGGCGCTCGGCCGCCGCCACACCGCCGCCGTCGTCGACGTGGCCACCGGCAAGCGGCTCTACGGCGCCGGAGCGGACCAGGCGCTCACCCCCGCCTCCACCACGAAGATCGCCACCGCGGTCGCCGCGCTCTCCGCGATGGGTGCCGACCACCGTCTCACCACCCGGGCCGCCCTCGAACCCGACACCAGGGAAGTCGTCCTCGTCGGCGGCGGCGACCCCACCCTCACCGCCCGCGCGGCCGCCGGTGACCGGGCGAGCCTGCGCACCCTCGCCACCACGACCGCCAAGGCCCTCAAGAAGCGCGGCCTCACGAGCGTGACCCTCTCGTACGACACCACCCTCTTCGCCGGCTCCGAAATTCACCCCATCGGGGTAAACCCCAACCTCGCCGCCGTCACCGCCCTGACCGCCGACGAGGCCCGTACCGACGGCTCGACGAGCGGCCCGGTGGCCCGGGTGACCGACCCGGCGGCCGACGCCACCCGGAAGTTCGCGGAGTTCCTGAAGGCCGAAGGGATCGGGACCACCGCCCCCGGCCCCTCGAAGGCCACCACGCGCGCGACGACGCTCGCCACGGTCACCTCGCCCCCGCTCTCGGCCCTCGTCGAACGCATGCTCACCAACAGCGACAACGACATCGCCGAGGCCCTCGCCCGGCAGACCGCCCTCGCCACCGGCGTCCGCGCCGACTTCGCGGGCGGCGGCAAGGCCGTCCAGGCGCAGCTGAAGAAGCTCGGCCTGCCCGTGGCCGGCACCGCCTTCAAGGACGGCAGCGGCCTCGACCGCGGGGACCGCCTCACCGCGGACCTTCTCACCGCGCTGCTGGTCGAGGCCGGCGACCCCGCCCACCCCGAACTGCGATCCGTCCTCACCGGCCTCCCCGTCGCAGGCTTCACCGGCACCCTCAGCACCCGCTACGCCGACGGCGCCGCCGGTGTCGTACGCGCCAAGACCGGGACCCTGACCGGCGTGAACACCCTCGCCGGGACGGTCGTCGACCAGGACGGCCGCCTGCTGGCCTTCGCGCTCCTGGCCGCCGACACCACGGACCCGACGGCGGCCCAGACGGCACTGGACAGAACGGCGACGACCCTGGCGGGTTGCGGCTGCCGATAGCACCACGCCCCGCTTCGGTCCTGGGGGTGACCCTGAGCTCTCCCTGATCCGGGGCCAGCGGCCTGCCCCTTGACGCGGGGCTCCCGTACGGTTGACGCATGACGAGCATCGGTGGAGCGGCATCTGCTGGGATGGTCGACTGGAATCTGGCGGTGGCGACCGCGACCCGGCTGGTGCGGCCGGGCCCCGAGGTGAGCCGTGACGAGGCACGCGCGATCGTCGCCGAGCTGCGGCGGCACGCCAAGGCCTCGGAGGAGCACGTGCGGGGCTTCACCAGGATGGGCAACGACGAGGACGTCCACGACACGCCGGTTCTCGTCGTGGACCGGCCCGGCTGGGTCCGGGCCAACGTCGCCGGGTTCCGGGAGATCCTCAAACCCCTTCTCGACAAGATGCAGGAGCGGCGCGGCAGCACCCCCGGAGGCGCGGTCCTCGGTGCCGTCGGCGGCAAGGTCACCGGCGTCGAACTCGGCATGCTGCTGTCGTTCCTGTCGTCCCGCGTCCTCGGCCAGTACGAGACCTTCGCCCCGGCCACCCGCGACCTCCCGGCGGGGGAGAAGAACGGCGGACGGCTGCTGCTGGTCGCGCCGAACATCGTCCACGTGGAGCGCGAACTCGACGTGAACCCCCACGACTTCCGGCTCTGGGTCTGTCTGCACGAGGAGACGCACCGCACCCAGTTCTCCGCGGTGCCCTGGCTGCGCGACCACATCGAGGGCGAGATCCAGTCTTTCCTCGGGGAGACCGACGTCGACCCCATGACCTTCCTGGAGCGCATCAGGGAAGCCGCCCAGTCCCTCGCCGGGGGCCGCCCCGAGGGCGAGGAGGACGACGGCGGACGCTCCCTCGTCGAACTCGTGCAGAGCCCCGCCCAGCGGGAGATCCTCGGCCGCCTCACCGCCGTGATGTCCCTGCTGGAGGGCCACGCCGACTTCGTGATGGACGGCGTCGGCCCAGCCGTCGTGCCGACCGTTTCCGAGATCCGCGAGAAGTTCCAGCAGCGCCGTGCCAAGGGCGCCTCCCGCCTCGACATCGCCCTGCGCCGACTGCTGGGCCTGGATGCCAAGCTCAAGCAGTACAAGGACGGCGAGCGGTTCGTGCGGGCCGTCGTCGAACACGTCGGCATGGACGGCTTCAACCGCGTCTGGACCTCTCCGAACACACTCCCTACCAAGGCCGAGATGGCCAAACCGGCGGACTGGGTCGCACGGGTGCACCGCAAGGCCGAGTCGTGACACCCGCGCCGGATGCCGTGGCCCGGATCCGGCCGACGGCAGGAGAACGCCCCTTCAATCACCCGTCCGAGGGACCGTGAGCCCCCGGCAGGCGTGCAATGCTCGGGGAACGGCCCGGCTCTGTCACCATCTACACACTCTGAGTGACCGACCTTGGCTTCACCCCCCGAAAATTTCATGAAGGGAACCGGACATGGGTCCCCATCCTGCGGTCGCGGCGATACGCCTGGCGGTCCGCCGCGCCCTCCACGACATCCTCAACGACCACCCGCGTGACCCCGCCCCCGCGGCGGTGGCCCCGCACGAGCGCCCGCCCGCACCGCTCGTGCTCGTGGCGTGCTCCGGCGGCGCCGACTCCATGGCGCTCGCCTCCGCCCTCGCCTTCGAGGCGCCCCGGCTCGGCGTCAAGGCCGGCGCGGTCACCGTCGACCACGGCCTGCAGCCCGGCTCCGACCTGCGCGCCGAGGAGGTAGCCCTGCGGCTGCGCGGACTCGGACTCGACCCCGTCGAGTCCACCGCCGTGACCGTCGGCCGCGCGGGCGGCCCCGAGGCAGCCGCCCGCGACGCCCGCTACGCCGCCCTCGACGCGGCCCTCGAACGCCATGGCGCCGCCGCCGTCCTGCTCGGCCACACCCGCGACGACCAGGCCGAAACCGTGCTGCTCGGCCTCGCCCGCGGCTCCGGCACCCGCTCCCTGTCCGGAATGGCCGCGGTCTCGGGGGCCGGCGGCCGTTACCGACGGCCCTTCCTCGAGGTCGACCGGCAGACCGCCCGCAAGGCGTGCATGGTCCAGTCCCTGCCCGTCTGGGACGACCCCCACAACGCAGACCCGGCCTACACCCGCTCCCGGCTGCGCCACGAGGGACTGCCCGCCCTGGAGAAGGCCCTCGGCAAGGGCGTCGTCGAGGCCCTCGCCCGTACGGCCCAGCTCTCCCGCGACGACGCCGACGCCCTCGACGCCTGGGCCCGCCGCGCCGAGACCTCCGTACGGGACGCCGCCGGACTGCTGGAGTGCGCCAAGCTCTACGCCCTGCCACCCGCCGTGCGTCGCCGCATCCTGCGCCGCGCGGCCATCGAGGCGGGCGCCCCGGCCGGTTCGCTGTTCGCCCGGCACATCGAGGAGGTCGACCGGCTGATCACCGGCTGGCGCGGCCAGGGGGCCATCAATCTCCCCGGCAAGGTCGTCGCCCAGCGGCAGGGTGGCAGACTGGTGATCCGGCAAGGCTGATGCGCGACCTCCGTACGGAGGGTCCGGGCGGCCGGTGGGACGACCGAAAGTGATGCGGGTGGACGCGAAAGACATGGGTGCCGACCTCGAGAAGGTGCTCATCACCAAGGAAGAGATCGACGCGAAGCTGGTCGAACTGGCCGCGAAGATCGACGCGGAGTACGCGGGCAAGGACCTGCTCATCGTCGGCGTCCTCAAGGGCGCGGTGATGGTCATGGCCGACCTCGCGCGGGCGCTGTCCACCCCCGTCACCATGGACTGGATGGCCGTGTCGTCGTACGGCGCGGGCACCCAGTCCTCCGGAGTGGTGCGGATCCTCAAGGACCTCGACACCGACATCAAGGGCAAGCACGTCCTGATCGTCGAGGACATCATCGACTCCGGGCTGACCCTGTCCTGGCTGATCTCCAACCTCGGCTCCCGCGAGCCGGCGTCCCTGAAGGTGTGCACGCTGCTGCGCAAGCCGGACGCCGCCAAGGTCGCCATCGAGGTCGAATGGGTCGGCTTCGACATCCCCAACGAGTTCGTCGTCGGCTACGGTCTCGACTACGCCGAGAAGTACCGCAACCTCCCGTTCGTCGGTACGCTCGCGCCCCACGTCTACGGCGGCTGAACCATGAGCGGCCCAAGCACGTAGGGACAATCGGGAACCCCGGCGGCCCTCGCGCCGTTGGAGCATGCAGACGGGTTCGTCAGCCCTCCCGTGCGGCTTCGGGCCACAATGCTGGGGTACCGTCAGAAGAACTGTCTTATCAAACTCACTATGGCAGGAGGGACGGGGCGACACCGCTCCGTATGGATGGACGTGAAGCGATACTTCCGTGGGCCGGTCATGTGGATCGTGCTGGCCGTCCTTGCCGTGGTCGTGTTGATGCAGGTCGTCGGCTCGTCCGGCGGCTACAAGACGGTGGACACCGGCCAAGTCGTGGCGGCGATCAACGACAACAAGGTCAAGTCGGCCAAGCTCACCACCGGTGACGAGCAGACCATCAAGGTCACGCTCAAGGACGGCACAAAGATCAAGGACAGCTCGAAGATCCAGGCGAGCTACATCGGCGACCAGGGTGTGACCATTGCCAACACCCTGCAGACCAAGTTCCAGGACAAGCAGATCCCGGACGGCTACACGGTCTCGCCGACCAAACAGAACGCGTTCGTGGGGATTCTGCTGTCCCTGCTCCCCTTCGTCCTCATCGTGGTCGTCTTCCTGTTCCTGATGAACCAGATGCAGGGCGGCGGCTCCCGCGTCATGAACTTCGGCAAGTCCAAGGCGAAGCTCATCACCAAGGACACCCCGAAGACGACGTTCGCGGACGTCGCCGGTTCGGACGAGGCCGTCGAGGAGCTCCACGAGATCAAGGAGTTCCTGCAGGAGCCGGCCAAGTTCCAGGCCGTCGGCGCAAAGATCCCCAAGGGCGTACTGCTGTACGGCCCGCCCGGTACCGGCAAGACGCTCCTCGCGCGTGCCGTGGCCGGCGAGGCGGGCGTCCCCTTCTACTCGATCTCCGGTTCCGACTTCGTCGAGATGTTCGTCGGTGTCGGTGCCTCCCGGGTCCGTGACCTCTTCGAGCAGGCCAAGGCGAACGCTCCGGCGATCGTCTTCGTCGACGAGATCGACGCGGTCGGCCGCCATCGCGGCGCCGGCCTCGGCGGTGGTCACGACGAGCGCGAGCAGACGCTGAACCAGCTGCTCGTGGAGATGGACGGCTTCGACGTCAAGGGCGGTGTGATTCTCATCGCCGCGACGAACCGGCCCGACATCCTCGACCCGGCTCTGCTGCGCCCTGGCCGTTTCGACCGCCAGATCGCGGTCGACCGTCCGGACATGCAGGGCCGTCTGGAGATCCTCAAGGTCCACCAGAAGGGCAAGCCGGTCGCGCCCGACGTCGACCTGTCCGCCGTCGCCCGCCGTACCCCCGGCTTCACGGGTGCCGATCTCTCCAACGTGCTGAACGAGGCCGCGCTGCTGACGGCCCGCTCGGACAAGAAGCTGATCGACAACCACAGCCTGGACGAGGCGATCGACCGTGTGGTCGCGGGCCCGCAGAAGCGGACCCGGATCATGTCGGACAAGGAGAAGAAGATCACCGCGTACCACGAGGGCGGTCACGCCCTGGTCGCGGCGGCTTCTCCGAACTCCGACCCGGTCCACAAGATCACGATCCTGTCCCGGGGCCGTGCCCTCGGGTACACGATGGTCCTGCCGGACGAGGACAAGTACTCGACCACACGCAACGAGATGCTGGACCAGCTGGCCTACATGCTCGGTGGTCGCGCGGCGGAGGAACTGGTCTTCCACGACCCGACCACCGGCGCGGCGAACGACATCGAGAAGGCCACCGCCACGGCCCGCGCGATGGTCACGCAGTACGGCATGACCGAGCGGCTCGGCGCCATCAAGTTCGGTGGCGACAACACCGAGCCCTTCCTCGGACGTGAGATGGGTCACCAGCGCGACTACTCGGAAGAGGTCGCCGCTCTGGTGGACGAGGAAGTCAAGAAGCTCATCGAGAACGCGCACAACGAGGCCTGGGAGATCCTGGTCGAGAACCGCGACGTCCTCGACAACCTGGTCCTGCAGCTGCTGGAGAGGGAGACGCTGGGCAAGGAGGAGATCGCCGAGATCTTCGCCACCATCCACAGGCGTCCCCCGCGTCCGGCCTGGACGGGTTCCTCCCGTCGCACGCCGTCCACCCGTCCGCCGGTGCTCTCCCCCAGGGAGCTGGCACTGACGAACGGCGCCAACGGCGCGGCGCCGGCGATCTCCACCGCGAAGTCCACCCCGGTGGAGTCCGCCCCGGTGGCCGAGCCCGCCCCGGAGGACCGCCCCGAGAGCTGATCCGGCTCCCGGAGTCCCGGTCACCAGGCCCGGAATGGATGCCGCGCCCCCCAGGTTCTAGCCTGGGGGGCGCGGCATTTTCGTCTGACTGATTCGGTATGCCCGCAGCTGAGGCGCGTGGCCCGCACGCGCCGACCCGCACAGGAACGAGGCACCAGATGACCGACCCCGTGACGCTGGACGGAGAGGGCTCCATCGGGGAGTTCGACGAGAAGCGTGCCGAGAACGCCGTACGTGAACTTCTGATCGCGGTCGGTGAGGACCCGGACCGCGAGGGGTTGAAGGAGACTCCGGCGCGGGTGGCGCGGGCGTATCGGGAGCTTCTGGTGGGGCTCACACAGTCGCCCGAGGATGTGCTGACGACGACGTTCGATCTCGGCCATGACGAGATGGTCCTGGTGAAGGACATTGAAATCGTCAGTCTGTGCGAGCATCACATGCTGCCGTTCCACGGCGTGGCGCACGTCGGATACATCCCGGCGGACACCGGCAAGATCACCGGCCTGTCCAAGCTGGCGCGACTGGTGGAGGTGTTCGCCCGTCGCCTCCAGGTGCAGGAACGACTCACCACGCAGGTCGCGGACTCCCTCATGCGCATCCTCGAGGCCCGGGGCGTGATCGTCGTCATCGAGGCGGAGCACATGTGCATGTCGGTACGCGGGATCCGCAAGCCGGGGGCCAAGACCACGACGTCGGCGGTGCGGGGCCAGCTCAGGGACGCCACGAGCAGGGCCGAGGCGATGAGCCTGATACTGGCCCGCTGACGTGATTCAGGCCGCCGAGGCCGCTCCGTTGTTGCCGTTGTCGTGGTCGTCGTCCTCCGGGAGCTTGCAGACCCGCTCCAGGAACAGGGCGGACGCTATGACGGCGATGCCGGCCAGGACGGAGAAGCCGGCGTAGATGGCCTGATCGCGGCGGGCGGGGATGTCGAGGGACTCCAGCAGGAAGACCCCGGTCCCGCCGTACATGCCGGAGACGAGAGCGGCGACCAGGGCGCTGGCCTGGCCGAAGACGACCGCGCGGGCCGCCATCAGCGGGTCGACGCCCTTGGCCTCGGGACGGCGCTCGCGCTGGGCCTTGAGGCGGGCCCGCAGCGAGAGCGCCGTGGAGAGCAGGACCGCGGCGATCAGGGCGAGGACGATGGGCGCGGCCAGCGGGACGCTGGGCAGGGTCCCGATCGAGTTCCAGAGGCGGGCGCCCGCCCAGGACAGGACGCCGGCCACCACGAACACTCCGGCCAGCACCCTGATGTGCAGTTCTCTCACGGTGATCCTTCAGCTCCCCCGCACGGTCCGCGGCCCTCCCGCGGACAGTGGTCGTCTCGACGGTCGTCTTGACCTTAACGACTACTCGGGCAGGTGGAGTTCCAGGTCCTTGCGGGGAGTGACGCTCTCGCGGGTCACCGCGTCGAGCAGATCGGCCACCGTGCCGCGGCCGGGCACCTGCGCCTCCGGCTCCACGTCGTGCCAGGGCGCCAGCACGAACGCGCGTTCGTGGGCGCGGGGGTGGGGGAGGGTGAGCTGCGGGTCGTCGTCCACGACGTCGGCGTACGCCACGATGTCGACGTCGAGGGTGCGCGCGCCCCAGCGCTCGTCCCGTACGCGGTGGAAGGCCTCCTCGACGGCGTGCGCGCGCTCCAGGAGGGAGGACGGGGGCAGGGTCGTCTTCAGCAGCACGACCGCGTTGAAGTACGCCGGCTGGCTGCCGGGCTCGACGCCCCACGGCTGTGTCTCGTAGACCGGGGAGACGGCCTTGATGCGGACGCCCGGGGTGTCCTCCAGGGCGTCGATGGCGCCCTGGAGGGTCTCCAGACGGTTGCCCAGGTTCGACCCGAGGGAGATCACGGCTCGTTTCGGGTTCTGCAGGGTCGCGTCGGCGGCGTCCACTTGCTGCACGACGGAGGCGGGCACCGGCTGTACGGTCGGGTCGCTGTGCCCCGTGAAGGACGCGGTCATACTCGGCTCCGGGTGATGGTGACGGTCACGTCGTCGAAGGGGACGGTGATGGGCGCGTCCGGCTTGTGGACGCAGACCTCGACCTCGTCTACCCCCTCGTGCTTCAGACAGGCCTGGGCGATGCGCTCGGCGAGCGTCTCTATGAGGCTGACGGGCTCGCCCTCGACGACGGCCACGACCTCCTCCGCCACGATGCCGTAGTGCACGGTCTTCGCCAGATCGTCGGCGGCGGCGGCCGGGCGGGTGTCCAGGCCCAGGACGAGGTCCACGACGAAGGTCTGGCCCTCCTCGCGTTCCTTGGGGAACACCCCGTGGTACCCGCGGGCCTTCAGGCCGCGCAGCGCGACACGATCCACGCGAATCACTCCTGCAGTCGACGGTTTCGGCCGGTCCGTACCGAGTGCGGGCGGCGGCCCGGCCTCGAACGAATCTACCCGCGAGCACTGACAGCGCCCGGTTCAGGACGCGCTGGCCCGGTCCCGCGCCCGGAGTTTTCACCGGGCGTTTTCCCCGGGGAACCCGGTGGCTCACGGGTTGGTAGCCGCCCCTACCCGCGGGTTCGTGATTCCAACCACTTCTTGGTCCCTGCGGGGGGCGTACCAGGGCCACCGGGGGGTCATGTAGGGGTTTCTTCTTCTTCGTCCGTCTCGTCCTCGTCGGTCTCCGCGAGCACCGGGGAGGCGTGGTGCGACCACAGTTTCCAGCCGTCCTGTGTGCGGCGGAACACGTTCGTGGCCACCACCAGCTGGCCCACGAGCGGGCCGAGTTCCTCGCCGTCCCGTGGCGCGGGGCCGCCGCTGAGGATGTTCTCCGTACAGGTCACCAGGGCGGTGTCGCCCGTCACCGAGACATGCACGTCGGTCAGGAAGAACTGGATGTAGTCGGTGTTCGCCATGATCAGGGCGTACGACCGCAGCACCTCGCCGCGGCCGGTGAGAACCGGCCAGCCGGGGTGCACGCAGGAGACCACGCCGGTGTCCGCCGGATCGTGGTATCCCTCGTCCACGCCCAGGTCGGACGGGGTCAGCCAGAGCGCGGAGACGCCTTCGAAGTCCCCCTGCTCCAGCGCCTCGTAGAAGGCGGTGTTGGCGGCCTCGACCTGTTCGACGTCGGTGTGCGGGGCGCTCACCGGGCTCCTTCTGCGCCGTGGGGGCCGGGCGTGTGCTGTGCGCCGGGGCGGGTGGCCCCGGTGGCCTGTGCCGCGCCCGCGCCGTCCGCCTCGGTGCGTGCCCACTCGACGGCGCGGGCGACCCGTACGGCGTCCGCCGTGGCCCGTACCTCGTGGACGCGCACCGCCCACGCGCCCGCCTGTGCCGCGAGGGCGGAGACGGCGGCGGTGGCGGCGTCGCGTTCACGGGCGGGCGGGGGCGCGCCCTGCGGGTCGGCCAGGACCCGGCCGAGGAAGCGCTTGCGGGAGGCGGCGACGAGCAGGGGGTGCCCCAGGGCGTGCAGCCGGTCGAGGTGGGCGAGGAGGACGAGATCGTGGTCGGCCTCCTTGGAGAAGCCGAGGCCGGGGTCGACGACGATGCGGTCGGGGGCGACGCCGCCGGCGAGGACGGCGTCCACGCGCGCGTGGAGTTCGTCGACGACCTCGGTGACGACGTCGTCGTAGACGCCCCTGATGGTGACGCCCTCCAGGAAGCCCCGCCAGTGCATGACGACGAAGGGGGCGCCCGAGTCGGCTACGGCCGGAATCATCGCGGGGTCGGCGAGTCCGCCGCTGACGTCGTTGACGAGGGTGGCGCCGGCCGCGAGGGCCCGGGTGGCGACGGAGGCGCGCATGGTGTCGACGGAGACGATCACACCCTCGGAGGCGAGGCCGCGCACGACCGGCACGACGCGGCGCAGTTCCTCGTCCTCGTCGACGCGGGCGGCGCCCGGGCGGGTGGACTCGCCGCCGACGTCGACGAGGTCCGCGCCCTCGGCGACGAGTTGGAGGCCGTGCTTGACGGCGGCCGTCGTGTCGAACCAGCGGCCGCCGTCGGAGAAGGAGTCGGGGGTCACATTGACCACTCCCATGACCGCGCAGCGGTCCCACTCCGGAAGTCCGGCGACCCGCCCGCGTCCGCTCTGCTTGCTCATACGTTCAGCGTAGGCCCAGGAAGGAGCCGGAACGCCGCGTGGTCCGGGCAGTAGCCCCAGGGCTGGGGAAGGGGCTCCCGCCCGGACCGGTCCCGGTGACCGCCCGGCGCTCCGCTCACGCCGCCCGTACGTCTCTTTCGGCCAATCCGTGCGCACACGCGCGTGCCGGCCTGGTGCGGCGGCGCAGGAAACGGGGCAGCGGGACGGCGAGGTTGACGAAGCCCTCGGCCTGCATGGCGGCGAAGCCGATGCGGGGGAGGTCGCCCGAGGCGCGGTAGACGACGAAGCGGGGCTCCCAGCGGGGCTGGAACTTCGCGTTGAACTTGTACAGGGACTCGATCTGGAACCAGCGGGAGAGGAAGACCAGCAGACCGCGCCAGGCGCGCAGGACCGGACCCGCGCCGATCTTCTCGCCGCGCGCCAGTGCCGAGCGGAACATCGCGAAGTTCAGCGACACGCGCGTGACGCCGAATTTCGGGGCGGCCTGGAGCGCGGCGACGATGAGGAGTTCGTTCATGCCCGGGTCCGCCGAGCGGTCGCGGCGCATCAGGTCCAGGGAGGCGCCGTCGGTGCCCCAGGGGACGAAGTGCAGGATCGCCTTCAGGTCGCCGTACGGACCGGGCTCCTCGTCGGTCTTGTGGGCGGTCGCGACGAGACAGTCGCCGTCGGCGGCGTCGCCCACGCGGCCCAGGGCCATCGAGAAGCCGCGCTCGGTGTCGGTGCCGCGCCAGTCCTCCGCGGCCCGCCGGATCCGCTCCAGCTCGGCCTCACCGAGGTCACGGACACGTCGTACCCGGGTTTCGTAACCGGCGCGCTCGATGCGCTTGACCATCTGCCGCACATTGCGCATCGCACGGCCGGCGAGGGAGAAATCCGCGACCTCCACCACCGCCTCGTCGCCCAGTTCGAGGGCGTCGAGGCCGGTCTCCCGGGTCCAGACCTCGCCGCCGGTCTCCGAGCAGCCCATGACGGCGGGCGTCCAGGAGTGCGCCTTGGCCTCGTCCATGAAGCGCTCGATGGCGCCCGGCCAGGCCTCGACGTCGCCGATGGGGTCGCCGCTGGCGAGCATCACACCGGAGACGACGCGGTAGGTCACCGCCGCCTTGCCGCTGGGGGAGAACACGACGGCCTTGTCGCGACGCAGCGCGAAGTGGCCGAGCGAGTCGCGTCCGCCGTGCTTCTCCAGCAGGGTGCGCAGCTGGGCCTCGTCCTGCTCGGTGAGCTGCGCCGCCGGGTGCTCGGGGCGGAAGGCGAGGTAGATGGTGGTGACCGCGGTGATCCAGCCGAGGGCGCCCAGGGAGAAGGCGACGGTCCACGAGGTGGTGCCCTGGTAGTCGACCGGGCCCTCGAAGCCGAACAGGCCGTACAGGACGTGCGTGATGCGGTCGGCCAGGCTCGGGTCGCCGATCAGGCGGTTCGGGTGGACGCTGACGATGACCAGCCCGAGACCGAGGGAACCGGCGCCCATGAGGACGAAGTTGGCGAGCGCGCGCCACCGGCTGCGCGGATCGGGCAGGGCCCTGAACTGGTCGCGGTGGACGATCAGCGGCACCAGGAGCATGAGCGAGATGAGCGCGCCCACGATCGAGTGGCGGTACACGAACTGCGCGACCGCGCCCGCCGGGAGCAGCACCACGGCGGCCCGCCACGCGCGCCGCTTGGCGCGCTTGAGGCCGTGCGCGAGCAGCAGCAACAGGACACCGGCGCTGAGCGAGAGCGCGGCCACGAACGGGCCGAACGAGCCCGGCAGCACCTCGGCGAGGGTGTGCATACGACTGTGACGGAACCGCGGGAAGACGCCGGCGGCGACATCCAGCAGACCCACGAGGGCACAGGCCCGGCCGACGAGGGCGGGCACGGACTCGGGGCGCGGACCTCGCACTATCCGCCGCGCACTGCTTGATCGGCTCGGAACCCCGCCCGACATTTCCCCATCTTCCCTGACAGACATCGCATCCCGTAGTTCCGCGAGAGACCTTGGATCCGGGCCCGATTCGGGCATCCGGCGACATTGCGCCCTCTAGGACGGTGTCTCAGGGAGAGAGGTTCACTCCTCTCTTCAAAGCCGCCGAAAAGGCCAAGGAAAGTCCGGGACAAGCCCTTGCGAAGTGGCCGGGGGCGGACGGGCGCCCGGACCGAGATCAGGCAGGAAAACACCGCACATGGGTCTTACGAGCAACAAGGTGCTGCTGCTGGCAGTTCTGTCGGCCTTACTGCTGTTCGCCGGCACGGTGTGGCTGTGGCCGCGGCTGGCCCGCCGTTCCTGGCGGGCCGTCGGCGGACGGGTCGCCCTGCTGCTGTCCACCCAGCTGGCGCTGTTCGTGGCGGTGGGCCTCTCCGCCAACCAGGCCTTCGGCTTCTACGCCAGCTGGGCGGACCTGTTCGGCCGGGAGACCGGGCAGGGCGTGGTCGTCGACCACGCGGCGGGCGGTGCCCCGGCGGGGCCGCTCCAGGTCCTCGACGTCCGGCGGGTGGACAGGGGCGGCGGCCGGCCCGAGTACGGCGGGCAGATACAGAAGGTGTCGATCAACGGCCGTACGACGCACATCGCCACGCCCGCGTACGTGTATCTGCCGCCGGAGTACTTCGACTCGCGGAACCGCACGCGTACGTTCCCCGCGGCCGTCGTCCTCACCGGCTACCCCGGCACGGCGCAGGCGCTCGTCGACAAGCTGCACTACCCGCGCACCGCGCGGGAGCTCGCCGAGGACGGGCGGATGCAGCCGATGATCCTGGTGATGATGAGGCCGACGGTGGCGCCGCCGCGGGACACGGAGTGCGTGGACATCCCGGGCGGGCCGCAGACCGAGTCGTTCTTCGCCAAGGACCTGCCGGAGGCCGTGGCGGCCCATTACCGGGTGGGCCGCAAGCCCGGCAGCTGGGGCATCATCGGGGACTCCACGGGCGGCTACTGCGCCCTGAAGCTCGCGATGCACCACCCCGAGGTGTACGCGGCGGGCGCCGGGCTGTCCGCGTACTACAAGGCGCCGACCGACCCGACCACCGGCGACCTCTTCCACGGGAACGCGACCCTGCGCAACGAGGCCGATCTGCACTGGTATCTGAGGAATCGCTCCGCTCCGGACACCTCGCTGCTCGTCACCAGCAGCAAGGTCGGGGAGTCCAACTACAAGGCCACGCTGAGGCTGATAGACGAGGTGAAGGCCACGGGGAGGACCAGGATCTCGTCGATCATCCTCGACAGCGGCGGGCACAACTTCAACACCTGGCGGCGGGAGATCCCGCCGACACTGCGGTGGATCAGCGGGCGGCTGGGCGGCCACTGAGCGTGGGACCAGAAATGATCTTGTTTCTCTGTGAAGACTTCGGTATGGCTGTCTTTTTGCGGTGCGGGGCGCCAACATTCGTCTACGCGCGGTAAGTTTCTGGCCATGCCACGTGGACGTCATCGCCATTCACCGCCACTGCACAGGCTGCTGCCTCCCTCGGCAATCGCAGGCGTCTCCGTCGTGTGCGCCCTCGGCCCCTGGCTGTTCACGGAGCCCCTCGTGCTCCGGGGCCTGGCCGCGGCCGCGGCGGTGACGGCGGTTGCCGGCGCTTTCGTGATGCGCCGCTGGGACATACACGCAGGTAAACAGGTCGCTGACCTCATACGCGCGCGTGCAGGTGACGAGTGGCGCTTCGAGGAACGCGTCGCCGAACTCGAGGCCGACCTCGACGAGTCGCGTGAGCTGCGCACCAAGCTGGAGCAGCGGCTGCGCGCCAAGCGCACCGAACTCGCGGGCCTGCGCAACGAGCACGCCGCGCTGCTGCGCCGCTACGCCACTGCGGAGACCGAGCGGGCGAGCGCCCTGGAGGGCCGCCGTCTGCTGGAGATAGAGAGCGGCAGCCCGGGCGAGGACGACGCCCCCGCCCTGCCGGCGGCGCGCGCGTCGGAGGACGGCGACAAGAAGACCGAGGCGGCCGTCTCCGAGGAGGGGGCCGAGGCTCCCAAGGCCTTCACCCCGGAGGGCTCCAAGCTGTTCCAGCGCGCCCGGGCGGCCCTCGCCAGGCTCGACAAGGACGCCGTGGCGGTGGCCAAGGACACGGTCGCCGCGGCCAAGAACGACGCGAGCGCCGACCGCGAGGACGCCGACGAGGCGTCGGCGGACGACAAGGAGGGCGAGGCGGCGGGGAAGCCCGAGGCGGTCGACGAGCACGTGCACGCGACCGCCCCCGCACCGGCCGCCGAGCAGGAAGCCGACGCCGAGGCAGAGGCGGAGGCCGAGGCGGAGGGCACGCTCACCGAGGAGTCCGTCGCCCTCGTCCCGCGCCCCGCCGCCGCCGTACAGCGGCCCTCCGGTCACTTCACCGTGCCGACCGCCGTCGCCGTCGTACCGGCCACCGCGCCCGTACGGCGTCCCACGGCCGAGGGCGGGTTCGACTTCTTCGGTACGAAGAACGCGGGACCGGCCACCCTGGAGGCCGTGCAGAACGAGGACCTCGCCGACGTCGTCGGCCAGGAGGCCCTCGCGTTGCACAAGGCCGAGGCCGAGTCGGCGTTCAAGCCCGCGGGGGAGGAGTCGCGCGGGGTGGGCCAGGTGATCGACCTGACCGCGCACGACGAGACCGAGCACATCGACCTCCAGCAGATCCACCTCAAGGGCCTGCGCAGCGCGGTCTCCTGACGAACCGTTCCGTCACCCCGTCAGTCACCGGAGGGGCCGGTGGATGTCTAGGCCATCCACCGGTCCGGCCGGGCGTCCCGGCGTCCCGTCCGTGAGCGCTCGGCCTGACCGTGGAGCAGCTCGGCGGCCTCCTGTACGTCCCTCAGCCGCGCCGTGACGGTCTTGTCGGCCCCCGTGTCCACATGGACGTCCGCGAGGCGCCAGAGGCGCTGCCAGGGCCCCTGGGACAGCCTCACGCTCTGCACCTTGGCGTGCGGCACGAGCGCCAGGCTCCGGTGCAGCAGGCCGTGCCGGGCCGCGAACACCGTGTCCGTGACGGCGATGCCGTACCCCCGCCACCACAGCGGCACGCAGCGCCCGGCCCGGCGCGGCGGGCGCGCCAGCGAGGCCGGGTCCGGAACGGCCGTCCCGGGCAGCACGCGCGCGATGACGGCCTCGGCGGCCTCACGCGGGGCGACCGGCACGAGCACCGAGTTGGCCGAACCGGCCACGTTCAGCTCCACGCGTACCCAGCCGCGCCGCCGCCACAGCAGCGGCTCGACGATCCGCACGGTCTGCACGCGTCCCGGCGGCACCGTCTCGTGCGCGCGGTCGAGCAGCCCGTGGTCGATGCGCAGCCCGTCCGGGGACTCGCCGACCGTCCAGTCGTACTCGCCCACGAACCGTCCCGCGCTGCGCGCACCCGCCGCGCCCAGGAGGGGCAGACCGGTCGCCAGGACCGTCACCACGCTGTGGGTGGCAAGCCACAGCAAGGGCGGCACGACCAGCGCCGCGGCGAGCGCGCCCCAGGTCGCGCCGGTCAGCACCAGCGCGATCGCGAGGTCGCGCGCCGGGACGCGCAGCAGCTCGCGCGCGGGCGCCTCGCCCACCTCGTGCGCCGTCTCGGGGGCGAAACCCGCCGCCCGCGCGAGGAGTTCGGCGCGCAGCTCGCGTGCCTCCGCCTCGCCCAGGAAGGCCAGCTCGTCCTTCTTCTCGGCGCCGACGACGTCGAGCCGCAGTTTCGCGACGCCCGCGATCCGCGCGAGCAGCGGCTGGGTGACGTCGACCGCCTGGATGCGCTCTATGCGGATGTGCGCGGTACGCCGGAACAACAGGCCGGTGCGGATGCGCAGTTCGCCGTCCGTCACCGCGAAGTGGGTGAACCACCAGCTGAGGAAGCCGTAGGCGGACGCCACCGGGACGAGCACGGCGAGCGCGAGCAGGAGCGTCGTCGTGGTCAGCCGGGTGAGCTGTTCCTGCGTCTGGTTCGGGTCGTGCGCCGCCCAGCCGACGAGGACCGCGACGGGCGCCCACGCGCGCCGGAAGGGCGTCACGGGGTGCAGCCGGCGCTCGGTGACGGTCCGCTGCGGCTTCGCCTCGCGTACGTCGTCCGCCACGCCCGGTACGTCGTCTGCCATGCCCGGTACGTCGTCGTCCACGCCCGGCGTCGTCACAGTCCCGCCGATCGGGCCTCGCCGAGTTCGGTGAGCCGGTCCCGCAGCCGTTCCGCCTCGGCCGGGTCGAGGCCCGGGATGGTCGCGTCGGTCGCGGCGGCCGCGGTGTGCAGCTGGACGCTCGCCAGCCCGAAGTGCCGCGCGACGGGACCGGAGGTCACCTCGACCAACTGCATCCGCCCGTAGGGCACGACGGTCTCCTCGCGCCAGAGCACGCCCCGGCTGATCAGCAGGTCGTCGGCGCGCTCGGCGTACCGCCAGGAGTGCCAGTTGCGGCCGAGGAGCACCCAGCCCCAGGCGATCCCGGCCAGCGGCAGCGCCCCGAACGCGGCCCAGGCCGGGCCGACGAGCAGGCCGAGCAGCACCCCCAGGCCGACGGCCGCCAGGCCCAGCCACACCACCAGCATCAGCCGCCGCATCCGCAGCAGCCCGGGAGGCAGTCCGGTCCAGGTCGGCGCGGTCTGTGCCGTTTGTGCTGTTTCTGCCGTCTGTGCCGTCGGTGTCCCTGACGGGCTCCCCGTTTCCATACCGCCAGCGTACGTAGGGGAGACTGGGACCATGACTCCCACGACGGAGACCACGGTCGGGATCGGCGGCGCCGCGGAGAGCACCGACATGGTGCTGAACATCGGCCCGCAGCACCCCTCCACGCACGGTGTGCTGAGGCTGCGGCTCGTGCTGGACGGCGAGCGGATCCGGCACGCGGAGCCGGTGATCGGCTATATGCACCGCGGCGCGGAGAAACTGTTCGAGGCGCGCGACTACCGCCAGATCGTCATGCTGGCCAACCGCCACGACTGGCTGTCCGCCTTCTCGAACGAGCTGGGCGTTGTCCTCGCCGTGGAGCGGATGCTCGGCATGGAGGTCCCCGAGCGCGCGGTGTGGACGCGCACGCTGCTCGCGGAGCTGAACCGGGTGCTCAACCACCTGATGTTCCTCGGGTCGTACCCGCTGGAGCTGGGCGGCATCACGCCGGTGTTCTACGCGTTCCGTGAGCGCGAGGTGCTGCAGAACGTCATGGAGGAGGTCTCCGGCGGGCGTATGCACTACATGTTCAACCGCGTCGGCGGCCTCAAGGAGGACCTTCCGGCCGGCTGGGCCGCACGCGCGCGTGGCGCCGTGTCCGCCGTGCGCTCGCGCATGGACGTCTTCGACGACCTCGTCCTCGGCAACGAGATCTTCCGGGGGCGCACCCGTGGCGTGGGCTCGCTCACACCACAGGCCGTGCACGCGTACGGCGTGAGCGGGCCGATCGCGCGGGCCTCGGGCGTCGACTTCGACCTGCGCCGCGACGAGCCCTATCTCGCCTACGGGGAGCTCCAGGACACCCTGAAGGTGGTCACCCGCACCGAGGGCGACTGCCTGGCCCGCTTCGAGTGTCTGCTCGCCCAGACGCACATCGCGCTCGACCTCGCGGACGCCTGCCTGGACCGGCTCGCGGAGCTGGCTCCCGGCCCGATCAACCAGCGGCTCCCCAAGGTCCTCAAGGCGCCCGAGGGGCACACGTACGCGTGGACCGAGAACCCCCTCGGGATCAACGGCTACTACCTCGTCAGCAAGGGCGAGAAGACCCCGTACCGGCTGAAGCTGCGCTCGGCGTCCTACAACAACATCCAGGCCCTCACCGAACTGCTGCCGGGCACGCTGGTCGCGGACATGGTGGCGATCCTGGGGTCGATGTTCTTCGTGGTCGGAGACATCGACAAGTAACAGCCATCAGCAGCCATGAGCAGATCAGTAGTCATCAGTAATCATCGGCAGTCGTCAGCAGTCGTCAGCAGTCGTCAGCAGTCGTCAGCAGTCGTCAGCAGTCGTCATGTCGGCGGGGCCAGTGGGTCCGGAATTCCAACCCGCTGGACCAGCCACCCGAAGTCGCCCAGCCCGCCCGACGCGGTGAGCTCGGCGGCCTCCCCGGCAGCCGCGAGGGCGCGCACGTAGGCGGCGGGGTCCGTGGAGGCCAGCGAGAGCGGGGGGCGCGCGCCGGTGATGCCGAGGGCGTGCAGGGCGGCGCGCTGCGTGAGCAGACGTCCTCGGGCGACGGCGGACCCGACCGCCTCCTCGCACGCGTCCAGGGCCACGTGGGACGTGATGTCGCACGAGCCGTCCGGTACGGGGGAGGTCTCGCGGCCCTCTCGGAAGGCCGTGAGGGTGCCGAACGGGGGGCGGCCGGCCTTGGTGTGGGCGTAGTCCGCGGCGACCGCCAGGCCGCGGTGGAGGCGGGCGACGGTGGCCGCCCAGGCCGTGTCGCGCGGGTGGCCGATCTCCGCCCGGAGTCCTTCCTCGGGCGGGAGCGGCCACCAGCGCGCCAGCCACTCCGCCGCCGGGCCGGACACCGGGTTCCCGAGGCGCTCGCCGCCGTCGGTGCCGACCAGGACCAGGCGGGGCACGCCTGACGCGTCCACCTCGGCGATCTCCACAGGCACGTTGTCGAGCCACTCGTTGGCGAACAGGAGCCCGGTGATCGTCTCCGGGGGCTCCGGCAGCCAGGTGATCCCGGGGGCGAGGGTCTCGGGGCGGGCGGCGAGTTCGACGGCGTACGCGCGCGTGCGGGCGGCCACCTCGGAGGGGAGCGCGGCCAGCACACCGGTGACGAGTTCGCCGCGTCCGGCGGCCATGTCGACGAAGTCGAGCCGCTCGGGCCGCCCCAGGGACTCGTCCACGCGGCACAGCAGCCGGGCGACCGCCTCGGCGAAGAGCGGCGACGCGTGGACGGACGTACGGAAGTGGGCGGCCGGGCCCTCGGGGCGGACGTAGAAACCGCCCTCGCCGTACAGCGCGGCACGGGTCGCCGCCCGCCATCCGCGCCACTCGCCGGAGCCCGCCCCGGAGTCCGCCACTTTCTGCGCCATCCGGTCAGACTAGGCGCACAGGTGATCACTGCCTCCACCTTGGGGAGTACGCGCGCCCGGACCGGATCGGCCCTCCGGTTGACCCCCACACACATTCCACTTCCCTACGCTGGGTTACGTGCAGCGCCTCTACGACTTCCTCCGCAGACACCCGACCTGGTTCGACGGCTTCTGGGCCCTCGTCCTGTTCGGGCTCTCCGCTGCCACCGGAACCGCCGGCCAGGAGCGCGGCGGCACCGACTCCATGCCGCTGCTGGCCTCCGTCGGCTTCCTGTTGTGCCTGGTCATCGCGCTGCGTCGGCGGATGCCGGAGAAGATGCTGCTGCTGGCCATCGGGCTCGGGGTGGTCCAGTTGACGCTGGACGTCGGGGTCACGCTCGCCGACTTCGCCCTGCTGGTGATCGTCTACACGGTCGCCGCGACCGGCGCGCGCTGGGCCTCCACGCTCGCGCTGTTCACCGGGCTGAGCGCGGCGACCGTGGCACAGCTGCGCTGGCCGCAGGAGGACGTGAGCGTGCCGGGCATGGTCGCGGTCGTGGTCTTCCAGACGGTGCCGTTCGCCCTCGCCTGGGTGCTCGGCGACTCGGCGCGCACCCGGCGGGCCTACTTCGCCCAGCTGGAGGAGCGGGCGGCGCGGCTGGAGAAGGAGCGCGAGGCGCAGGCCAAGGTCGCGGTCGCCGCCGAGCGCGCCCGGATCGCCCGCGAGCTGCACGACGTCGTCGCGCACAACGTGTCGGTGATGGTGGTGCAGGCCGACGGCGCCGCGTATGTCATGGAGGCCGCGCCCGACCAGGCGAAGAAGGCGCTGGAGACGATCTCCTCCACCGGCCGTCAGGCCCTCGCCGAGATGCGCCGCCTGCTGGGCGTGCTGCGCACCGGCGAGCACCAGGAGGGCGGCGAGTACGTGCCGCAGCCGGACGTCGAGCAGATCGACGACCTCGTCCAGCAGTGCCGCGGCTCGGGCCTGCCGGTGGACTTCAAGATCGAGGGCACGCCGCGACCGCTGCCCAGCGGGGTCGAGCTCACCGCGTACCGGATCGTCCAGGAGGCGCTGACCAACACACGCAAGCACGGCGGGCCGAACGCGGGCGCCAGTGTGCGGCTTGTCTACTTCGACGACGGCCTCGGCCTGCTCGTCGAGGACGACGGCAAGGGTGCCCCGCACGAGCTGTACGAGGAGGGCGGCGTGGACGGCCGGGGCCACGGCCTGATCGGGATGCGCGAGCGGGTCGGGATGGTGGGCGGCACCCTGGACGCGGGACCGCGTCCGGGCGGAGGATTCCGCATCAGCGCCCTGCTGCCGCTCAAACCAGCGCATTGACGCAAACGCACGCCCCTCGTTGACACCTGTCACGCCCCCGCACCGCCACCACCAGCCGATCAATTTACGGAAGAGGACCCGATGACGATCCGCGTGATGCTCGTCGACGACCAGGTGCTGCTGCGCACCGGGTTCCGGATGGTGCTCGCCGCCCAGCCGGACATGGAGGTCGTGGCCGAGGCGGGCGACGGTGTCGAGGCCCTGCAGGTGGTGCGGTCCACGGCCGTCGACGTCGTACTGATGGACGTCCGGATGCCGAAGCTGGACGGGGTGGAGGCCACCCGGCGGATCTGCGCGGAGGACGATCCGCCGAAGGTACTGATCCTGACCACCTTCGATCTCGACGAGTACGCGTTCTCCGGGCTGAAGGCGGGCGCGTCGGGCTTCATGCTGAAGGACGTGCCGCCCGGGGAGCTGCTCACCGCGATCCGGTCCGTGCACAGTGGTGACGCGGTGGTCGCCCCGTCCACCACCCGGCGCCTCCTCGACCGGTTCGCGCCGATGCTGCCCGCCACCGGCAAGGAGCCCCGGCAGAAGGAGCTGGAGCGGCTCACCGAGCGAGAGCGCGAGGTCATGGTGCTGGTCGCCCAGGGGCTGTCCAACGGGGAGATCGCGGCCCGGCTGGTGCTGTCCGAGGCGACCGTGAAGACCCATGTGGGCCGCATCCTGACCAAGCTGGGGCTGCGGGACCGGGTGCAGGTGGTGGTCCTGGCGTACGAGACGGGGCTGGTACGCGCGGGTGGCCACGGCTGACACCCGGCCTCGGAGCCCGCCTGGTGGTCAGCGGAGTATGCCCTCAAGGAAGTCGCTGCCCAGCCGTGCCACCACCGTCACGTCGAGCTGGTGCAGGACGTACCGGCCGCGGCGGCGGGTGGTGATCAGGCCCGCCTTCTTCAGGACGCCGAGGTGGCGGGATATCTCGGGGGCCGTGATGCCGTGCACCTGGGCCAGCTCGGTGGTGCTGTAGGCGCTGCGCGCGAGCAGCCGGCAGATCCGCATCCGTACGGGGTGGGACAGCGCGGTCATGCGCAGCGTCAGCTGCTCGACGGAGGGCGGCGCGGCCAGCTCAGGGGAGCCGACCGGGTAGTGCAGGACCGGCTGCCAGCCGTGGCGGTGCAGCACGAGCAGGTGCGGCCAGCCCAGGCTGGTGGGTACGAGCAGCAGACCGCCGTCGGCCGTCGAGGTGCGGCCCCCGACCAGCTTGTCCACGGTGATCCGCGCACCGCTCTCGTCGAGCGTCACGGCGGAGGACACCGAGGCGAGCGCCTCCGCGAGGCCCTTGTGGCGCAGCAGGTCCGTCTTGTGGCGGGCGTCGGCGGCGAGGGGGTGGCGCACCCGGGCCCAGACGTCGGCCAAGAACGCCTCGTCGCAGTCCTCCAGGAACTGTCTGATCCAGCCGCGCACCCGGGGCGGGTCGTCGAGCAGCCGCTCGGCGAACCGCGCCTGACGCGGCCCGCGCGTGGCGGCCAGCTCCAGGGCGCGGCGGCGCTGGGCCGGGTCGGTGAGGACGGCGGGACCCGGCTGGTCGTAATCCGGTGCGCAGGTGAACTCCAGGGCCGCGTCCGTGAACTGTTCGTCCGTCAGTTTGTCGAGGAGGTCCAGCTCTTCGGCGAGGGTGGGGGTGGGGAGGGTGTCGCGGCCCGGGAGGCCGGCGTACGGCAGGAAGAGGTCCGAGAACGTCGTCCGCCACAGGAACTCGGCCTCGCACATCCGGTCCGCCAGATGCGGGTCGAGCCGCGCGGTGACCCCGGTGACCCAGCCCTGGAGTCCCGGGTGGTGACCGGGCTCGGACAGCGCGTGCAGCGCCATGCCGAGCTCGGCCAGGGGCGAGGGCACGACGGCGATCCGCTCCGGCCGCAGCCCCGCGATGTCGATCTGCACACTCATGTGGTCATGGTGCACCCCGCCACTGACAGCGCCCCTCCCGATTGACGACGGCCGTCAATCGGGAGGGGCCATCGGGGACCACCTGCCGCGCGCCGACGTGACCGAGCACCTTCCTCGCCGGCCCGCTCCGGACTCCGATCGCGTTAACATGACGAGAAATCGTCCGGTACCCCGCGCGGACTGGAACGGGAAGGCCGCCCTCGCGTGAGTGCATTTCAACAACCAGATCCCAGGGACCGCCCCGCGCGGCTGAACGTCGGCGTCGTCGGCGCCGGCCGGGTGGGACCCGCCCTGGCCGCGTCCCTCCAGCTGGCCGGACACCGCCCGGTGGCCGTCTCCGGTGTCTCCGACGCCTCCCGGCGACGGGCCGCGCTGCTCCTGCCCGACGTGCCGCTCGTGCCGCCCGCCGAGGTTCTCCGGCGGGCCGACCTGGTGCTGCTGACCGTCCCCGACGACACTCTCCCCGGGCTGGTGCAGGGCCTCGCCGAGACCGGGGCCGTACGGCCGGGGCAGCTCCTCGTGCACACCTCCGGGCGGTACGGCGCGACCGTCCTCGACCCCGCCCTGCGGGCTGGCGCGCTGCCGCTGGCGCTGCATCCGGCGATGACCTTCACCGGCACGCCCGTGGACGTGCAGCGGCTGGCCGGCTGCTCCTTCGGCGTCACCGCGCCCGACGCGCTGCGGCTGGCCGCCGAGGCCCTCGTCATCGAGATGGGCGGCGAGCCGGAGTGGATCGCCGAGGAGAACCGCCCGCTCTACCACGCCGCCCTCGCCCTGGGCGCCAACCACCTCGTCACCCTGGTCGCCCAGTCCATGGAGCTGCTGCGCACGGCGGGCGTCGACGCGCCCGACCGGATGCTCGGCCCGCTGCTCGGCGCCGCCCTCGACAACGCCCTGCGCTCCGGCGACGCGGCCCTCACCGGCCCCGTCGCCCGCGGGGACGCCGGCACGGTCGCCGCCCACGTCGCGGAGCTGCGCCGGCACGCACCGGCCACCGTCGACGGATACCTCGCGATGGCCCGCGCGACCGCCGACCGCGCGCTCGCCCACGGACTGCTCAAGCCGGAACTCGCCGAGGACCTCCTCGGGGTCCTCGCGAACGAAACCAGAGGGATCCCTCGGGCTGGTGGGATCCCTGGGACCCCTGAGACCCCTGGGAGCGACGAGAGCGAAGGGACCGACGGAACCGGCGACGGTACCGACGGAACCGGCGGCGCCGAGGGAGACGGCCGATGACCACCACCCTGCTGCGCACCGCCGCCGAGTTGCACGCACGCGTGCGCACCGGCCGCCGGGCCGTCGTGATGACCATGGGCGCCCTGCACGAGGGCCACGCCACCCTTGTCCGCACCGCGCGCGAGCTCGCGGGGCCGGACGGCGAGGTGGTCGTCACGGTCTTCGTCAACCCGCTGCAGTTCGGCGCGGGCGAGGACCTCGACCGCTACCCGCGCACCCTGGACGCCGACCTCAAGATCGCCGAGGCGGCCGGCGCGGACGTCGTGTTCGCCCCGTCCGTGGACGAGGTCTACCCGGGCGGCGAACCCCAGGTCCGGATCAGCGCGGGACCCATGGGGGAGCGCCTGGAGGGCGCGTCGCGCCCCGGGCACTTCGACGGCGTCCTCACGGTCGTCGCCAAGCTGCTGCACCTCACCCGGCCCGACGCCGCGCTCTTCGGCCAGAAGGACGCCCAGCAGCTCGCGCTGATCCGCCGTATGGTCCGCGACCTGAACTTCGGCGTGGAGATCGTCGCCGTGCCGACGGTCCGCGAGGCCGACGGCCTGGCCCTGTCCAGCCGCAACCGCTTTCTGTCCGCCCAGGAGCGCCACACCGCGCTCGCGCTGTCGGCGGCGCTGTTCGCGGGCAGTGACCGGCACGCCGCCCAGGAGGCGCTGCGGGCACGCGCGCTCGAGGTGCCCGCCACGCACGCGCGTGCCGAGGCGCTCAGTGCCCTCGGCGAGTCCCGCGCGGCGGCCGACACCCATGCCGTCGCCAAGGCCGCCCCCGGCAACCCGGCCGCCGTCCGCGCCGCCGCCCGCGCGGTCCTCGACGAGGCCGCCCGGCAGACGCCGCCGCTGGCACTGGACTACCTCGCGCTCGTCGACCCGGGCGACTTCGCCGAGATCCAGGACGACTTCATCGGAGAGGCCGTCCTCGCCGTCGCCGCCCGGGTCGGGACGACCCGGCTGATCGACAACCTCCCCCTCACCTTCGGAACCCTCGGAGCCGCCTCGTGAGCAGCACCGGCATACGACTGCACGCGCCCGCCCCCGGGTGGTCCATCGACGCGGACGTGGTGGTCGTCGGCTCCGGCGTCGCCGGTCTGACCACGGCCCTGCGCTGTGAGGCCTCGGGCCTACGCACGGTCGTCGTCACCAAGGCCCGCCTCGACGACGGTTCCACCCGCTGGGCGCAGGGCGGCATCGCCGCGGCTCTCGGCGAGGGCGACACCCCCGAGCAGCACCTGGACGACACCCTGGTGGCGGGCGCCGGTCTGTGCGACGAGGACGCCGTACGGATCCTCGTCACCGAGGGACCCGACGCCGTACGACGGCTTATCGCGACCGGCGCGCACTTCGACGAGTCCGCCGAGGGCGACCTGGAGCTGGCCCGCGAGGGCGGCCACCACCGCCGCCGGATCGCCCACGCGGGCGGCGACGCCACCGGCGCGGAGATCTCCCGGGCACTCGTCGAGGCGGTACGCGCGCGTGGGCTTCGTACGGTCGAGAACGCGCTCGTGCTCGACCTGCTGACGGACGCGGACGGCCGTACCGCCGGCGTCACCCTGCACGTCATGGGCGAGGGCCAGCACGACGGCGTGGGCGCCGTGCACGCCCCCGCGGTCGTCCTCGCGACCGGCGGCATGGGCCAGGTGTTCTCCGCCACCACCAACCCGTCCGTGTCGACCGGCGACGGCGTGGCGCTCTCGCTGCGGGCCGGCGCGGAGGTCAGCGACCTCGAGTTCGTGCAGTTCCACCCGACCGTGCTGTTCCTCGGCGCCGACGCGGAGGGCCAGCAGCCGCTGGTCAGCGAGGCGGTGCGGGGCGAGGGCGCCCACCTGGTCGACGCGGACGGCGTGCGGTTCATGGTCGGGCAGCACGAGCTGGCCGAGCTGGCGCCCCGGGACATCGTCGCCAAGGGCATCATGCGCCGCATGCAGGAATTGGACGCCGAGCACATGTTCCTCGACGCCCGGCACTTCGGCGCCGAGATGTGGGAGCACCGCTTCCCGACCATCCTCGCCGCCTGCCGCGCCCACGGCATCGACCCCGTCCACGAGCCCATCCCGATAGCTCCGGCGGCCCACTACGCCTCCGGCGGCGTCCGCACCGACTCCCGGGGCCGGACCACCGTCCCCGGCCTGTACGCGTGCGGCGAGGTCGCCTGCACCGGCGTGCACGGCGCGAACCGGCTCGCCTCCAACTCCCTCCTGGAGGGCCTCGTCTACGCCGAGCGGATCGCCGTCGACATCGCCACGAGCCGGGGCGCCGACGACCTCCACGCGCGCGTGCCCGCCCCCGTCGAGCAGCCGCGCAAGCCCGCCCACCCGCTGCTCGCCGCCGAGGACAGGTTCGCGATCCAGCGGATCATGACCCAGGGCGCCGGCGTGCTGCGCTCGGCCGGTTCGCTGGACAAGGCCGCCGGTCAGCTCCAGCGGATGCACACCGAGGCCCGCGACGCCCTCGACGAGAACGGCAAGACCGCCGAGCCCGGCGTCGACACCTGGGAGGCCACCAACCTCCTGTGCGTGGCCCGCGTCCTGGTCACCGCCGCCGCGCTGCGCGAGGAGACCCGCGGCTGCCACTGGCGCGAGGACCGCGCCGACCGCGACGACACGGCCTGGCGCCGTCACATCGTCGTACGGCTGAATCCGGACCGGACGCTCGCCGTACACACCACCGATACCGCAGACTTCCCCCCGACCCGGCAGCCCCAGCAGGAGCAGTGACACAGACGTGAGCACCCCCGACCTTCCCCTCGCCCAGAGCGGCGGCTGCGGCGACGGCTGCGCCTGCGGCGCCGAGGACGACGCCGAGTACCTGGAGTGCGGGCTCGACCCCGCGCTCGCCCAGCTTCTGTCCGACGCCGGCCTCGACCCCGTCGAGGTCGAGGACATCGCCAACGTCGCCATCCAGGAGGACCTCGACAACGGCGTGGACGTGACGACCGTCGCGACCATTCCCGAGGAGGCCGTGGCCACCGCCGACTTCGTGGCGCGCGAGGGAGGCGTCGTGGCCGGCCTGCGGATCGCCGAGGCGGTCGTCTCTGTGGTCTGCACCGACGAGTTCGAGGTCGAGCGTCACGTCGAGGACGGCGACCGCGTGGAGGCCGGGCAGAAGCTGCTGTCCGTCACCACCCGCACCCGCGACCTCCTCACCGCCGAGCGCAGCGCGCTCAACCTGCTGTGCCGGATGTCCGGCATCGCGACGGCCACGCGCGCGTGGGCGGACGTCCTGGACGGCACGAAGACACGCGTGCGTGACACCCGCAAGACGACCCCGGGCCTGCGCGCCCTGGAGAAGTTCGCGGTCCGCTGCGGCGGTGGCGTCAACCACCGCATGTCGTTGTCCGACGCGGCCCTGGTGAAGGACAACCACGTGGTCGCCGCGGGCGGCGTCGCCGAGGCCTTCCAGGCGGTACGGGACACCTTCCCGGATGTGCCGATCGAGGTCGAGGTCGACACCCTGCACCAGCTGCGCGAGGTCGTGGACGCGGGCGCCGACCTCATCCTCCTCGACAACTTCACGCCGGGGGAGTGCGAGGAGGCGGTGGCGGTCGTCGACGGCCGCGCCCTCCTCGAGGCCTCCGGCCGGCTCACCCTGGACGACGCCAAGGTGTACGCCGACACCGGCGTCGACTTCCTGGCCGTCGGGGCCCTGACCCACTCCTCGCCGATCCTCGACATCGGCCTCGACCTGCGCGCGGCGCAGTAGAGAGCGGGGACCGGCCATGCTGCTGACGATCGACGTAGGGAACACGCACACCGTGCTCGGCCTGTTCGACGGTGAGGACATCGTCGAACACTGGCGCATCTCCACGGACGCCCGCCGCACCGCCGACGAGCTCGCGGTCCTCCTCCACGGCCTGATGGGCATGCACCCGCTCCTCGGGGTGGAGCTGGGCGACGGCATCGACGGCATCGCGATCTGCGCGACGGTGCCGTCGGTGCTGCACGAACTGCGCGAGGTCACCCGCCGCTACTACGGCGACGTCCCGGCCGTCCTCGTCGAACCCGGCGTCAAGACCGGCGTGCCGATCCTCTTCGACAACCCCAAGGAGGTCGGCGCCGACCGCATCATCAACGCGGTCGCCGCGAACGAGCTCTACGGCGGCCCCGCGATCGTCGTCGACTTCGGTACGGCGACGACGTTCGACGCGGTGAGCGCGCGCGGCGAGTACGTGGGCGGGGTCATCGCCCCCGGCATCGAGATCTCCGTCGAGGCACTGGGGGTGAAGGCCGCCCAACTCCGCAAGATCGAGGTGGCCCGGCCGCGCAGCGTCATCGGCAAGAACACCGTCGAGGCCATGCAGTCCGGCATCGTCTACGGCTTCGCGGGCCAGGTCGACGGCGTGGTCACCCGCATGGCCCGCGAACTCGCCGAGGACCCGGACGACGTCACCGTCATCGCCACGGGCGGCCTGGCCCCCATGGTCCTCGGCGAATCCTCGGTGATCGACGAACACGAACCCTGGCTGACCCTGATCGGCCTACGCCTGGTCTACGAACGCAACGTGTCGCGGATGTAGCCACCGACGCGGCACGCGGGGCGCGGGGGCGGCCGGGAGACCGGGCTGGGCTCCGGCGTCCGGCGGGCCGGTCACGGGATCTGCCGGACAGGTGTGCGGCGGTCTCCTGCGCGCTGCAGGTCGCGGCGGGCGGACGGGCCGGGCCGGACGGACGTGTGTCGGTTTCCGTCGCTGCGCGGATCGTGGGGCCGGGAGGGCGGATTCGGGCGCGTCGAGGGCGGTAACGGTGTCGGATTTGTCTGATTAGCGCGTATCGTCGGCCCATGCCCACGCCATACGGATCCCGCGGCGGCATGGCGTTCGGCGCGGAGGAGCTGCGTGTGCTCCGCCGCGCCCTCGCCCTCGCCCTCCACCCCGGCCCCGCCAGCGCCGAGGACGTCCAGGACTGCCATCGCCTCGCCGAGTCCCTCGACGAGGCGATGCGCGAGGCCGCCCGGCTGCGGGCCTTCCTGGTGGCCGACCTCGCCCGCTACCGCGCCGCCCTCCCCGGCACCGCCGCCGGCTACCTCACGCTCCTGGACGAGGTACTGGCCGCCGGCCACCGCCCCGGCCCCGACGACCTCGCCGCCCTGCGCGCCCTGCGGGGAAACCCGGTGGCCGCCGCCCTCCTGGACCGCTGCCAGACGGCCGCCGAGAGGGATGTACGGGCCCGTCTCGCGCGCCGTGCGGCCCTCCAGACGTCCATGGTCGCCCCGGTCGTGCCGGCGTCCCGTACGCGCCTCCTGGCCCTTCCAGGGGGCCGCGACCGCCTCCCCGCCCCTCCCGCCGTCGCCGAGGACCCCGGTGAGGAGCCGCGCCGGAAGCCCGCCGAGAAGCCCTCACGGCCCGAGCCCGGACCCGGTCCCGCGGGGCCCCCCACTCCGACGCCCGAGCCCGCGCGACGTCCCGTCCCCACGCCGGGCGAGGTGTTCCCGCGCCGCAAGCCCGCGCCACCGCCCTCCGATCCGGAACGGGAACAGCAGCGGCAACGGCTTGTGGCGGGCTGACGACCCCAGCGTCGGCCCGGACCCGGATACGGGCCCCCGCCCGGATGCCCCATTCCTCCGTGGCTACCCTGGATCCATGGACTATGTCTCCGCGCTGGTGCCCCCCGTCGTCATGGCCGTGTTCTTCATCGGTCTGATCAGGGTGATCGTGAAGACCCAGGGTGGCGCCAACAAGGCCAAGGAGGACGCGGCCGTGGACGCCGCCCTCGCGCGCGTGGAGGCCGCACGGCAGACCTCCGCCGGCCCCGACGCCTGATCGCACCCGCCGGTCTCCCGGGCGTACGGCTCCCTTCGGAGTCGTACGCCCTTTTTGTTCATGTTTGTAGATGAACATGCACGTCCGGCACGCGATGGAGGAGATCTCCCACTATTGTTCTGAGCTGTGCCTCGCCCATTGGGAGAACTCGAAGACGCGGTCATGACGCGGGTGTGGAGTTGGAACCGCCCGGTGACCGTTCGAGAAGTCCTGGAAGACCTTCAGCAGGAACGGTCCATCGCCTACACCACGGTGATGACCGTTTTGGACAATCTCCATCAGAAGGGCTGGGTGCGCCGCGAGGCGGAAGGCCGGGCCTATCGATATGAGGCGGTCTCCACCCGAGCCGCCTACGCCGCCGCCCTCATGAACGACGCCTGGGCGCAGAGTGACAACCCCGCCGCCGCTCTCGTCGCCTTCTTCGGGATGATGAGCGACGAACAGCGAGGGGCGCTGCGCGACGCCGTACGGATGGTCCAGGGTCCGGAAACATCCGAACCCGCAACTGCGGGCAGTGCCGGGGAGAACCCCGGCTCGGCAACGGAGGGCGGCGGGCGATAGCGTCCGCTCATGTCAGCAGAGAGCCCCGGGAACGCCGAGAACGCCGCGAACACCGAAGTCACGGCTAAAGCCATCACCGTCCGGCGGGCCCGGACCAGCGATGTCCCCGCCGTGCGCAGACTCCTTGACGCGTACGTCCGCGGCGGCATCCTGCTCGACAAAGCGACGGTGACCCTTTACGAGGACATCCAGGAGTTCTGGGTCGCCGAACGCGACGACAACGCCGAGGTGGTCGGCTGTGGCGCCCTGCACGTGATGTGGGAAGACCTGGCGGAAGTGCGCACTCTCGCGGTGAAGCCCGGTCTGAAGGGGGGCGGTGTGGGCCACCAGTTGTTGGAGAAGTTGCTGCACACCGCGCGTTGGCTCGGTGTTCGCCGGGTTTTCTGCCTGACCTTCGAAGTGGACTTCTTCGCCAAGCACGGCTTCGTGGAGATCGGTGAGACGCCGGTCGACACCGATGTCTACGCGGAGCTCATGCGTTCCTATGACGAGGGCGTAGCAGAGTTCCTCGGACTCGAACGAGTGAAACCCAACACCTTGGGCAACAGCCGGATGCTTCTGCATCTGTGATCGTCGGCGCCATTCCCGCCGAGTGCCCTTGGCAGGTGCCCTATGTCCGAAACGCGCACGTTTCCGGGCGAGGGGCGGGTGGCCGACCTCTCCCAGGGGTTTGTGTTTTTCCAGCAAAAGCGGTTTGCTTTCCGACGTACTGCAGTACTGCATATAACAGGGCGCGGCTAAACGGCGGACGCCGCGGACACCCGTCCCTCACGTTTTCGATGAAAGGAAATCCGGTGGCACAGAAGGTTCAGGTCCTTCTTGTCGACGACCTCGACGGCGGCGAGGCGGACGAGACCGTGACGTTCGCGCTGGACGGCAAGACCTACGAGATCGATCTCACGACTGCCAATGCGGACAAGCTGCGTGGCCTTCTCGACCCGTATGTGAAGGGCGGCCGGCGTACCGGTGGCCGTGCTTCGGGCGGTCGCGGAAAGGCGCGGGTGGCTTCCGGCAGCAGCCAGGACACCGCCCAGATCCGTGCGTGGGCGAAGGAGAACGGTTACGAGGTCAACGACCGCGGCCGAGTGCCGGCGACCATTCGCAAGGCTTACGAGGACGCCAACGCCTGAGTACGGGCGCTGCGCAGCCGGACACGGTGACAATGCGTCGCCAGCGTGTCCACCAGCCGTACGAGATCGGGGGCGTGCCCCGCGCCTCCCAGGGCCGACATCGTCGGCAGCGAGGCCTCGACCTCGCACCCCACCTCGGGGGGCCGCACCCATACGGCGGCCCCCTGTGTAGGCACGGCACGGCTGTGGCCGGGAGGCGGCGGGGCCTCCATGAGCCCGCCCGTGCCGATCGCCGTGAGATCCAGCGGCAGCGAGCCCCACTCGAGCCATTCGAGGATGCCGGGCAGTTCCTCCGCACCCCCCGCGGCCACCAGCAGCCGCATCCTGCCGCTCCCCGCGGCCACGGGAACCCCCGGCGCCAGTCGCTCCAGCGCCGCGCGCCCCGCTTCGAGCGGTACCTCCAGTACGTCGAAACGTTCCCCCACCACCAACCGCACCGGCCTCCCGGGCACACTCGCCCACCCGAGCTGCCTCTCGTACCAACGCTGAAGCCGGCGCATACGGGGGTCCGGGCGGAGAGGGCTGTGTGGACCGGGCTGACCTGCGAAACGGGCGAGAGGGCCGGGGCCGGGCCCTGCGGGATCGAGCGGCCGGCGGGGCAGGGGCACCGCGCGCGCGGAGGGTGAGGGTACGGAGGGTCCCGACGAAGGCGCGGTCGCGGGATCGACCGGCACACCGGCGTCCGAGCCGGTCAGGGGGCCGGCCGTCGGCCCGGCGGGGAAGCCGGGGCGCAGGCGGCCGGGCGAGCCGAGGGGGTGGGCGGACGGGCGGGGTGGAGGAAGCATGCCGAGTGCAACCGTCCGGAAGGGCCGCGAGTTACGCTGGGTGGTGCTGTGGGCGCGCAGCGTCGCGGAAAAGGGGGCTTGTGGGGGTCTCGGCGGGCGCAAGGTTGTTCGCCCGTAGCGGAGGGAACCGGTGCGCACGGCATGGACTGTCAGTCGCAGCGGGTAAGACATGCCTAGTGGGAGGGGGCGACACGCAGGAAAGGGCGTCTCACGTTCGCCATCGGCGTACTGGAGACAGGGGTAACTGCCTGGCCTGCGGGAACATCGTCTCGCACCATCGGGTTGGAGCAGATGTCGGCGTTCGGGGTCAGGAGGCCATCGACGGTGTCGGCAGTTGGAATGAGCGGTCCCCGCTTGCGGGACTAAGCTGCGGAAGGACAGGGAGGGGAAGTTCCCCCCACTGCCTGACCGCTCTGAGGAGCGATTAACGATGTTCGAGAGGTTCACCGACCGCGCGCGGCGGGTTGTCGTCCTGGCTCAGGAAGAAGCCCGGATGCTCAACCACAACTACATCGGCACCGAGCACATCCTCCTGGGCCTGATCCACGAGGGTGAGGGTGTCGCCGCCAAGGCCCTTGAGAGCCTCGGGATTTCGCTCGAGGCGGTCCGCCAGCAGGTGGAGGAGATCATCGGGCAGGGGCAGCAGGCCCCGTCCGGGCACATCCCCTTCACCCCCCGTGCCAAGAAGGTCCTGGAGCTGTCGCTCCGCGAGGCCCTTCAGCTCGGCCACAACTACATCGGCACGGAGCACATCCTGCTCGGCCTGATCCGTGAGGGCGAGGGCGTCGCCGCCCAGGTCCTGGTCAAGCTGGGCGCCGATCTCAACCGGGTGCGGCAGCAGGTCATCCAGCTGCTCTCCGGTTACCAGGGCAAGGAGACCGCCACCGCCGGCGGGCCTGCCGAGGGCACCCCCTCGACGTCCCTGGTCCTCGACCAGTTCGGCCGGAACCTCACCCAGGCCGCTCGTGAGTCCAAGCTCGACCCGGTCATCGGGCGCGAGAAGGAGATCGAGCGGGTCATGCAGGTGCTGTCCCGCCGTACCAAGAACAACCCGGTGCTCATCGGCGAGCCCGGCGTCGGCAAGACCGCCGTCGTCGAGGGCCTCGCCCAGGCCATCGTCAAGGGCGAGGTGCCCGAGACCCTCAAGGACAAGCACCTCTACACCCTGGACCTCGGCGCGCTGGTCGCCGGCTCCCGCTACCGCGGTGACTTCGAGGAGCGCCTGAAGAAGGTCCTCAAGGAGATCCGCACCCGCGGCGACATCATCCTGTTCATCGACGAGCTGCACACGCTGGTCGGTGCGGGTGCCGCCGAGGGCGCCATCGACGCCGCTTCCATCCTGAAGCCGATGCTGGCCCGTGGTGAGCTCCAGACCATCGGTGCGACCACGCTGGACGAGTACCGCAAGCACCTGGAGAAGGACGCGGCCCTCGAGCGCCGCTTCCAGCCCATCCAGGTCGCCGAGCCGTCCCTGCCGCACACGATCGAGATCCTCAAGGGTCTGCGTGACCGGTACGAGGCGCACCACCGTGTCTCGATCACCGACGAGGCGCTGGTCCAGGCCGCCACCCTGGCCGACCGGTACATCTCGGACCGCTTCCTCCCCGACAAGGCGATCGACCTGATCGACGAGGCGGGCTCCCGGATGCGCATCCGCCGGATGACCGCGCCGCCGGACCTGCGCGAGTTCGACGAGAAGATCGCCGGCGTCCGCCGCGACAAGGAGTCCGCGATCGACTCGCAGGACTTCGAGAAGGCCGCCTCCCTCCGCGACAAGGAGAAGCAGCTCCTGGCCGCCAAGGCCAAGCGGGAGAAGGAGTGGAAGGCCGGCGACATGGACGTCGTCGCCGAGGTCGACGGCGAGCTGATCGCCGAGGTCCTCGCGACCGCCACCGGCATCCCGGTCTTCAAGCTGACCGAGGAGGAGTCCTCGCGTCTGCTGCGCATGGAGGACGAGCTCCACAAGCGGGTCATCGGCCAGGTCGACGCCGTCAAGGCGCTGTCGAAGGCGATCCGCCGTACGCGTGCCGGTCTGAAGGACCCGAAGCGTCCGGGTGGTTCGTTCATCTTCGCCGGTCCGTCCGGTGTCGGTAAGACCGAGCTGTCCAAGGCGCTCGCCGAGTTCCTCTTCGGCGACGAGGACGCGCTGATCTCCCTCGACATGTCGGAGTTCAGCGAGAAGCACACGGTGTCGCGGCTCTTCGGTTCGCCCCCCGGATACGTGGGTTACGAAGAGGGCGGCCAGCTGACCGAGAAGGTCCGCCGCAAGCCGTTCTCCGTCGTCCTCTTCGACGAGGTCGAGAAGGCCCACCCGGACATCTTCAACTCGCTGCTGCAGATCCTGGAGGACGGTCGTCTGACCGACTCCCAGGGCCGGGTCGTGGACTTCAAGAACACGGTCATCATCATGACGACCAACCTCGGCACCCGGGACATCTCCAAGGGCTTCAACCTGGGCTTCGCGGCCTCGGGCGACAAGAAGTCGAACTACGAGCGCATGAAGAACAAGGTCTCGGACGAGCTCAAGCAGCACTTCCGCCCCGAGTTCCTCAACCGTGTCGACGACGTGGTCGTCTTCCCGCAGCTGACGCAGGAGGACATCCTGCGGATCGTCGACCTGATGATCGGCAAGGTCGACGAGCGCCTGAAGGACCGGGACATGGGCATCGAGCTCTCCCAGTCCGCCAAGGAGCTGCTGTCCACCAAGGGTTACGACCCGGTGCTGGGCGCGCGTCCGCTGCGTCGCACCATCCAGCGCGAGATCGAGGACACGCTGTCGGAGAAGATCCTCTTCGGCGAGCTGCGTCCCGGTCACATCGTGGTCGTGGACACCGAGGGCGAGGGCGAGACCAAGACCTTCACCTTCCGAGGCGAGGAGAAGTCGGCCCTGCCCGACGTCCCGCCGATCGAGCAGGCGGCCGGCGGTGCCGGACCGAACCTGAGCAAGGAGGCGTAAGCCTCACCCCGTAAGGGGCCGGTGCTTTCGAGCACCGGCCCCTTACGCATGCCCTGAGTGCCTACGACAGCTGACCGTCGTAGTCCGGCAGCTTGTACGTCTTCTCGGCGTGGCCGCCGGAGAGGTCGGTGGCGCTGTTGCCGATGTTCGCGATGATCGTGTAGCCCTTGTTCTCGATGTCGACGCGCTGGGCGGTCTTGTAGGCGGCGACGTCCTTGAAGAGGTCGAGGAGACCGCGGACGTAGAGACCGGAGACCTGGTAGCCGACGTACTTGAGGTTGTAGTCGGTCACCCCGGAGATGATGCCCGGGCGGGCGGTGACGAAGAACAGCGAGACGCCGTGCTCCTGGGCGTACTTGGCGACGTCGAGGACCGGCTTGTTGGCCGGCTGCGGGTAGCTGAAGCCGAAGTCGGTCTCCAGGGTGGTGTTGTCGATGTCGAAGACGATGGCCTGCTTCTCGCCCGCCTGGGCGGCGGCGATGCGCTGCTTCAGATACGGCAGGGCCTGGTTCATCACGGCCTGGCAGTCCGCCTGCCAGGTGGCGTAGTCGACGTCCTCCGCGGCTGCGGCGGCAACGGTGGTCGTGCCGGTGGCCGTAGCGGCCTGGGCGCCGGCCGGGACGGCGAGGGCCGTGACGGCGGCGGTGGCCGCGACGGTCATGGCGATACGGCGCGTCCAGGTGCCTCTGGTCATGTGTGGGGTCCTCTCGCGTCCTTGCGCTACCGGTGTCGTGGGCATGCTCATGTGCGGGGATGGCCTGGGGGGAACCAGCGGGTTACTGGACGGTAGTGTGCGATGAGAGGCTGGTCACAGACCCGTGCACGTGGTCGTGACCGGGGTCACAAGTCCCCTGTGGGGCAGGGGAGTAGTCCCTCCCGCTCCCCGAGTAGCCCCCGTCACATCCCGAAGTCCCTTGCGAGGGGCGGCCGGTGACAAGCCGCACAGGCCGTCGAGGCTGTACTAGGGCCGGTAGTGGCGTGCGAAATCGGTACAAAAAGGACTTTCCGCATGGAGTCTCGACGCCAATTCGGGACTCTGGGAAGGGTTTAGTGCCAAATGGAGCGCCATAGGGCGTTCTGTCAAGAGACGCTAAGTTTTGGGGTGAAGTACTAGCTTTCGTCGTACGTCACACGTTTGGGGGTATGCGGGCCCCGGGGTTACCAAGGGATGGCCCACCCGGCGGACGACCGCGTTCGTTCGTGTCGTCCGTGTGCCGGGTGGCGTCTCTGTCCCCTTCCCCATGAGGTTTCGATGTTCCAGCGCGTCACGTTCCGTTCCTCCCGTACGTCCCTGCTCCGCACCCGCGTGGCCGTCGGGGCCGCCGCAGTGGGCGCCTCGGTCGTGCTGGGGGCCGGAGTGGCGTCCGCCGCCGCCCCCGCCGCGGCGCCTGTCGCCGCCAAGTCCGTCGCCGCCAAGGCTGTCTCGGCCAAGGGCTGGGTCAAGCCGGTCGCGAAGTACACGAAGTCCGCGAGCTTCCACCAAGCCGGCGCCATGTGGCAGTCCACCCACAGCGGCCAGGACTTCGCCGTGCCGAGCGGCACCAAGGTCGTGGCCGCCCACGGCGGCACCGTCGTCAAGGCCGGCGGCAACGGCGCCGGTGACGGCCCCGCCTACGGCAACGCCATCGTCATCAAGCACGGCAACGGCACGTACTCCCAGTACGCCCACCTCTCGCGCATCGACGTGAAGATCGGCCAGATCGTCAAGACCGGCCAGCGCATCGCCCTGTCCGGCAACACCGGCAACTCCAGCGGCCCGCACCTGCACTTCGAGATCCGTACGACCGCCAACTACGGCTCGGCGATCGACCCGGTGTCCTTCCTGCGCGCCAAGGGCCTGACCGTCTGACGACGGCTCCCCGGAGGCTTCAGGCGCCGTGATGCGCCTGGCTCACCAGATCGAAGGCGACATCGAGGACGGCTGCACGCTTGTCCTCGGGGTCGCCTTCGATGTCCTGCAGGAAGAACATGCCGGCGTGCAGGGTGAAGATGGCGCTCACGCAGCGGACCTGGTCGGTCAGCGGGGCGTCCGTGTCGATGAAGATGTCCCGCAGGCCGCGCATACGGTCCTTGAAGGAATCGCCGATCTGCAGCTCCCGCACGGTCGCCTGGTTCTCCTGCATGAACCGGAAGAGCGGGGTCGCCTCGGCGAGAGCCGCGCTGTAGCGCCGTATGATCTCACGCTTGGTGTCGAGGGTGTGCGGCTGCTCCCGGCCCCACTCGATCAGTTCCTCGATCGGCTTCGTCAGATCCTGGAAGATGCTGACGATGATCTCTTCCTTCGTCTTGAAGTGGTAGTAGAGCGCCGCCTTGGTGACATCGAGCCGCTCCGCGATCTCGCGGAGGGAGGTCTTCTCGTAGCCCTGCTCGGCGAAGAGTTCGAGAGCGACGTCCTGGATGCGCTGGCGGGTGTTGCCGCGGCGCTGCTGCTTGGTGCCGTCCATGGTGCCGCCCATCCTCGTACTCCTTGTGCTCCCTCGGGAGCTTGCTTGCCGACCGGCAAGTACGTTGCCAGAAACTTACTTGACGCCCGGCTAGTGACAGGTCTACCTTCCCCAGTGTAGTCAACTTGTCGGGCGGCAAGTAAGTGGGCGGCCCGGAGCAGTACCAGGGGAGTGGGAACAGTGGCGGACACACCGACGGTAGAGACGGAATCAGGCACACAGGAGAAGCAGCCCCGGAGCGTGCGGGTCGTCCTGCTCGCGCTCATGATCACCATGATGCTCGCGATGCTCGACAACATGATCGTGGGCACGGCCATGCCGACGATCGTCGGTGAACTCGGCGGACTCGAACACCTCTCGTGGGTGGTGACCGCCTACACCCTCGCGACCGCGGCCTCCACGCCGCTGTGGGGCAAGCTCGGCGACATGTACGGCCGCAAGGGCGTCTTCATGTCCTCGATTGTCCTCTTCCTGATCGGCTCCGCACTCAGCGGCATGGCCCAGAACATGGGCGAGCTGATCGGCTTCCGCGCCGTGCAGGGCCTAGGCGCCGGCGGTCTGATGGTCGGCGTCATGGCGATCATCGGCGACCTGATACCGCCCCGGGAGCGCGGCAAGTACCAGGGCATGATGGCCGGCGTCATGGCGCTGGCGATGATCGGCGGCCCGCTGGTCGGCGGCACCATCACCGACAACTGGGGCTGGCGCTGGTCCTTCTACATCAACCTGCCGCTCGGCGTGGTGGCCCTCGCCGCGATCAGCGCCGTCCTGCACCTGCCGAAGAAGCGCTCGCAGGCCCGGATCGACTACCTGGGCGCCGGCCTGCTGACCGTGGGCATCACCGCCATCGTGCTCGTCACCACCTGGGGCGGCTCGGAGTACGCCTGGACGTCCGCGCGGATCATGGAGCTGATCGGGATCGGCGTCGCCGCCCTCATCGGATTCGTGTTCTGGCAGACCAAGGCCGCCGAGCCGGTCGTACCGCTGCACATCTTCCGCAGCCGCAACTTCACCCTGATGTCCGTGATCGGCTTCGTCACCGGCTTCGTGATGTTCGGCGCGACCCTCTTCCTGCCGCTCTACCAGCAGTCGGTGCAGGGCGCCTCCGCGACCAACTCCGGGCTGCTGCTCCTGCCGATGCTCGGCGCGATGCTGGTCACCTCGATGGTCGCGGGCCGTGTCACCACGAACACCGGCCGGTACAAGGTCTTCCCCCTGGCCGGCAGCGTCCTGATGGTGATCGGCCTCTACCTGCTGTCGACGATGGACACCGGCACCAGCCGCTTCACCTCCGGCGTCTTCATGGCCGTCGTCGGCCTCGGCATGGGCTGCCTGATGCAGATCACCATGCTGGTCGCGCAGAACAGCGTGGAGATGCGGGACATGGGCGTCGCCTCCTCCTCCACCACCCTGTTCCGCACACTCGGGTCCTCCTTCGGTGTCGCGATCATGGGCGCGCTGTTCAACAACCGCGTCCAGGACATCATGGCCGAGCGGGCCGGTGCCCTCGGTTCGAAGGTCACCGAGCAGTCCGCGCAGTTGGACGCGGCCAGTCTCGCCAAGCTCCCGGCCGCCGCCCGTGAGGCCTACCAGCACGCGGTCTCGGCCGGCACCCACTCGGCATTCCTCCTGGGCGCCGTGATCGCGGTGGTGGCCCTGGTGGCGGCGGTCTTCGTCAAGGAGGTCCCGCTCCGGGGCGCGGGCCCGCAGAAGCCGTCCGACGACTCGACCGACGACGCGGCCTCGCTGCCGCCGGTGGCCGAGCGCGTCTGACCCGGCCCTGACTGACCGAAGGCCCCCGGCTGGTGTCCGCCCCGGGGGCCTTCGCCTTGTCCCACGGCGGTACCTCCCGGCTCCGGGCCCCGTGCCCGTTTCAAGTCCCGCACCGGGCCGACCCCACCGAGTACCGCACCGAGCACGTCGGCAAGGGCGCCTCGCTGGTCCCCGGGTGCTACGCGATGCTGTGGGCCGGCGGCTCCCCCGCTCTGCGGACCGCAACTTCGAAGAAGCGCCCCGAGCCAGCCTCTGTCTACGGTGACGAACAGGAACCGACGACACCCGACAGGGGAGCAGAGCCATGATCAAGGGCCTGGGCATCGCCACCGTGTGGACCTTCGACCAGCAGCGCACCAAGGCCTTCTTCACCGAGAAGCTCGGCTTCGAGGTGCGCGACGACGTCTCCATGGGCGACATGCGCTGGATCACCGTCGGAGCCAAGGACCAGCCCGGCGTGGAGCTCGCCCTCATGAGCCTCGACGGCCCCGGCCTCGACCCGGAGTCCTCCGAGGCCCTGAAGAAACTCGTCAGCAAGGGTGTGATCGGCGCCGGCGCCTTCCGTACCGACGACTGCCGGGGCGATTACGAGACCTTCAGGGCCCGGGGCGTCGAGTTCATCCAGGACCCCCATGAGCGGCCGTACGGCATCGAGGCGATCTTCCGCGACGACAACGGCAACTGGTACTCACTGACCGAGCGCAGCGACGAACTGGACTTCTCGAAGGACTTCGGCTGAGAGACCGACCTCCGAACCGGGGGTCTTCTGCCGAGGAACCCGGAGCCGGAAGGGCCGGTTCCTAGTCCGGCATCATCGGATAGCTCCCCGTGTTCGTCGGTGCGTGCTCCGGCAGCCACAGGACGGCGACGGCGCCCTCGGCCGGTATGTGCTCCGGTCCCCCCGGCGGCCGTACGTTGCGGAAGGTGAGCCGGGCGCCCAGGACACGGGCCTGGCCCGCGGCGATGGTCAGGCCGAGCCCGTGGCCGTGCCCCGCGCGGTCGGCGCTGCCGGTGCGGAACCGGCGCGGGCCGTCGGCCAGCAGGTCCTCGGGGAATCCGGGACCGTGGTCGCGGACCCGGATCACCCGGCCCTCGACGGTGACCTGGATCGGCGGCTTGCCGTGCCGCGCGGCGTTGGCCAGCAGATTGAACAGGACCCGCTCCAGCCGACGGGGGTCGGTCGTGACCATCGACTCGTGCACCACCCGCACCTCGATGTCCGGGTCCTTCGCCGCCACCCGCCGGGCGATGAACTCGCCCAGCACGATGTCCTGCAGCTCGGCCCGCTCCGAGGCGCCGTCGAGCCGGGCCACCTCCAGGACGTCCTCCACGAGGGTGCGCATCGCCTGCGCACGGTCCAGCACCAGCTCGGTCGGCCGGCCGGGCGGCAGCAGCTCGGCCGCCGTGAGCAGCCCGGTCACGGGAGTGCGCAGTTCGTGCGCGATGTCGGCGGTGACCCGGCGCTCGGCCTCCAGCCGCTGCTGCAACGCGTCCGCCATGGCGTCCACCGCGCTCGCCAGGTCGTCGGTCTCGTCCCTCACGACACCGCCGATGGCATCCCGCACCCGGACGTCCGTCTCGCCACTGGCGACCTGGTTGGCCGCGGCCGCCGCCTTGCGCAGCCGGCGTGAGAGCTGCCCGCCGATCAGCACCCCGAGCGCGCTGCCGCCGAGCACGACCGCGATGGAGCCGATCACCAGCGCCTGGTCGAGGTCCTTGAGGATGTCGGTGCTGCGGTCGGTGAAGCCGGTGTGCAGGGACAGCACATGTCCGTCCTTGACCGGCACCGCCGCCCAGATGTCCGGCACACCGTCCCTGCTGTCGGTCACATACGTCACCCGGCGTCCGGCGTCGACCTTCTCCCGCACCGCCGACGGCAGCTCGGGGTCGTCGATCTTGATGCTCGGGAAGTTCGGCCGCCCGGACAGCTCGTAGTTGCGCTGGGCGATCTTGACGCGTTCGTCGGCGAGGTCGCGCGCGTTGTCCAGCATCGATACCCGGGCCGCGTTGTGCACGACCAGGCTGAGCGCTATGGCCACGAGCGCGCCGACCAGTGCGATCGCCGCGCTCAGCTTCCACCGCAGACCTGTACGGATGCCCGCGCGCTCCGCGCGGGCGGAAACCAGGTGCCCGACCATCCCCCGAATCCCCCCGCCGCTCAGGCCTTCAGCTTGTAGCCGAAGCCACGGACCGTCTCGATGCGGTCCTGTCCGATCTTCGTCCGCAGCCGCTGCACATGAACGTCCACCACCCGGGTGTCACCACCCCAGCCGTAGTCCCACACCCGCTCCAGGAGCTTGTCCCGGGACAGTACCGTGCCCGGCGCGGAGGAGAACTCCAGCAGCAGGCGCATCTCGGTCGGGGTGAGCGCCACCGGTGCGCCGGCCCGGCGCACCTCCATGCCCTCGGTGTCGATCTCCAGGTCACCGAAGGTCAGCACACCCCCGCCGGCGGCACCGGGCTCCTCGCCGCGCTCGCCGCCGCCCGCGTGGCCGAAGCGGCGCAGCACGGCGCGGATCCGGGCCACCAGGACGGCGCCGTCGAAGGGCTTGGTCACATAGTCGTCGGCGCCGGCCTCCAGGCCGAGGACGACATCGATGGAGTCGGCGCGGGCCGACAGCATGATCACCGGCACGGTCGACTCGTCCCGGATGCGCCGGCACAGGCTCACGCCGTCCAGCCCGGGGAGCATGACGTCCAGCAGCGCGATGTCCGGGCGGTCGGCCCGGAACGCCTCCAGGCCGGAGAGGCCGTCGGGCATCGCGGTGACCGCGAAGCCGTCCCGCTCCAGGGCGAGTTGGGTGGCCTCGCGGATGACGTCGTCGTCCTCGACGAACAGGACGTGGGTGTGTTCTGCCATCCCGGTGCTCTCAGTCCTCGTGGTAGATGTCTGTCTGATGGGTTCCGGCGGGTGCGTTCCGGTGCCCACATCCCCTCATCGGAACGAGTGCCCCGATCGGTTCACGGCGCGGGAAACTTTCGGCCGGGAGATTCTCGGCGGGGGATTCTGATGCGGGAGACCCTTTCCGACCGGCGGCTTCTCGCAGGTCACCCGCTCGCGGGCACCGGCGTCGCATCCCCGCTCACCACACCGCTGTACTCGTTGTGGATGCTGAACTCCTTGACGAAGCGTTGCGCCGGGGACCACCGATAGGTGATCACATTCTCGCCGGACGGGTCGGAGACGGGGTCGCCCTTCGCGTACACCTGCTTCGTCACCACCAGGTCGCCCCGGTCTATCTCCGCGTAGACCGGGGGCTCCTCCGCCTTGAACACGTTCTCGTACCGGTCGCGCTCCTCCCGGTACACGTACGCGCCGATGCCGACCACGTCACCGCAGGTCAGCACGTTCACCACGATGTCGGTGACGGTGCCGCCGGTGAGATTGCCGTAGGAGACGTCCACCGGGTACTCGTCGCCGACGCAGGGCTTCAGGTCCTGCTTGACCTCCGTGGAGACCTCGGGGTCGGCCAGCACGAGCCGGACCGCCTCCGCCTGGGAGGGGGTGCGACTGGGCGCGGGCGAGGGCGTCATGGTCGCCCCGCCGCCCACCGCGTCCGAGTGCGCGGGGCCCTCGTCACGGGCCCCGGTGCCGCCGGTGCCGCACGAGGAGACGAAAAGGGCGAGGGCGGCGAGCACGGTCACCGCCGTGATCGCCGCCTGGAAGGTCCCTCGGGCCGGTGTAGGTGTGGGCCCGGCCTCTGTCAGGCCGCCGCGCAACGCTCCCGCTCCTCACGCTCCAGCGCGCGTGCGTCCAGATCGCGGGCTTCCAGCTCCTCGCGGAGCCGGGCGAGCGCCCGGTGCAGCGTGCTCTTGACCGTACCGGCCGACATACCGAGGGCGGCGGCCGTCTCCTCCGTGGACATCTGCTCCCAGTGTCGCAGCACCACGACGCTGCGCTGCTTCGGAGCGAGTACTTTCATGGCGTCCATCAACAGGGCACGGTCCGCGTGCTGCTCGGTGGAGTCGTCCACGCACGCGTCCGGCAGCTGCTCGGTGGGCACTTCCTCCAGCTTGCGGGCCCGCCACCACTCGGTCCGGGTGTTGATCATGACCCGGCGCAGGTAGGCGTCCGCGAGCCGCTTGTCCGCGATGCCGTCCCAGCGGCCGTACGTCCGCGCCAGCGCCGTCTGCAGCAGGTCCTGCGCGTCGACCGGGTCCGGGACCAGCCGGCGGGCGCTGCGCAGCAGCGCGTCCTGCCGGGTGCGGACGTACTCCTCGAACTCGAGCACCTCGCCCTGCGCCATGGTCAACCCCTCCGTTTTCCCCGTCCGGCTCGCGGTCGTCCGCCGGTTTCGTGCCTCTGCTCTGTCCCCGTCGCGCCCTCGGCGGGCACACAAACGAAGCTACGGAGGTGTTGTCACGGGGCTGTCCGAAGCAGCCTGCGGACAGCGCTCGGCTGTCCGTCGGTTGTGTAACGGAAATGAGTTCTGGGTAAGCGGGCGTGGAGAATTAGCGGTTCATGGGCTGATTTGTCCGGCAGTTGGACGTGACGAAGGCTCGGTACGGGCTGTGAAGAAGCCGTTGTGAAGCCGTTCGTCTGTGAAGTGACCGTGCGTCAGGTCAGCGGCAGGCGGTACAGCCCGTTCGGCAGCGGCTCCACCAGACCGTCCGCGACGAGACCGTCCAGCGCCCGCGCGCGCTGCACCGGTTCATGCCACACCCGGTCCAGGGCGGCCTGCGGCACGGGCGCGTGCGCGTCCCGCAGTACGGCGAGCAGCTTGCCGCGTACCTGCCGGTCCGTACCGGCGTACGTCTGCCCGCGGCGCGGCGGACCCTCGTGCTCCGGCTTGCCCGCGAGCCGCCAGGCGCACTGGGCGGCGATCGGGCAGCGCACGCACGTCTCGTTCTTGGCCGTGCACACCAGCGCCCCGAGCTCCATGGACGCGGCGGCCCACCGGGCGGCCGTCCGCTCGTCGTCAGGCAGCAGCGCGCGGGCCAGCTTCCGCTCGGCGGCCGTGGTGGCGTTCGGCGGGTACCGCACGCCCGTCACGGCGCGCGCGAACACCCGGCGGACGTTCGTGTCCAGCACCGCGTGCCGCTGCCCGTAGGCGAAGGACGCGACGGCCGCCGCCGTGTACTCGCCGATCCCGGGCAGTGCGAGCAACTGCGCGTGGTCCGACGGTACGTCCCCGCCGTGCCGCTCCGTTATGGCGACCGCGGCGCCGTGCAGCCGCAGGGCGCGGCGCGGGTAGCCGAGCCGTCCCCACGCGCGTACCGCCTCGCCCGGGGCCTCCGCGGCGAGGTCGGCGGGGCGCGGCCAGCGGGCCAGCCACTGCTCGTAGACCGGCAGGACCCGGCTGACCGGCGTCTGCTGGAGCATGAACTCGCTGACCATCACGCCCCACGCGCCGGCCTCGGGGTGCCGCCAGGGCAGATCGCGGGCGTGGTCCTCGAACCAGTCGATGACAGGGGCGTGCAGTTCCGCTCCGGGGACGGCGTCGGCGGGGCTGCTGTGCGGGGGCTTCGTGGGCGCAGTCATGGCCCTTCGATCCTGCCATGCGCGACGGGGCACGCGCGCGTAGCGCCACTTGTCGTCACGCGTGTGTGCCGTACGGCCCGATGCGGATTCGGACGGTCCGGGCCTTCCGGAATGATGATCCGGAAAAGTTGTACTCCGGGCGGCGGGTGGGGCCTGCTGACGCGGCGATCTCTCGTACAGTTTGCGCCGTGGGATCTCTGCGCAATCCGATCGGGCCGCTTCCCTCCTCCATCTACTGGCGCCGGAGGGTCGTACTGCTGTCCGTGGTCGCCCTGTTGGCGCTGCTGGTGACGTGGATCGTCACCTCGGGCGGAGGCGGCAGCAACGGCGCCAAGGGGCCCAACGGCAAGGATCCCGCCTCCTCGATCACCCCCGGGCCGTCCGGTTCCGGGCCTGCGATCAGCCAAGCCCCGGGCGGGCGCGACGAGTCGAGCGAAGGCGCCACCGGCGGTTCCGGCTCGGGCACAGGGTCGGGGTCGGGTGACGGGAGCGGCGACGGCTCCGGGTCCGGTTCGGGTTCCGACGGCTCCGGCACGGGCGGCGGCAGTGGCGACACCGACGACGGTGCCAACGGCAGCGGTTCCAGTACGACGTTGCCGGCCGGCACCACGCTGCCCAACTGCACCGCGAGCGTGGTCACGTTGAGCCTGCGCAGCGTCCGCAACACGTACACGCCCGACGAGACGCCGACGTTCCTGCTGACCGCGAAGAACTCCTCCGGGAGTGACTGCAAGGTCGATCTCGGGCCGAAGAACGCGGTGTTGACGATCACTCAGACCGGTGCCGAGGACGACTACTGGTCGTCGGCCGACTGCCCCAAGGTGTCCGGCAGTCTGCTGTACCGGGTGCCGGCCGGGGGGAGCTTCGCGTACACCGTGAAGTGGGACCGGAAGCCGAGTGCCGCGGAGTGTGCGACTCCTCCGGCGGGGGTGGCGGGGACGGGGACCTACCTCGTGGAGGCTGCGGCTCCGGGGTTTGCCAAGGCGCAGACGTCGTTCGTGCTGTCGGCTGACTAGCCCGGCTGTGCTGGGGCTGGGCGGGGGTGGGAGTGCTTGCCCGCGCGTGCGGGGTGCCGCTGCCCACCCGTGCCGCCCCTGGCGGCACGCATGCCCGCAGCCACGACGCGTCAGACGTAGCTGCGACCCCGTAGCTGCGACGCGTCAGACGTAGCGCTCCAGGATGGACGACTCCGCCAGGCGCGACAGGCCCTCTCGGACGCTGCGGGCCCTTGCTTCGCCTACGCCGTCCACTGTCTGGAGGTCGTCGACGCTGGCGGCGAGCAGCTTCTGGAGGCCGCCGAAGTGCTCCACCAGGCGGTCGATGATCGCGCCAGGGAGCCGGGGGACCTTCGCGAGGAGGCGGAAACCACGCGGCGAGACCGCCGAGTCGAGCGCCTCGGGGGAGCCGGTGTAGCCCAACGCGCGGGCCACCGTAGAGAGTTCGAGCAGCTCGGCGTGGCTGAGCGCGTCCAGCTCGGAGAGCGCCTCGTCGACCGTGCGCGAGCGCTTGGCGGTCGGTTCGGGCACGTAGTCCCGGACCACCAGCTCGCGTTCGGGTTCCAGGCCCGCGATCAACTCGTCGAGCTGGAGGGCGAGCAGACGGCCGTCCGTGCCGAGTTCGACGACGTATTCGGCGATCTCGGTGGCGATGCGGCGGACCATCTCCAAGCGCTGCGCGACCGCCGAGACGTCCCGGACCGTCACCAGGTCCTCGATCTCCAGCGCCGACAGTGTGCCCGCGACCTCGTCCAGGCGGAGCTTGTAGCGCTCCAGGGTGGCCAGCGCCTGGTTCGCGCGGGACAGGATCGCCGCCGAGTCCTCCAGGACGCGGCGCTGTCCGTCGACGTACAGGGCGATGAGCCGCATCGACTGGGAGACCGACACGACCGTGAAGCCGACCTGTTTGGAGACACGGTCCGCGGTGCGGTGGCGGGTGCCCGTCTCCTCCGTGGGGATCGTGGGGTCCGGCACCAGCTGGACGCCGGCGCGCAGGATCTTCGACAGGTCGGAGGAGACCACGATGCCGCCGTCGAGCTTGCACAGCTCACGCAGGCGCGTGGCGGTGAACTCGACGTCCAGGTCGAAGCCGCCCGTGCACATCGTCTCGACGGTCTTGTCGGAGCCGAGCACGATGAGTCCGCCGGTGTTGCCGCGGAGAACCCGCTCGAGGCCGTCACGCAGGGCCGTGCCCGGGGCCACCGCGCTCAGCGCGGCACGCATCAGGCCCTCGGCACCGGAACTCCCGCCGGACTTTCCGGGAGCTGCTGCCCGGTCGTTGGCTGCCACTGCACTCCTCGGGTCGCAGGTTCTTGGGTGCTCCCGTTCGCGTACTTGTTTCGTACGGACGGGCGAGACCAGGGCAAAGTCTACCGGCGGTCCTCCGTATCCCGTGGGGCGTCTCGGTGACGAGAACGCGGCAGGACCCGCAGGGCGTCCCCCATGTCCGCCACTTCGAGGACCTTCATACCGGCCGGGACCTTGCCGGGGTCGCCCGGCACGAGCGCGTGCGTGAAGCCCAGACGGTGCGCCTCGGCGAGCCTGCGCTGGACGCCCGTGACCCGTCTGACCTCGCCCGCGAGCCCCACCTCGCCGATCGCGACGAGGTTCTTCGGCAGGGGGGTGTCGCTCGCGGCGGACGCCAGGGCGAGGGCGATCGCCAGGTCCGCCGCGGGCTCCGAGAGCTTCACCCCGCCCACGGTCGCCGAGTAGATGTCCCGCTTGCCGAGGGCGCTGATCCGGCCGCGCTGCTCCAGGACGGCCAGCATCATCGACACCCGGGACGTCTCCAGGCCGGACGTCGTACGGCGCGGGGACGGGATCTGCGAGTCGACGGTGAGGGCCTGCACCTCGGCGACCAGCGGACGGCGGCCCTCCAGGGTGACCGTCAGACAGGTACCGGGGACCGGTTCGTCACGTCTGGTCAGGAAAAGTCCGCTCGGGTCCGCGAGGCCCGTGATGCCCTCGTCGTGCAGTTCGAAGCAGCCGACCTCGTCGGTGGTGCCGTAGCGGTTCTTCACGCCGCGCACCAGGCGCAGGCGCGCGTGCCGGTCGCCCTCGAAGCTCAGGACGACGTCGACCAGGTGCTCCAGAAGGCGGGGGCCCGCGATGGCGCCGTCCTTGGTGACGTGGCCCACCAGGAGGGTGGACATGCCGCGTTCCTTCGAGGCGCGGATCAGGGCACCCGCGACCTCGCGGACCTGGGCCATGCCGCCCGGCGCGCCGTCGATCTCCGGGGAGGCCACCGTCTGTACGGAGTCCAGGATCAGCAGCGACGGCTTCACCGCGTCCAAGTGGCCCAGGACGGCCGCCAGATCCGTCTCGGCCGCCAGGTAGAGGTGGTCGTCGATCGCGTGGATCCGGTCGGCGCGCAGCCGGACCTGGCTCGCCGACTCCTCACCCGTCACGTACAGCGTGCGGTGCTCGTCGCTGGCCGACTTGGCCGCCACGTCCAGCAACAGGGTCGACTTGCCGACCCCCGGCTCGCCCGCGAGCAGCACGACCGCGCCGGGCACCAGACCGCCGCCGAGGACGCGGTCCAGTTCGGGCACCCCGGTGGAGCGGGCGACCGCCTGCCGGCCGTCGACCTGGCCGATCGGCACGGCGGAGGTGGTGACCCGCCCGGGCGCCGTCGTACGGACCGCGGGCACGCCGTACTCCTCGACCGTGCCCCAGGCCTGGCACTCGCCGCAGCGGCCGAGCCACTTGGCCGTCTGCCAGCCGCACTCCGTGCAGCGGTAGGACGGTCGGTCCTTGGTCTTCGTGCGGGCAGCCATGGGTGAACCGTAACCGCCGCCACCGACAGCCGGGGAAGCCTGTGGACGAGCGGCCGGCCAGGTCACCGGGACACCTGTGGATAAACCCGGACACCCCCTGCGATTCGGCCACGTCCCATCACGAACGAGCCACGGAACCCCCCGTTCCTGTCCCCTATTGAGGGATCGTTTCACCCGTACGGATTAAAAGGGCTCAAGCCGCGAGAAGACCTCGTTGCGGGCCGCCTACGGTCGCACGGGTGATGAGCAGCAGCCCGGAAACCTCGACCCGCACGACCGGCGCACACCGGACGCACCGGGAGGCGCGCGACCGCGCCGCGGCGCGTACGGCGGCGCAGTGCCCGCCCGCGCGCTACGAGCCGTACCTGGACGGACTGTTCACCTACTGCCTGTCCGTGCTGTGCGACCACGACGCGGCCACCGCCGCCCTCGGGGACGCCCTCGCGCTCTCCGAGCGGCGCGGGGCGCGCGTCCCGGACGCGGCGGGGGAGCGCAGGGCGTGGTTCTACGCCCTGACCCGCTGGGCGTGCCTGCGCAGGCTGGCCGGGGCCAAGCAGAAACGTCAGGGCGGCCACGCGGCCGGACGACCTGACACGGCCTCCGGCACCGACCCCGCGCCGGCCGCCGAGATCCAGGAGGCGCGTCGCCGCGAACTCGCCCTGCTCGCCTGGCCGGAGGCCGCGGGCACCACCCCCGAGCAGCGCGAGGCCCTCGAACTCGCGGTACGCCACCACCTCGCCGCCCACGAGGTCGGCGCCGTCCTCGGCAAGGACCTCGCCGCGGCCCGCGAACTGCTCGCCACCGCCGCCTGCGAGGTCGAGCGCACCCGCGCTGCCCTCGCCGTGGTGGAGACCGGCGGCTGCCCCGGTGTGGCCCGGCTCACCGGCGACCACCAGCTCGTGCTCAGCGCCACCCTGCGCCGCGAACTCGTCCGGCACGTCGACGACTGCCCCCGCTGCCGCCGCACCGCCGAGCGCGCCGGCACCGGCTGCTGGCCCGGCGCCTCGGTCACCCCCGCCGAACTCCCGGTACTGGAAGCGCCCCGCGCGCAGCTGCACCACGCCATGACCCACCTCCCACGCGCGCGTGGCGCGGCAGTGCCCCGCTACGACCGGCGCGGCTTCCCGATGGACCCCAAGGACCGTGCCGCCCGCCGCGACCGTCTACGCGCGCGTGCCGTGACGACCACCGTGGTCGCCACCGTCGTCGCGGCGCCCGTGCTCGCCCTGTGGGCCGCCTACCGGGGCACTCCGACCGCCGAGGGCGCCGACCGCCCGGCCGGCGCCAGCGAGGCCCACGGCCCCGGCAGCCTCGGCAGCGACACGGTGAACGGCTACGAGAACGCCGGAAACGCAGACACCCGGCCCGGCGCCGGACTCGGTGACCCCGCCGGCCCGGACGTCTCCGTGGAGGTCGTCAGCGTCTCGGGACTCGGCACCAGGAGCGCCGGCCGGCTGACCGTGACCGCCCGCACCAGCGGCGCCACCACCCTGCTCACCCTCACCGCCGACCGGGACGCCGACGGCCCCGTCCGCTGGTCGGCCACCACCACGGCCTCCTGGCTCTACCTGAGCCGCTCCACCGGCACCCTGAGGCCCGGCGAGTCGGTGACCGTCAAGATCCATGTCGACCACCTGCGCGAGCCGTCCGGGCAGTGGCACGCACGCGTGGCCGTCGCCCCGGCGGGGGCGGTCGTCTCGATCGACGGCTACGGCACCGCGTCCGGCTCGGATCCCGGTACCGGTCCTGGTACCGGCCCCGGCGGCCCAGGCGCCGGCCACCCCGCCGCCCCGCCCCCCACGTTCCCCGCCCCGGACCCGACCCCCACCGGCCCGTCGTCCCCGGACCCGGACCCGGATCCGCACCCGACGCCCAGCGGCCCGCCGTCCACCTCCGGCCCGCAGCCCACGCCCAGCGACCCCCCGGGCGCCCCCGAGGACCCGACCTCCCCACCGGGCGGCGGCGGCCCGGGCCAGGCCACCGAGTAGCCGCCGGCCGGTCAGCCGACGGGATCCGCCGGATGCGGTGCCAGCAGCGGGAGCTGAGACGCCAGGCGCTCCTCGCACAGCTCGACGAGACGGTCGTAGCCCGCCTTGCCCATCAGCTCGGTCAGCTCCGCCCGGTAGGACACGTACACCGGGTCGCCCGCGCCGTGCGCCGAGGTCGCCGACGTGCACCACCAGTGCAGGTCGTGACCGCCCGGACCCCAGCCGCGGCGGTCGTACTCGCCGATCGACACCTGCAGCACGCGTGTGTCGTCGGGCCGGTCGATCCAGTCGTACGTCCGGCGCACCGGCAGCTGCCAGCAGACGTCCGGCTTGGTCTCCAGGGGCTCGCGGCCCTCCTTGAGCGCCAGGATGTGCAGCGAGCAGCCCGCGCCTCCGGCGAAGCCGGGACGGTTCTGGAAGATGCACGAGCCGTGGAAGGGGCGGGTCTGGCGGGAGCCCTCGTCGTCCTCCGCGATCCAGCCGTCCCGGGTGCCCTCGTCGTGGTGCTGCCAGATGTCGGGCGTGAGGCGTGCCACATGCTCGGCGACCCGCTTCTCGTCGTCCTCGTCGGAGAAATGCGCGCCCAGGGTGCAGCACCCGTCGTCCGCGCGGCCCGCCTGGATGCCCTGACAGCCGCTGCCGAAGATGCAGTTCCACCGGGAGGTCAGCCATGTCAGATCGCAGCGGAACACCTGGTCGTCGTCCGCCGGATCCGGAAACTCCACCCACGCGCGCGCGAAGTCGAGCCCCTTCTCGTCGGCTGCCAGGGCCGCCGCCAGGGCCTTCTTCGACTTCTTGGCCGCCGTCACCGGCGTCGCTCGCGAAGAACCGCCGGTGGATTTGTCGGTCTTTGCCTTTTTCGTCTTTGGCACCCGTCCAGGGTAAGTCGCCCGAGGCCGCTTCGGGGACGGCCCACAGCCTCGCTGGCAGTAGCGTTCCCTACATGAGACTCGGTGTCCTCGACGTGGGATCGAACACAGTGCACCTGCTGGTGGTGGATGCACACCCAGGCGCACGCCCGCTGCCCGCGCACTCGCACAAGGCGGAACTGCGCCTGGCCCAACTCCTCGACGCGGACGGCGCCATCGGCCCCGACGGGATCGAGAAACTGATCACCGTCGTCCACGAGGCACTGCAGGCCGCCGAGGACAAGGGCGTCGAGGAACTGCTGCCGTTCGCCACCTCCGCCGTGCGCGAGGCCACCAACGCCGACGACGTCCTCGCGCGCGTGCACACCGAGACCGGCGTCGAGCTCCAGGTCCTCACCGGCGCCGAGGAGGCCCGGCTCACCTTCCTCGCCGCCCGCCGCTGGTTCGGCTGGTCGGCGGGAAAGCTGCTGGTCCTGGACATCGGCGGCGGCTCCCTGGAGATCGCGTACGGCATCGACGAGGTGCCCGACGCGGCGGCCTCCCTGCCGCTCGGCGCCGGCCGCCTCACCGCCGGCTGGCTGCCCGGCGACCCGCCCGAGGCCGAGGACATAAGGTCGCTGCGCCGGCACGTCCGCGCGCAGATCGCCCGCACGGTGGGGGAGTTCAGCCGCTTCGGCGCCCCCGACCACGTGGTCGCCACCTCCAAGACGTTCCGCCAGCTCGCCCGCATCGCCGGCGCCGCCCGCTCCACCGAGGGCCTCTACGTCCTGCGCGAGCTGAAACGGGAGTCCCTGGAGGCCTGGGTCCCGCGCCTGGCCGCCATGACCACCGCCCAGCGCACGGCCCTGCCAGGCGTCTCAGAGGGCCGCGCCAACCAGCTCCTGGCCGGCGCCCTGGTCGCCGACGCGGCAATGGACCTCCTGGCCGTGGAAAGGCTGGAGATCTGCCCGTGGGCGCTCAGGGAGGGCGTGATCCTGCGCAGACTTGATCACATGGGATCGGACCAGCCCACCTAGGAGCGGGGCTGTGACCTATGCGGTTCCGCCGCGCGGGCGCGAGCAACCACAGACCACCCGCACCCGCGTATGGCGAACACCACAACGGCCATCGGGCGCACGCCACCGGGCCAACGGCAACCCGTAACCTGTCCCCATGGCAGAGCCAGTCGTACGGATCCCGGATGCGAAGGTCGCGCTGTCGACGGCGTCCGTGTACCCGGAGTCGACGGCCACGGCGTTCGAGATCGCCGCGCGCCTCGGCTACGACGGCGTCGAGGTCATGGTCTGGAACGACCCGGTCAGCCAGGACATCGAGGCGCTGCGGCGGCTCAGCGACCACCACCGCATCCCGATCCTGGCCGTGCACGCGCCCTGTCTGCTCATCACCCAGCGGGTCTGGTCCACGGACCCGTGGGTGAAGCTCCAGCGGGCGCGCACGGCGGCCGAGAAGCTCGGGGCGACCACGGTCGTCGTCCACCCGCCGTTTCGCTGGCAGCGCCAGTACGCGCGCGACTTCGTCCAGGGGATCTGGCGGATGGCGAACGAGACCGACGTACGGTTCGCCGTCGAGAACATGTACCCGTGGCGCTACCGGGACCGCGAGATGCTCGCGTACGCCCCCGACTGGGACGTCACGAAGGACGACTACCGGCACTTCACCATCGACCTCAGCCACGCCTCCACGGCCCGCACGGACGCCCTGCAGCTGGTCGACCGCATGGCCGACCGGCTCGGCCACGTCCACCTCGCCGACGGAAACGGTTCCGCGAAGGACGAGCACCTGGTCCCCGGCCGGGGCGGCCAGCCCTGCGCCGAACTGCTGGAACGGCTCGCGCTGGGCGGCTTCGACGGCCATGTCGTCATCGAGGTCAACACCCGGCGGGCCATGTCGAGCGCCGAACGCGAGGCCGACCTGGCGGAGGCCCTGGCCTTCACCCGGCTGCACCTGGCGTCGGCCGCGAAGGTGCCCCGCCGGTGACCGACACCGACGGGACCTCGCGACGCCGGGACGGCACCCCTCACACGGAAGCCGCCGACCCCGGCGCCCCCGCCGACCGCCAGGGCGGCCCGCCCCGTACGGAGTCCGATGCCCCCGCCGCCGGCCGGAGCCGCCCGTCCCGTACGGAGTCCGATGCCCCCGCCGCCGGCCGGAGCCGCCCGTCCCGTACGGAATCCGGCGCCCCAGCCGACCGCCGGAGCCGTCCGTCCCGTACGGCAGCCGATGCCCCCGCCCGGCGCCGCGGCCGTCCCCCTCGTGCCGAGTCCGGCGACACCCGTGACCGCATTCTGGCCGCCGCGCGGGAGGAGTTCTCCGAGCGGGGCTACGAGAAGACGTCCGTGCGCGGCATCGCCAAGGCGGCCGGGGTGGACTCCGCGCTGGTGCACCACTACTTCGGCACCAAGGAGCAGATCTTCGAGGCGGCCGTCGAAGTCGCCGTCGCACCCGCGTTCGACGCGCCCACCTCGATCGTCGACGGCCCGCTGGACGACGTCGGCGAGCGGATGGCCCGCTTCGTCTTCGGCGTCTGGGAGAACCCCGCCACCCGCGCCCCCCTCCTCGCGATCGTCCGCTCGGCCGTCAACAACGACACGGCCGCCGCCGTCTTCCGCCGCCTGGTCGTCTCCCAGGTGCTGCGCCGGGTCGCCTCCCAGCTCGACCTGCCGGACGCCGAGCTGCGCGCCGAGCTGGCGGCGGCACAGCTGGTCGGGTGCGCGATACTGCGGTACGTGATCAAGGTGGAGCCGCTCGCGTCGGCGGACCTGGAACAGATCATCGCGCGCGTGGCACCCGTCGTACAGGGACACCTCACCGCCCCCTGAGCCTTCCCGACACCGCCCCTGGGCGTTCCTGGGTCCTTCTGGGCACCGAGACGCGCATCCCGCATTCCGGACACCTCGTCCCGCCCCCTGGATGACCGGCGTACGCTCACTAACAGCCCTATCTGTCTGAAGGAGCGAGCGACGATGCCCGAGCTGAGGTCCCGCACAGTCACCCACGGACGCAACATGGCGGGCGCCCGCGCCCTAATGCGCGCCTCCGGTGTACCCGGTGCGGACATCGGCCGGAAGCCGATCATCGCGGTGGCCAACAGCTTCACCGAGTTCGTGCCCGGTCACACGCACCTCCAGCCCGTCGGCCGCATCGTCAGCGAGGCGATCACCGAGGCCGGCGGCATCCCGCGCGAGTTCAACACCATCGCCGTCGACGACGGCATCGCGATGGGCCACGGCGGCATGCTGTACTCCCTGCCCTCCCGCGACCTCATCGCGGACAGTGTCGAGTACATGGTCGAGGCGCACTGCGCCGACGCCCTGGTCTGCATCTCCAACTGCGACAAGATCACCCCGGGCATGCTGAACGCCGCCCTGCGGCTGAACATCCCGACGGTCTTCGTCTCCGGCGGACCCATGGAGTCCGGCCGCGCCACGCTGGTCGACGGCACGGTCCGCACACTCGACCTGGTCGACGCGATCTCCGACGCCGTGAACGACAAGATCTCGGACGAGGACATCCTCCGTATCGAGGAGAACGCCTGTCCGACCTGCGGCTCCTGTTCCGGCATGTTCACGGCCAACTCGATGAACTGCCTCACCGAGGCGATCGGACTCTCCCTCCCCGGCAACGGCTCGGTCCTGGCCACGCACACCGCGCGCAAGCGGCTCTACGTCGACGCGGCCCGCACGGTCATGGACATCACCCGCCGCTACTACGAGCAGGACGACGAGACGGTCCTGCCGCGCAACATCGCGACCATCGCCGCGTTCGAGAACGCGATGGCCCTGGACATCGCGATGGGCGGCTCCACCAACACGATCCTGCACCTGCTCGCCGCCGCCCAGGAGGCGGAGGTCCCCTTCGGCCTGGAGCAGATCGACGCCGTCTCGCGCCGGGTGCCGTGCCTCGCGAAGGTCGCGCCCAACGTCGCCAAGGACCGCACGTACTACATGGAGGACGTGCACCGCGCGGGCGGCATCCCCGCGCTCCTCGGCGAACTGCACCGCGCGGGTCTGCTCGACGAGGACGTGCACAGCGTCCACAGCCCGTCCCTGGCGGACTGGCTGAAGACCTGGGACGTCCGCGGCGGCTCGCCGTCCGCCGACGCCGTGGAGCTGTGGCACGCGGCGCCCGGCTGCGTCCGCTCGGCCGAGGCCTTCTCCCAGTCCGAGCGCTGGGAGGCACTCGACGACGACGCCGAGGGCGGCTGCATCCGCTCCGCCGAGCACGCCTACTCCAAGGACGGCGGCCTGGCGGTCCTGCGCGGCAACCTCGCCGTCGACGGCTGTGTCGTCAAGACGGCCGGCGTCGACGAGTCGATCTGGACCTTCGAGGGCCCGGCGGTCGTCTGCGAGTCGCAGGAAGAGGCCGTCGAGAAGATCCTCAGCAAACAGATCACGCACGGCGACGTCGTCGTCATCCGCTACGAGGGCCCCAAGGGCGGCCCCGGCATGCAGGAGATGCTCTACCCGACGTCCTTCCTCAAGGGCCGCGGCCTCGGCAAGACCTGCGCCCTGATCACCGACGGCCGCTTCTCCGGCGGCACCTCCGGGCTCTCCATCGGTCACGCCTCCCCCGAGGCGGCCTCCGGCGGCACGATCGCCCTCGTGCGGGACGGCGACCGGATCCGCATCGACATCCCGGGTCGCTCGATCGAGTTGCTCGTCGACGACGCGGAACTCGCCCGCCGCGAGCAGGCGTTGAACGGGACATACGCCCCGTCGAACCGCGAGCGCAAGGTCTCCGCCGCCCTGCGCGCGTACGCGGCGATGGCGACGAGCGCGGACAAGGGCGCGGTCCGGGACGTCTCCAAGCTGGGCTGACGCGCCCCGCCCGGGGCCGCCCCCTCCGGGGCGGCTCTCGCCTGCTACCAGTCCGCCGGGTTCCGGCCGTCCACCGCGAAGACGGTGCCGTCCGGGGCGCCGGCGTAGACGCGGCCGTCGAACGGGACGGGCTGCGGGAGGCTGCTCGCCACGCGGTCGGAGTTCGTGCCGAGGCGCGGCTTCGTCTGCCCGAGGAGCCGGCCCGTGCGGGCATCCACGCCGAGCAGCCGGCCGTCGGCGGCGGTGACGTACACATGCCCGTCGCCGACCACCGGCTCCGAGCCGCGGGACACCGCCGTCTCCAGGCTCCACAGCCGCTTCCCGGCCGCCGTGTCGATCGCCTCCAGCGCTCCGCCGGTGGACATCAGGTACACCACGTCGCCGTGCACACCGGCCGCCGGGGCCTGCCGCGCCACGGGCAGCGCCACCCGGCGCGTGGACCTGGCGTCGGGGTCGTAGCGCACCACGGCGTCGGTGTTCCCGGACGCGTGGTCGACGGCGAGGAAGAACACCGCCCCGTCATGGCTGCCGACCGCCTCCAGCGTGCCCTGCAACGTCGCACTCCACCGCACCTCGCCCGAATCCGGGTCCACGGCGGTGATCTGCGTCGTCCCGGCGTTCGTGGTGGTCGTCGCGTAGGCCAGCGGGTCCCCGGCGAAGGAGGAGAACAACGCCATGCCCTGGCCCGTGACCGCATGGCTCCACTTCGTACGGCCCGACGCCGCGTCCACGGCGGTGACGGTCCCGTCGGCCGAGCTGAACAGAAGCGTGCCGCCCGCCTGCCGCAGCGCGGCGTGCTTGGGCATGTCCCGCCGCCAGCTCACCTTCCCCGTGCCCGGGGCGAGCGCCTCCAACTGCCGGTCCTGGTCCGACAGCGGCTGCACGAGCTGCCCGGACAGCACCGGCGGCCCACCGCGCAGCGCGTCGGCGACGGAGTGCTTCCACACCAGACCGCCGTTCGACGGATCGAGCGCGAAGACCACCCCCGGCTGCGCACACAGCAGCTTCCCGGCCCCGTACGAGCACTGCGGCATGGTCTGCGCACCGGACACCGAACCCGCCTCCCACGCGTCGAACGCCGCCGGCGTCGTCCGCGGGTTCGTGTCTTTCGGCGCCGGCGAATCCCCCTGCACCTGCGCGGCGGCGAACACCCCGCCGGCCACCAGCCCCAGCGTCCCCGCGACCACGGCCACCCGTCTGCGCACACTCCGCCGACCCCGCTGAACCGGTTCTTCAACAACCGGCTCGGGCGAAGGCGAAGGCGAAGGCGAGGACGAAGACGAGGGCGAGGACGAAGATGAGGGCGAGACGACGCCCCTGATGCCTGTTTCTTCCTCCCCCTCGACCGCCGTCCGCTGTGACGGCGTGAACGCCTGTGTGTCGTACGACGCCGCCACCGACCGCAGTTCCCGCATCAGCTCGTCCGGCGTGGGACGGTCCTCGGGCTCCTTGGACAGACAACGCCTCACCAGCGGCGCCAGGTTCCCCGGCACGCCGGCCAGATCCGGCTCGTCGTGCACCACCTGGTAGGCCACGACATACGGACTGTCCGAGTCGAACGGCCCGCGTCCCGTCGCCGCGTGCACCATCACCGACCCCAGCGCGAAGATGTCGGCGGCGGGCCCGACCTCCCGAGGCCGCCGGAACTGCTCCGGCGCCATGAACGGCGGCGTCCCGATCAACTTGCCCGTCTCGGTGCGCAGTTCGCTGTCCTTCGGCCGGGAGATACCGAAGTCGATCACCTTCGGCCCGTCCTCGGCCAGCAGCACGTTGCTCGGCTTGAGGTCCCGGTGCACGACCCCGACCCGGTGGATGTCGCGCAGCGCCTCGGCCAGCCCGGCCATCAGCCGCCGCAACTCGCCCGAGCCCATCGGCCCGTTCCCCTTCACCTGCTCGGCGAGCGTCGAACCCGGAATGAACAGCGTGGCCATCCACGGCCGTTCGGCCTCCGGATCGGCGTCCACGACGGGCGCGGTGAACGCACCGCTCACCCGCCGCGCCGCCGCCACCTCCTGCCGAAAACGCCCCCGGAACTCGGGATCCCGCGCGAACCGCGCGTGGACGACCTTCACCGCGACCTTCATCCCGGAGGTGGCCCGGGCCAGGTGCACCACACCCATGCCGCCGGAGCCCAGGCACTCCTCCAGGCGGTAGTGACCGGCGTACTCCGGAAGTTCCGCTTCCGCGCCCGCTCCGGTGTTGCGCTGTGGCGTCATGGATCACCCCCGTGCCTGTTCTTCCGCGCGCGCGACGGACGGAGCCTAGTCGATGACCTTTACGGGACAGAGGCGGCCAGCCGTAGCCCTGTACGAATCACGTACACATGTTTCGTATCGCTTTTCTGGGGAATCAAGGTGATCCCATGGCAAGTCATGGGGTTCAACGGGGGAGGTTTTTTCATGTCCGTAGACCAGGCCGAACAGGTCGGGAGCGGCGACGAACCGCAGGCCGTCGCCACCGCAGCGGTGGCGAGCGTCACGTCCTACCCGGTCGCCCCGGGCGTCCGGCTGAACGTCCGCAGCGGTCCCGGCACCGGCTACAGCATCGTCCGCGTCCTGCCCGAGGACTCCAAGGTCGCGATCTACTGCCAGACACCGGGCACCACCGTCAGCGGCCCGTACGGCACCTCGAACATCTGGGACAACATCGGCAGCGGACAGTACGTCTCCGACGCGTACGTGCGCACCGGAAGCGACGGCTACGTCACCTCCCACTGCGCCTGACCCGATCCGTCCCGACCCACCTGGGAGCCTGCCAGCGTTTCGGAGCCATAATCGTCCCGTGAGCGACGAAAACGGCACCCCGGACACCTCGGCGGGCTCCCAGGGCACCCCCACCACCGAGAACCCGAGCGGGGACAGCGCCGGCGGCCCCCGCTCCGAACCCCTGCGCTTCTTCGGCACGACCTGGGTGAACCACGACGACGGCTACACCGCCCGCCGCATCGCCGTGCCCGTCGGCGCACTCGCCGCCACCACCGCCTCCTGCCTCGTCCTGCGCTTCGCCTACGAGGGCCTGGCCATCGCCGACCTCGGCGGCTTCGTGAGCGTGCTGGTCGTCGCCATGTTCGCGATCTGCAGCGCGCTCGCCTTCCGCACCACCTGGGACGGCTTCGGCAAGCGCCCCGACCCCGACCGCCAGGCCTCCCTCCGCGGACTGCTCGCCATCGGCTTCGTCGGCTCACTCGTCGCCTACTTCTTCCGCTCCCTCACCGAGGCCCCCGGCGAGAAGCTCCACCGCGAGGAGTACGAGGCCGCCCGCACCCGGCACGAACACCGCAACTCCCGCCGCACGGGCAACCCGGCGAGGAAGAAGCGCCGCCGCTGAACACCCCACCGGCCTGCGGCGTCACAGGCCCAGGGAACGCGACAGCCGCACCGGCAGGACGCGACCACCGCCGGCAGTGACCACTGCCCTCTCGGTGTCCTCGCCACCGCCCGCCACGGCACAGCGGATTCCGCTTCCGCTTCCACCTCCGCTTTCCACCGAGCACCCGTCAAGCCCCGCCGCCCCCGGCGACGTCACGCTCATCCCGCACGCGGAAAAAACCCACCCGCCTGGCCCCTCCCTCCGGCCACCATGGCTTCATGGCCTCTTCCACCCCCACCACCCGAGCCCGCGCCCACTCCTTCAACACCGCCGCCGCCCAGTACGCCGCCAACCGCCCCTCCTACCCGCCCGCCCTGCTCGACGCGATCGAGAGCCTCGCCGGCCGCCCCCTCGCCGGCGCCCGCGTCGCGGACATCGGTGCGGGCACCGGCATAGCCACCGCCCTGCTGCACGCCCGCGGCGCCCGGGTCGTCGCGGTGGAACCCGGGGACGGCATGGCGGAGCAGTTCCGTCAGTCCCTCCCCGACATCCCGATCGTCCGCGGCGACGGCGACCACCTCCCGCTCGCCACCGCCTCCCTCGACTTCCTCACCTACGCCCAGTCCTGGCACTGGACCGACCCGGCCAGCTCGGTCCCGGAGGCCCTGCGCGTCCTGCGCCCGGGCGGCGCGCTGGCGCTGTGGTGGAACACCAGCGCCCTGGACGTGCCGTGGACGGCAGCCCAGGCCGACCGCATCGAGCGCCACTTCGGCGTCGACGGGGTGGCGCGGAAGAACGGCGACGCCTCCGCCTCCGCCCTCGCCGCCCCGACCGGCAGGCTCGACTTCACCCGCCGCCGCGTCCGCTGGAGCCGCCGGGTCCCCCTCGGCCTCCACCTGGCCAACATCAGCAGCCACTCGATGTTCCTGGTCCACGACGAGGAGAGCACCGCTGCCTTCCTGGCCGAGGAACGCGGCCATCTCCTCACCGAGTTCCCGGACGGCACGGTCGAGGAGACCTATGTCGTCGAGTTGCTGGTAGCCACCTCGTCCTGAAGCTCCGCATCCCCTTCGCTCCGACGTGCCGCCCTCCGCTCCCGCGCCGCGGCCCAGCCCTCCAGGGCCGCCGCACAGGCGTGGTCCACATGCCGCAGCCCGCCCAGTTCGAGGCGCACCTCCCGGTCGGCGGGCAGCGCGTCCAACGCGTCCAGCAGCTTCGGCAGCCGCAGGAACGTCGCATGACCGACCACCCGCACGACGATCCCGGCCTCGCCCCGGTCCTCCGTCTCCACCTGCACATGGCTGATCTCCCACGCCGTCTTCGCGACGGCCAGCGCCAGCCCGATCAGCACCCCCTCGAACAGGTTCCCCACGACGATCGCCACCGCCGTCACCCCCAGGACGACGGCCTCGCCCCGATGCCCGCGCCACAGCACCCACACCTCGCGCACCGGCACGAGCTTGCAGCCGGCGTGCACCAGCAGCCCGGCCAGCGCCGCCACCGGGATGAACCCCAGCACCCCGGGCACGACCGCCGTGAACAGCAGCAGCCATACGCCGTGCAGCACCCGCGACGCCTTGGTCCGCGCCCCCGCCCCGACGTTCGCCGCGCTCCGCACGATGACCGCCGTCATCGGCAGCGCGCCCAGTACTCCGCACACCGCGTTGCCCGCGCCCTGCGCCATCAGCTCCCGGTCGTAGTCCGTCCTCCTTCCGTCATGCAGCCGGTCCACCGCCGCCGCACTGAACAGCGACTCCGCCGACGCGATCAGCGCGAACGCCACGACGGTCCCGACCACCCCCACTTCCGTCAGCCGCCCGAAGTCCGCCGCCTGCGGCACCCGTACGGCATCCCACAGCCCCTGCACCTGGACCCGCCGCACCTCCAGGTCGAACGCCCAGGTCGCCCCGGCAGCCAGCGCCACCGCCACCAACGGCGCCGGAACCAGCCGCGCCCCGCGCCGCCAGCGCCCCCACAGGAGCAACACCACAATCGTGGCACCCCCCACTGACAACGCCCCCGGATCCGCCCGCCCCGGCAGCGACACCAGCCCCGCGAGCTTGCCGAGCCCGCCCGCCGGTGCCGCCACGTCGCCGAGCGCGTACACCTGCCCGCTGACCAGCACCAGCCCGATCCCGGCGAGCATCCCCTGGACGACGGCCACGGACACGGCCCGGAACCAGCGCCCGAGCCGCAGCGCCCCGAGCCCGACCTGCACCAGCCCGGCGGCGAACACCAGTACCCCGAGCGCCTGGAGGCCGTATGCCTGCACGGCCTCGTAGACCAGCACGGTCAGCCCCGCCGCGGGCCCGCTGACCTGCAGGCTGCTGCCGGGCAGCAGCCCGGTGACCAGCCCGCCGACGATTCCGGTGACCAGCCCCAGCTCGGCCGGCACACCGGAAGCCATGGCGACGCCCACACACAGGGGCAGCGCGACGAGGAAGACGACGAGAGAAGCGAACAGATCGGCCTTGCGGAGCACAACGGCACCTCCGGTAGGGAACGGGAGATGCGTGGGTGCGCCGCACCGGGGGAGAGCGCGGCGCCAAGAGCGCATGAATTCCATTGTCAGTTAAAACGACCGAACTTGAAGAGAGTTCTTGTGCGCACCCGGTGAACACGGGAGCGCAGGAACCGGACCCTCCGCCTCCAATCCCACCGACGCGCGCCTGCGCCGCCATACGCACCCCCCCTTGACGGTCGGCACCTCCGGCGTAATTATTCATCACATGATGAATTACTCGCCCGGGCCACCACCGCCACCCGGCACCTCCGCCGTCAGCGCCGCCGGCCTCACCGTCGTCCGAGGCCCCCGCACCGTCCTGCGCTCCCTCGACTTCACCGTCCCGCCCGGCCAGATCACCGGCCTCCTCGGCCCCTCCGGCTGCGGCAAGTCCACGCTGATGCGCTCCATCGTCGGCACCCAGGCCAAGGTCACCGGCACCCTCGACGTCCTGGACCACCCGGCCGGCCACCCCGCCCTGCGCTCCCGCATCGGCTACGTCACCCAGGCCCCCTCCGTCTACGACGACCTGACAGTCCGCCAGAACCTCGACTACTTCGCCGCGATCCTCGACCCCGGCCGCGCGGCAGCCGACCGCCGCCACGAGAACGTCACCAGCGCCATCGCCGACGTCGACCTCACCACCCACGCCGACGCCCTGGCCGGCAACCTCTCCGGCGGGCAGCGAGGACGCGTCTCCCTCGCCGTCGCCCTCCTCGGCACCCCCGAACTCCTCGTCCTCGACGAACCGACCGTCGGCCTCGACCCCGTCCTGCGCCGCGACCTGTGGGCCCTCTTCCACCACATCGCCGCCACCCGCGGCGCGACCCTCCTGATCTCCTCCCACGTCATGGACGAGGCCGAGCGCTGCCACCGCCTGCTCCTCATGCGCCAGGGCGAGATCCTCGCCGACGGCACCCCCGAATCCCTGCGCACCCGCACCGGCGCGGACACCGTCGAGGCCGCCTTCCTGCACCTCGTCGACGAGGCGAACGAAGGCGACGCCCGGAACGAAAAGGAACCGACCCGATGACCACCACGGCACCTCCGGCCCCCGCCACCCCCCTCAACCTCTCCCGCACCACCGCCACCGCGACCCGGGTCCTGCGCCAGCTCCGCCACGACCCCCGCACCATCGCGCTGCTGATCCTCATCCCCTGCCTGATGCTGGTCCTGCTGCGCTACGTCTTCGACGGCGACCCGCGCACCTTCGACAGCATCGGCGCCTCCCTCCTCGGGATCTTCCCCCTCATCACCATGTTCCTGGTGACCTCCATCGCCACCCTGCGCGAACGCACCTCCGGCACCCTCGAACGCCTCCTCGCCATGCCCCTGGGCAAGGCCGACCTCATCGCCGGCTACGCCCTCGCCTTCGGCGGCCTCGCGATCGTCCAGTCGGCACTCGCCACGGGCCTCGCGGTCTGGTTCCTCGGCCTCGACGTCACCGGCTCCCCCTGGCTCCTCCTCCTGGTCGCCCTCCTCGACGCCCTCCTCGGCACCGCCCTCGGCCTCTTCGTCTCGGCCTTCGCCGCCTCCGAGTTCCAGGCCGTCCAGTTCATGCCGGCCGTGATCTTCCCCCAACTCCTCCTCTGCGGCCTCTTCGCCGCCCGGGACACCATGCACCCCGCGCTGGAAGCCCTCTCCGACGTCCTCCCCATGTCCTACGCGGTCGACGGCATGAACGAGGTCCTACGGCACACCGACATGACGGCGACCTTCGTACGGGACGTCCTGATCGTCGGGGGCTGCGCGGTGCTGGTCCTAGGCCTGGGCGCGGCGACCCTGCGACGCCGGACAACCTGACCCACCGACGTCCGCCCACCGGACAGCCGCCCGCCACTCCTCCCTGCCGGTGCGAGGATGGGCTTGGACGACGCAACCCCCGGAGGGCCCCGCACCATGACGCAGAAAGTCGCAGTCCTAGGCACCGGCAAGATCGGCGAAGCCCTGCTCAGCGGAATGCTCCGAGGCGGCTGGCCCCCGGCCGACCTCCTCGTCACCGCCCGCCGCCCGGAACGCGCCGACGAACTCCGCACCCGCTACGGCGTCGCCCCGGTCACCAACGCCGAAGCCGCCAAGTCCGCCGACACCCTCATCCTCGCGGTCAAGCCGCAGGACATGGGCGCCCTCCTCGACGAGCTCGCCGGCCACATCCCCGCCGACCGCCTGGTCATCAGCGGCGCCGCCGGCATCACCACCGCCTTCGTCGAGGAACGCCTCACCCCCGGCATCCCCGTCGTCCGCGTCATGACGAACACCCCCGCCCTCGTCGACGAGGCCATGTCCGTCATCTCCGCCGGCAGCCACGCCACCGCCGACCACCTCGCCCACGCCGAGGAGATCTTCGGCGCCGTCGGCAAGACCCTTCGCGTCCCCGAGTCCCAGCAGGACGCCTGCACAGCGCTCTCCGGCTCCGGCCCGGCGTACTTCTTCTACCTGGTCGAAGCCATGACCGACGCCGGCATCCTGCTCGGCCTGCCCCGCGACAAGGCCCACGACCTCATCGTGCAGTCGGCGATCGGCGCCGCGACGATGCTCCGCGACAGCGGCGAACACCCCGTCAAGCTCCGTGAGAACGTCACCTCCCCCGCCGGCACCACCATCAGCGCCATCCGCGAACTCGAGAACCACGGCGTACGAGCCGCCCTCATCGCCGCCCTGGAGGCCGCCCGCGACCGCAGCCGCGAACTGGCCTCCGGCAAGAAGGACTGACCAGCCCACAGGGGCGGTGGCCGGCCGCCCCCACCACCTCCTCGGCGGTCATCCAGCGCGCGCACCCGCCCCCGTGCAGCGACACCGCCGACGCGCTGCCGTACGACGCGACGTACACGTTCGACCTGGCAGCACCGTGCGGACGAGCTCGCGCGGTCTGGATCCCGGCCACCACGATCTGCGAGATCCCCTCGACCTTCAGCCAGGCCCCCGATCCGGAGCCCAGAGGAAGGCCGCCGCCGGCACGGCAGCCGGTATCGACCTCTGCCGGAGATCGCCCGCCGAACCGGCTTCGGCAGCGAGGGCACCATGCGCCAGCACTTCGCATCGCGCCTCGCCACCAGCCCACGCGCCTACCGAGCAGCCTTCAACGCGTCGCCGTCTCGTCCACCGTGTCCGCTACGCCCACCGCGTCCAGCGCCGGCTCCGCGACCGGCGGGAGCAGCCCGATCGCCCGGTAAGCGGTATCGACGACCGGCCGCGCCATCTTCCGCGCTCTGTCCGCCCCATCCCGCAGCACCCCCTCCACATACGCCGGATCCGCGCACAACTCCCGATGCCTGGCCTGCACCGGCCTCAGCACCTCCACCACGGCGTCCGCCGTGTCCTTCTTCAATGCGCCGTACGACTGGTAAACGGCGGACAGTTCATCCGGGTTCCCGCCGGTACAGGCGGCGAGGATCTCCAGCAGATTGGCGAGCCCCGGCCGCTCCTCCGGGTCGTACACGACCTCCCGCCCGCTGTCGGTGACGGCCCGCATGACCTTCTTGCGCACCACGTCGGGCTCGTCGAGCAGATAGACGATCCCCAGCCCCGAGTCGTCCGACTTCCCCATCTTCGAGGCCGGCTCCTGCAGGTTCATCACCCGCGCCGCCACCGCCGGACGGGTCGCCTTCGGCACCACGAAGGTATGCCCGTACCGCTGGTTGAAGCGCACGGCCAGATCACGCGCCAGCTCGACGTGCTGCGTCTGGTCGTCGCCCACCGGCACCTCGTCCGTTCCGTACGCCAGGATGTCCGCCGCCATCAGCACCGGATAGGTCAGCAGCGACAGCCGCACACTCCCGTCACGCTCCCGCTCCCGCGCGGCCTTCTCCTTGTACTGGATCATCCGCCGCATCTCCCCGTCGGAGGCCACGCACTCCAGCAGATACGACAGCCGCGCGTGCTCGTCGACATGGCTCTGTACGTAGAGCGTGCACAACTGTGGATCGAGCCCGGACGCCAGCAGCAGCGTCGCCGCCTGCCGGGTCAGCCGGCGCACGCGCGCCGGATCGTGATCCACGGTCAGCGCGTGCAGATCGACGACACAGAACAGTGCCTCCGCCCGATGCTGGTCGACCACGGCCCACTGCCGCATGGCTCCCAGGTAGTTCCCCAGTGTCAAATGCCCGGTCGGCTTGATCCCGCTGAAGACCCGTGTCATCTCTTCTCCACCTCCTGGTCGAGGCCACCGTCCCGGCGGGCCGACCTCCCGGAGTGGAGCTGGGAGATACGAAAACGGCCGCCGAGGCGGCGGCCGTTGAGTGCATACGTGAGCACGGCCGCCGTCAGGCGGCCCACCACAGCTGGGTGTACGTACGCGTCGTCACATCCCCCACAGTACGCCCGGGGAGGCTCCTCAGGGGGCTGTCGAGACGCGAGTTGACACACCTGCGCGGGCTACGTAGTGTTCTCCGAGTTGTCCGACGTGAGCGCCGACTCCGGTCGGTCCCCGGACAGCCATTCCGCAGTACCTACCAGTTCTCGGTGAGCAGTCGTTTCGTCTGCCGTCGGTTCATTGGTGTGCGTATTCGCGAAATGAGGAATCCGCGTTCGAAAGGACGCGGCCCCCGATTGGCTTCGGGGGCCGGGAATCCGCTAAAGTCTCACTCGTCGGAACGGCCCAACAGCCGGGAAGGCAAGCCCCACTGACTGGGAATCAGACGCCGAAAGGGTCTGATAGAGTCGGAACCGCCGGAAAGGGAAACCACGCAGCGAATAGCGCGGGAACCTGGAAAGCACCGAGGAAATTGGATCGGGAAACGGTCTGATAGAGTCGGAAACGCAAGACCGAAGGGAAGCGCCCGGAGGAAAGCCTGAGAGTGTCTTGGGTGAGTACAAAGGAAGCGTCCGTTCCTTGAGAACTCAACAGCGTGCCAAAAATCAACGCCAGATATGTTGATACCCCGTCCCACGGCAGTGATAGCCGGGGATGAGGTTCCTTTGAAGTAGAACA